>NZ_JBXQQB010000003.1:0-427212 GCF_057220535.1 Kitasatospora sp. NEAU-CNBT7 | reverse complement strand
GAAGGGGTTGGGGGGGGGGGGGTCTGGGGATGGGGAAGCGGCGCCCGACGCAACTCGCGCGTCGGGCGCCGCTTTCGGTGACCGGGATCTCGGTGGCCGGGACCGGGGTCCCGGTTGCCCGTCAGCCCGCGGCTGCGGGCGGGAGCGCCGGTTCGGGGCCGGGGAGCGGGGGCGGCTGCACGGGCGGCCACGGGTCGGGCTCCGGCGGCCCGGGCTCCGGGCGGGGCTCGGGCGGCACCGGGTCGGGTCCGCCCGGCGTCGGCGCCGGGCCTGGCAGCGGGCCGGGTCCGGGGCCGCCGGGGCCGGGCGCGGGGGTCGGGTTCGGCGGGACGGGGTCACTCGGACGGATCATCTCGGACACTCCTCCGACGGTTCCGACGGGTGGGGGCGGCGGGCAGCGGGAGGCCGACCGGTCAGCGGCGGCGCCGCAGCACCGCCCAGACGATCAGCACCCCCGCGGTCAGCCCCGCGCCCAGCAGGTACGGGCTGCGCCGGACGGGCCGCCCGGGCGCCGGCCAGTCCTGGAACGCCATCGGCGGCTCCCCGAACCGGGCCCGCTCGGCGGCCCGCCCGGCGGCCTGCTCAGCGGCGTGCCGGACCCGTCCCAGGCCGGCATCACCGGCGTGCACGGCCGCGGCCGTCACCCGGCCGACCGACTCGCGGGCCCGCTCCAGCAGCGAGTGGCCGTCGTCCGCGGGCACGTCCGCGGGCACGTCCGCGGGCGGGGTCGGCCCGACGCCCAGCAGGTCCTGGGCGGCCAGGGCGTCCCCGAGCAGCAGTTCCGGGTCGTCCGGTACGGGCGTGCCGAGCCCGGGGTGCGCGGCGCTGCCGCGGGCCTCGGGCCCGCCGAGCCGGTCGTCGTCTTCGGATTTCATCGCTACCAGCCTCCGGTCGGTGCGGGACGGTCTGACTCGGACGCGGCGCACGCTCACGCCGCGCCGCCCGCTCGCCTTGCCCGTGAACGACGCGGCAAACCCGGGTACCGCCGGTCCACCGGCGGTACCGGAGCCGCCGCCGCCCCTCGGTCCCGGGCCCGCGCCTGCCCTCGGCACGGCCGTGCACACCCGGACGGCCGCGGCACCGGCCCGCCCGGCGACGGGCGGTTCGATCCACCGCACCCGGGCAGACGACCCGGTATGGCGACTGTGCACGAGGAGATCGAACGCAAGTACGACGGCGCCGTGGACCGGCCGCTCACGGCGGCCGGGCTGTCCCACGTCGCGCGCCTGCGCGCCGGCGGAACCCTGAAGCTCGACGCCGTCTACTACGACACCCCCGACCTGCACCTGCTGCGCCGGGGCATCACCCTGCGCCGGCGGACGGGCGGACCCGATGCCGGCTGGCACCTGAAGACGCCGGGGCCCGACGGCAGCCGGACGGAGACCCGGCTGCCCCTCGGACCGGACGGCAGCCGCAACGGCGACGCCCGCCGGCTGCCCGCGGAGCTGGTCGCACGGACCCGCGCCGATGCCCGGGGCGAGCAGGTGGCCCCCGTCGCCCATCTGCGGACCAGACGTGACCTGACCCTGCTGGTCGACAAGCGCGACCGCACCCTGGCGGAACTGACCCGCGACACCGTCTCCGCGGAACTCCTCGGGGCTCCGGCCCGCTCCGACGGCCGTCCCGCCGGGCGGTCCACCACCACCTGGGTCGAGACCGAGGTCGAGCTGGCCGCCGGGGACCGCACGCTGCTCGACGAGATCGAGGCGCGACTGCTCCGGCGCGGGCTCCACCAGTCCTCGGCCGGGTCCAAACTCGGCCGCGCCCTGGCGGACCGCCTGGCGGCCACCCCGGCCCGCCCCGTACCGGGCCCGGCCGAACCGTCCGGCGGCGGCGCCCGGCCGGGGTCCGTCGGGGCGGCGCTCACCGACTGCCTGCGGGCCCAGGCCGCCGCGCTGCGCGAGCTCGACCCGGCCGTACGGATGGACGAGCCGGACTCCGTGCACCGGATGCGGGTGACCGTCCGGCGGCTGCGCAGTGCGCTGGCCGCGCACCGGCGGATCCTCGACCGGGCCCCGGCCGACCACCTCGACCGTGAACTCCGGCGGCTCGGCCGGGCGCTGGGCGGGGCCCGGGACGCCGAGGTGCTCGCCCAGCGTCTCGGCGAGCAGGCGGCGGAGCTGCCGCCCGCCGCCCACCCCGCCGCGGTCGGCGCGGAGATCCGCGTCCGGTTCGACGCCCGCTACCGGAAGGCACACCGGGCCGTTCTGCGGGTGATGGACGGGCGCCGCTACTACGCGCTGCTGGACGAACTCGAGCGGTTCGCCACCCGGCCGCCGCTGAACGGCCGGGCCGCGAAAGGCCGTTCGGAAGCCCGCCGGATGCTGCGCAAGCAGCGGCGGCGCACGGCCCGCCGGCTGCGGACCGCCCTCGCCCTGCCGCCCGGTTCGCGGCGGGACGGGGAACTCCACCGCGCCCGCAAGGCGGCCAAACGCGCCCGGTACGCGGCGGAGAGCGTCGGCTCACTCGTCGGCGGCCCCGCCGGCCGTACGGTCGACCGGATGAAGCGGATCCAGAGGCCGTTGGGGGCCCACCAGGACGGTGTGATGGGCGAGCGGGCACTCGCCGACCTCGCCGCGGCCACACCCCTGCCCGACGGCGCCGCGGTCTTCGGCCTCGGCGTCCTCTACGCCCGGCAGCGGCTGGACGCCCCGCGCCAGGTCGAGAAGGCGGCCGAGGCCGCCGACCGGCTCGGCCACTGACGGCGGGCCGTTCGGCCGTACCGCACCGGACCGACCGGGGCGGACGGGCGCTCAGCCCGAGGCCGGCCTGAGCAGGTCCTCGACCAGGGTGTCCACCAGGCCGCGGGGAATGCTCGCCCCCGTCAGGGCGCGGTAGACGATCGGGCCGACGAGCGCGTCGATCGTGGCGTCGGGCCCGAGCCTCGGCGCGACCTCCCCGGCCTCGACCGCCCGGGCGAGCATCTCGCGTTCCAGGCCGCGGCGGGGGTCGAGGTAGCGCCGGCGGAAGGTCTTCGCCGTGCCGGGGTCGTGCTGCGCCTGGGCGAGGAGCGCCAGGAGGACCTTGCCGGCGGGGTCGCGGGTGACGAACCGGGCGAACCCGCGGAGGTAGGCGCGGATGCCCTCCACACCGGACCCGTCCACCGGAACGGGGAGGCGCTTGTCGCTGTCCTCGATGAGCGTGTCGAGCAGGATCTCGGTCTTCGACGGCCACCAGCGGTAGATCGTCTGCTTGGCGACGCCGGCCCGGCGCGCGATGGCCTCGACGGTCAGGGCGCCGAAGCCGTGCTCGACCAGCAGGTCGTCGGCGGCGTGGAGCACGGCCAGCCGGGCGGCTTCGTCGCGCCGGCTGCCGGACCGCGCCCGCGGGGCCGGAGGGTTCGGGGCGGACATGCCGCACACCCTACCCGCCCCGACGGCCGGAACCGAACTGGACGCAACGTCTCGTCTAGACGAGACGTTGCGTCTAGTCTGGGGTTCCGCCGCGCGGCGAATCGCACGGCGGGTCCCCGCCATGCCTCCCCACAGCGAAGGAACGCCCATGTCCGTCCCCGTCACCCCGCACCGCCGCCGGGCGCTCGTCATCGGCGCCTCCCGAGGGCTGGGCCTCGTGCTCGCCGACGAACTCGCCCGCCGCGACTGGCAGGTCATCGCCACGACGCGCGGCGCCGGCAGCGAGCTGGACGCGGTGGCCCTCGCCCGGAACGGGCGCCTGACGATCGAATCCCTGGAGATGACCAGCCCCGACCAGCTGGCGGCGCTCCGCGGCCGGCTCGCCGGACACCGCCTCGACCTGCTCTTCGTCAACGCCGCGATCGACCGCGGGAACCTGCCGATCGGCGAGGTCCCGACCGAGATGTTCACCGAGGTGATGGTCACCAACGCGCTGAGCCCGATGCGCGCGCTGGAGGCGCTGCGCGGAGCCGTCGCACCCGGCGGGACAGTGGCGGTGATGTCCTCCGAGCAGGGCAGCATCTCGCTGAACACCGAGGACGGCTACGAGCTCTACAAGGCGAGCAAGGCCGCGCTCAACCAGCTGATGCGCAGCTACGCGACCCGCTACGCCGACGACGGGCGCACCAAGCTGCTCATCGACCCCGGCCACAACCGCACCGAACTCGGCGGCCCCGACGCGCCCCTCCTCCCCCGGCAGAGCATCCCGGCCGTCGTCGACGTCCTCGAGGCCCAGGCCGGCCTCCCCGGTCTGCGGTTCCTCGACCGCCACGGCGAGACCGTCCCGTGGTGACCGGGGGTGAGGCCTCCCGCGCCGGGACGCCTCACCACGGCCCGGGCCGCTCCGGTCCCGGGCCGTCGGACCCGTCCGCCCGCCGGGCGGCGGGTCCGGCACCGGCCCGGAGGGCGGCCTTGTGCACGGAGCCCAGCGCGACGAGCAGGAAGCCGATGTCGTCCAGCAGGACGGGGTCCGGCAGCAGGTCCACGGGACAGACCAGATAGGCGAGGGAGGCCCAGAACAGGACCTTCGTCGACATCGGGACACCGGACGAGCGCAGCAGTCGGCGGGCCCGGACCAGCCTGACCGCCAGGACGGCCGCGACGGCCAGGGAGGCGACGACGACCGCCCCGGCCAGCCACCAGAACACATCCGTACCGTCCACCCCGATCACCTTCCGTTCACCACCTCGCCTGCCCCGTGCCCGGCCGCCCAATCGCACCGGTCTGCCGATCTCCCCGACCGGCCGGTGGCCCGGGCCGGCGGGCCGTCGCCCGTTTGACCGCGTCCGGGTGGCGTAGGGCGGGCCTGGGCACAGGCTGGGTATCGGACCTGGCCGTTCGCATGCGCGCCGCCCGTCGAGGCGGCCGGCCGGCTCGTCCTTCCTTCGACTCGTCGTTCCACCGATCCAGGAGACCTGATGGTTCGCCCGCTGTCCCTTCCCGCGCCCAACGCCGGGACGGGCGTCATACCTGCCCCCGACCTCGACCTTCTCCCCGACCCTCCCGGCGCGAACCTGCTCCCTGCGATCCCGCCCGGCGAGGACCTCGCCGCCGCGCTGATGCACTCGGCCGCCTGCCGTCCGGTCGAGGAAGTCGCCGACCTGCTGGTCCAGTTGGAGCCGGACCGGACACCGACCCTGACCCCGGCCCTGCACCGGGCGCTGGCGGGCCGGCCGGTCGAGGAGCTGGTCCGGCTGCTCGCCCTGCTGCGGCCCCGGGACCGGGCCGGGGCGGATGCCATCCTGCGGACGGCGGTGCTGACCAGACCCCCGGACGAGGTGGCCGGCCTGACCGTCCTGCTGGCCGCGGAACCCGACAGCGGCATCCGGGCCGCGCTCTGCGACGCGGCGGCGCTGCGCCCGGTCGCCGACGTCGCCCATCTCGCCCAACTCCTGCAGCCCGTACCCGACGTGCTCCGGCCGACCGGTCCGGTCGAGCTGCCGGAGCCGTCCGGGCTGTGCGGGCCCTCGGCGCCGTTCGAGCCGTCCGCGCTGTCCGCCCCGGCCACGGCGGCACCGGCACCGGCCCCGTACGCCGGGCTCCCCGCCGGGTCCGCGGACGGGCGGGCGCCCGGGCGGGCGGCCGCGCCGCGGCCCGCGGTACGGGTCCGGGGCCACCGGACGCGCTCGCCGCTGCGGTGGCCGGCGGCCGTGGCGCTCCTGGCGACCGGGGCGCTCCATCTGCCGCTCGTGCTCCCGCACTGGGGCCAGAACCCGGTCGCGGACGCCGTGTTCACCGCCGTCGCGGCGCTGTGCCTGCTCCTCGCCGTCCTGCTCGTCCTCCGCGACGCGCCCTGGGTCTGGATCGCCGGAGCCGCCGTCGGCGGGTCCGCCATCACCGGCTACCTGATCTCCGGCAGCCTCGTCTTCCCGGACCTCGCCGACGATCTGACGCAGTGGCAGAGCTACCTGGTGCCCGCCGCGCTGGTCTGCGAAGCCGCCCTGGTGGCGCTGGCGCTCACGCATGCCGCCACCCGCCGCCGCAGGCGTCCGGCCGGCGGACCCGCGGCCCCGGTCGTCTGACCCGTCGCCGCCCGCGTCCGTGCGGACGGCCGGAGCCCGGGCCCCGCCCTCCGTGGCGGACCCGGGCTCCGGCCGTCGCGCGCAGGGTTCAGAGGCCGAGGTCGAGCAGGGCGTTGGCCACCACCTCGGTCGGTGCGGGGTGGATCCAGTACGGGGTCCCGGCCAGGGTGGGGATGTCGATGCCGAGGCTCATGGCCACCACCAGGGGCTGGATCAGGGCGGGCGCCTGCGGTCCGAGGAGGTGGGCGCCCAGCAGGCGGCGGGTGCCGGGGTCCGCGATCACCTTGCAGAATCCGGTGGTGTCCTCCGCCGCCCAGCCGTAGGCGGTGTCCGCGTAGCGGCGGGTGGCGGTCCGGTAGTCGAGGCCGCGCTCCCGGCACTCCTGCTCGGTGCGGCCGACCTGGGCGATCCGGGGCCGGGTGAAGACCGCGGCGGGCACGGCGTCGTGGCCGGCGGTGATGGGGTCGTCGGGGTGGAGCAGGTTGTGGGCGACCACCTGGGCCTCCCGGTTGGCCACGTGCTTCAGCGGGACGGGGGTGCAGACGTCGCCGAGCGCGAGGACGCCCTCGGCGGTGGTCCGCTGGTGGGCGTCGACCACGATCCGCCCGTCGTCCCGGAGCGCGACCGCGCCCCGGGCGGCGTCGATGGTGTCGCTGTTCGGGATCCGGCCGACCGCGACGAGCAGGGTGTCGGCCTCCACGGCGGAGCCGTCGTCCAGGTGCAGGCGCAGGCGGCCCGGTTCGCCGTCGAGCCGGGTGAGCGCGACCCCGGTGCGGACGTCGAACTGCGCGGCGGCGAGGCGGGTGTACGCCCGGGACACCGACTCGTCCTGGGCCGGGAGCAGGGTCGAGTGCTTCTCGATGACCGTGATCCGGCTGCCGGCCGCGTGGAAGACGTGGGCCAGCTCGGCGGCGACGTAGCCGCCGCCGAGGACGGCCAGGTGCCGCGGCGGCGTCCGGCGGCGCATCACCGTGTCCGAGGTCTCGTAGGGCAGAGCGCTGTCACGGACGGGCGGCGGGACCGCCGGGCGGCTGCCGACCGCCACGACGACCCGGTCGGCCCGGATCCGGACCTCGTCCCGGCCGGCCGTCACCACGAGGGTGCGCTCCGCGGTGAAGCGGGCCCGGCCGCGGTACACGGTGACGAAGTCCGAGGCGCGCCGGCCCTGTTCACCCTCGGCGGCGTCCCGGTCGAGGCGCCCGAACACGCGGTCGTGCACCTGCGGCCAGCGCAGGCCGTACAGGGCGGCGTCCACCCCGAAGCGGCCGGCCTCCCGGACGGTGTCCGCGACGTCCGCGGTGTGGGCGAGCATCTTGCTGGGGATGCAGCCCCGGTTCAGGCAGGTCCCGCCGAACGGTCCCTCGTCGACGATGGCGACGTCGAGGCCGCGGAAGCGGTCGTCGATCACCGCGTTGCCGGAACCCGCGCCCAGGACGACCAGATCATGGTGCCGCATGTCCGGAGGCTACCCCCGGGCGGCGCACGGACGCCGGAGCCAGCGGCTATCCTCGGGCCCATGTCGCACCCCGATGAGCTGCTCGTCGCAATCGCCTCGATGGTGGAGTCCGAGCACAGCAATCAGATGCCACTGACCGTCGTCGTCCCCGGCGCGGTCATCACCGGCCGGCTCGCCCCGGAGAGCGTGTGGCGGGAGCGGGTCGCGGAGGTCCTGGCCACCTCCGAGCACCTGAAACCGTTCGGCACCCTGTTCGCGGCCCCGGCCGACGGTACGGACGGCCCGGCCGGCACGCCCGGGCCGCGCACCGGGGAGATCACCCACCTCCACCTGCACCTCGCCAGGATCCTCCAGGGCAGCTTCGGCCTGCCGCACACCGGCGGCATGTACCGCATCGCCCTGGCGGAAGTGAGCAGTTGGACGGTGGGAGACCTCAGCTACTCCGACCAGTAGCACCCGACGAGAACCCGGCGAAGGCAGCCGGACGCCCCGCACCCGCCGAAATGAGCGTGTGCAGGGCACGCTTATTCCGGTACAGTTCCTGGCCGTACCTCGGGCAGCCGTCCACTCCGCCCGGTCAGTCATGCGGGGCACTCCCCGCGCATCCAAGGGAACCCCCGTGAACCGCACCGACATCCGCGCCGCCCTCACCGACCTGCTCCTCACCCCGGGGCTCGACCTCGACGAGGCCGCGGACCGGCACTTCGCCCCCGACTACCGTCAGCGCACCGACGGGCGCTGGGACGACCGGACCGGGTTCCTCACCCACATCGCCCACCTGCGGAAAGTGGTGGCCCACGGCACCGTCACCGTCCACGACGAACTCGTCGACGGCGACCGCTACGCGGACCGCCACACCGTCACGGTCACCAAGGTCGACGGGTCGACCGTCCGCATGGAGGTGTACCTGTTCGCCGAGTTCGCCCCCGACGGCCGCTTCCGCAGGGTCGAGGAGACCACCCTGATGCTCGAAGGCGCCGAAGGGGACCGCAACCTCGGCAGCGCCCGCTGACCTCCGGCGTCCGGGGACCGCCGCCCGTCGGCGACGGCCCCCGGACGCCGATCACTGCTCACCGGTCCGCCGCGCCTCACCGCTCTGCTGCTCGCCACTCGGCGGTCGCACCCCGCCCGCCGCGTCCCGGCCGGCGGAGGACGCCAGGCGGTCGGCGAGCCCGAGGACCAGCGCGCGCAGCTCGTCCGGCTGCTCGATCACGAACGGCCCGTCGATCGCGGCGAGCACCGCCGGGAGCCAGTCCAGCCGCTCGACCCGGAGCTCCACCCGGGACCACCCGGGAGACCCGCCGCCCGCGCCATCCGAAGGCCCGTCCGAAGGCCCGTCCGAAGGCCGGTCCGCGGGCCCGTCCGCAGAGCGGTCCGCGGGCCCTTCCACGGTCGCGACGCTGGCGGGGAGCCAGGTCCGGATCCGCTCGGGCGCCGCCGCGATCCGCAGCACCACGTGGTGCCGGTAGGCGGCCTCCGCGAACCCGGCCATGACCCGGGCCGCCGGGTCCGGTCCGGCGGGCGGCTCGAAGGTCCCCGGGCGTCCGCGCACCTCGGAGATCCGGTCCAGCCGGAAGGTCCGGTCCTCGCCGACGGCCGGGTCGGCCGCCGACACGTACCACCGGCCGGAGTGGACCACCAGCCCGTACGGATGGACCGTGCGCACGCTGCGCCGTCCGTCGGCGGCGGTGTAGCCGATCTCGACCGGTGTGCGGTGGCGGACGGCGTCCGCGAGCGCGAGCAGCACCGTGCTGTCCACGTCGGCACCGCGCGGTGCGGCGGTGAAGGCGAGCGAGCCGAGCACGGCGTCCAGCCGGTCCGCCGATCGCCGGGGAAGCACCCGGCGGACCTTGGCCAGGGCCGTCCCGGCCGCCGTGGCGGCCGCCCCCGGCTCTCCCCCCGGCCCTCCCGCCGGTCCGGTGACCAGCCCCAGCGCCACCGCCACGGCCTCGTCGTCGCTGAGCATCAGCGGGGGCATCCGGTACCCGGGGCCGAGCCGGTAGCCGCCGTACCGGCCGCGTACCGAGACCACCGGGACATCCAGCTCGATCAGGTGCGCGATGTAGCGCCGGACCGTGCGCTCGTCCACCTCCAGCCGGTCGGCGAGCTCTGCGAGGGTCCGCAGGCCGCCCGACTGGAGGAGTTCCAGCAGAGCGAGGACGCGGGAGGTCGGTTTGGACATACCGGGGATTCTCTCGCGAATACCGGGCGGATTCCGTCCGGTATCCGCTCTAGCGTGGTCCGTGTCGCCCACTCATTCGATCCAGGGAGCCACACCATGCACCTCATCTCCATCCGCGTCATCACCGAGGACGTCGCACGCCTCGTCGAGTTCTACGAACGCGTCACCGGGACGGCGGCCGTCTGGAGCACCGAGGACTTCGCCGAGATCACGCCGAGGTCGGAAGGGTCGGAAGGGTCGGATGGGCCGGAAGGGTCGGCGGCGACGGCGGGGACCGCGGGAGCGGCCACGCTGGCCATCGGCAGCACCCGGACCGTCCCGCTCTTCGCACCCGGCTCGGCCGAGGCCGCTGCCAACCGCAGCGCGATCCTCGAATTCCTGGTCGACGACGTCGACGCGCTCCACGCGGCGCTGGCGGGACAGGGCACGGAGTTCGTCAACGAGCCCACCACGATGCCCTGGGGCAACCGGTCGCTGCTGCTGCGTGACCCGGACGGCAACCTGGTCAACCTCTTCACCCCGGTCACCCCGGCCGCTCGGGCGAAGTTCGGTCGCTGAGACCGGAGCCGCCCGCCGCGGTGGACGGCACGCGGCGGGCGGTGGACGGCGGGCCGCGGACGGCGGGCCCCGGCGGCGGGGGTCAGCAGCCGGTGTTGTGCAGGCCGGGCGTCTCGAAGTTGCCCTGACCCTCGACCGCGAGGACGCCGTAGATGGTGCTGCAGCCCAGGTCCTGGTTCTTGAACTGGAACGTCTTGGTGTCGCCCTTCTTCATCGTGTAGGCGTTGCTGAGGTGCGTCGTGTTGCCCTTGCGGTAGCCGAACTTCACGGTGATCGCGGAGCCGCCGGTCTTCCCGTAGACGATGTTCACGGTGCGGCCGCCGTCGATGATGCCCACGCAGAGCGAGCCGTTGGACAGCGAGGTGCAGGACGGACCGGCGTTGCGGGCCGCGACGGCGGCCGGCTCGTCGGTGGCGGCCGAGGCCGGTACCGCCAGGGCCGCGACGGCGAGGAAGGACGCGGCGAGGACGGCGCCCGCCCGGGTGTGGTTGCGCATGGGAGATCCAGTCTCTGCAGGTGGCCGGGGTGATCGGCAGTCAGGTTACCCGACAGTACACGGAGCAACCAAGCTGGTGGCCCTATGAGATGACCATCAGTCAGCCTGCCGCCCGGTCCCGGGTGGACCCGGGCGGCGGCCCTGCCGAGGCCCGGTCGGCACCGTCCGGGTGGAGATCACCCAGAACGGCGTGGCCCGCCTCCTGAGCAGCGGGCACCCGCCCATGCCGGACACCCCCGTACACGCCCGGCCACTGCCTCGACCGTCGGCCCCGGCGCCCGCCCGGTCGGCCGACGCGCCTGGGGAGTTCAGCCGCCGGCCGGGCCGGGCTCGGCGTACGACAGCCAGTCGCGGAGGGGCGCGTCCGGCTCGTCCGGTCCGGCGGCCTCCTCCAGCGCGCGAATGGTCCGGGTGACCGGGGAGACCGAGAGCCGTACCGCCGTGCCGGGCGGGTACGCGGCGAGCGTGCGCGGGAGCGCCCAGGCGACCGTGCGGTCCGTGCCGCCCTCGTCCAGCGCGAGGTGGTGGGCACCGGTCCGGGTGCGGGCGGCCTCCACCCGCAGCACCTCGCCGGTCACCGTCCGGGCCGCCCGGCCGTCGGCCACGGCCAGCACCAGGTACAGCACGGTGAGCGCGCCGAGCACGGCCATGGCGACGGTCTCGCCGGGCAGCGGGCCCCGGTGGTCCAGCGCGTGCAGCAGCCATCCGTGGGTGCTCGCGAACTCGACGGCGCCGAGGAGCGGCAGCAGGAGCATCAGCCGGACGACGGTCAGCCGCCCGGCCACCGCGAGCGCGAGCAGCAGCAGGAACAGCCAGCCGCCGCCGATCAGCAGCGCGTCCTTGTTCTCGCCCGGAGCCGGGTTGGTCACCCAGTCCGCGGTGCGCACGTGGGCGAAGAGGGCGAGGCCGAGCGCGGCGCTCGCCGCCCCGGCCGCCACCCGCAGCAGCCGGCCCGGCGTCCCGCCGAACGCCGGCCGCAGCAGCGGGTAGCGCACCCGGACCTGGCGCCAGGTGCCGGTGTACGCGGACCACACCAGCCGGCGGTCGCCGGAGTCGAAGCCCAGCAGGCGGCCGGTGGTGCTGACCACGCCGAGCGCGGTGCCGTAGGCGAGGTAGCGGCCCCAGACGGCGACCGAGGCGGGCGGCAGCGCGGCGAACTCCTCGTGCGCCCGCAGCCAGGACTCCACGCCCGACCAGTGCCGGGCCCGGGCGAGGCCGGCCGGTGTGGACCGCTCGCCCCTGGCCAGCGCGAGCAGGGCCTGCACGGCGAGCGCCGGGACGGCGAAGGCGGCCAGGGCGCGCGGCGCGTCCACCCGGTGCTCGGCGGCGATGACCGCGAGGCCGAGCAGGATCCCCGGAACGGCCCCGACGCCCCGCAGCACGCCGGTCAGGCGGGCGGACAGGCGGGCCCGGGACAGGCCCTGGCGGCGGGCCGCCGCGATGATCTCGCCGCGCAGGGCGCGGTTCCACGCGGCCGCGGACCGCTCCCCGCGGAACGCGATCGCCCCGATCGGCGCGCCGGAGGCACCCGCCTGGCCCGCCACCCGGTCGAGGACCAGTTGCTCGTACGGCGTGAGCGGGCCCGACGGGCGGCGTCCCCGGTGGACGGTGCTGCCCGCGGGGTCGTTGCCGGGCTGGCGGAGTTCGATCAGCCCGCGTGCGGCGAGGTCGAGCAGGATGGCCGGCGCGGCGTTGCGCACCGACCGCCAGCGGTCGCCGAGGAGGCTGACCAGCGCCGGTGACTCGGGGTCGGCGCCCAGCTCCTGGGTGGCGGGGTCCGGTTCGACGGCGCCGTTGCGGGTCCTGAGCATCGCCACGGCGAAGGCCGGCAGCCACAGGGCGAACACCGCGGCGGCGGCCCACACCAGTTGGGTGCCGGTGAGCCAGTCGGGCAGCGGGCCCGACGGGGTGACCTCGGTCCACAGCGGAGGAGTGGTGCCGGCCATCAGATCGCGACCGCGTCGCCGGTGCGGACGGCGGCGTCCGTCTCGAAGTAGTCCTGGCGGACGTGCGCGCCGAAGCCGGCCACCAGGTTGGTGGGGAAGGTCTCCAGCGCGGTGTTGTAGCTCTGCACGGCGCTGTTGAAGAACTGCCGGGCGTAGGCGATCTTGTCCTCGGTGGCGACCAGTTCCGTCTGCAGCATCGCGAACCGGCGGTCCGCCTTGAGCTCCGGGTACGCCTCGCCCAGCGCGAGCAGCCGCCCGAGGCCGGCGCTCAGCGCGTTCTCCGCCTCCGCCCGCTCGGCGGCGCCGAGCGAGCCGGCGACGGCGGCGGCCCGGGCGGAGGTGACCGCCTCCAGGGCGCCGCGCTCGTGCTCGGCGTAACTCCTGGCCGTCTCCACCAGGTTGGGGATGAGGTCGTGCCGGCGGCGGAGCTGGACGTCGATCTGCGCCCAGGACGCCTGGGTCTGGTTGCGCAGCCGGACCAGCCGGTTGGAGGTCCGGACCAGTTGTCCGAGCGCCACCAGCGCCAGCACCAGTACCGCTATCCCCGCACCCACGATGACACCCATTGCGCTCTGCTCCGGACCTGTTCCTGCTCCACCGATCGGGCCGGTCGGCCGATCGAGGTGATCCTAGATCAGCTGTCGGACATTCCGGACCGGCATATCCGGCGGCCGGACGGCACTGAGGCCCCCGCCGCGGCCGGGCGGGGGCCTCACGGGTGACGGCAGGTCAGGCGCTCCGCTGCTCCTGCTCCGCCTGGGCGTTCCACTCGCGCTTGCCGGCCCGCCACGCCTCGTCGCTCTGGCCGAGCCGCCAGTACCCGGAGATCGAGAGCCGCTCGCGCGGCACACCGCGGTCCAGGCGCAGGTGGCGCCGCAGCTCCTTCACGAAGCCCGCCTCGCCGTGGACGAAGGCGCAGACCCCGCCGGGCGGGAACTCCAGGGCGGCGACCGCCTCCACCAGCGCCTCGCCCGTGGCGCGGCCGCCGCGGTGCAGCCAGCCGACCGCAACCCCGTCCGGGGTGACGATCTTCTGCTCCTCCGCGGCACCCTCGACCTCGACGAAGGCGTGGATGACCGCGCCCGCCGGCATCCGCTCCATCGCGGCGGCGATCGCGGGCAGCGCGCTCTCGTCCCCCACCAGCAGGTGCCAGTCGGCCGCCGGATCCGGTACGTAGCCGCCGCTCGAGCCGCCGAACCGCACGGTGTCGCCGACCTGCGCGGCCGCCGCCCACGGGCCGGCCAGCCCCTCGTCACCGTGCACCACGAAGTCGATGGTCAGCTCGCGCGCCGCCGCGTCCCAGGCCCGCACCGTGTACGTCCGCGACACCGGCCACTGCTCGCGCGGCAGCTCCTCCCGGATCCACCCCAGGTCCCAGGGCTCCGGGTAGGTCACACCCGGCGCCGCGAACAGCACCTTGACGTACTGGTCGGCGAACTCCGCCCCCTCGAACCCCTCGAGCCCCGCTCCCCCGAGCACCAGCCGCACCATGTGCGGGGTGATCCGCTCGGTGCGCAGCACCTGCGCCTCCCGCACCTGCGGCGCCCTCCGGGCCTGCTGCTCTGCCATTGGTCTCCCCCTGATCTCGCCCTGGTGACAACGCCGCAAACTAACACTCCGGCAGCGGAGACGCACTCCGGGCGGACCCCCGGCCGGTACTAGGTTGGGTGCATGACGAGCCTCGAGCACCCTCAGTTGTCCGGGCTGGGCCGCAATCCGGCGGCGCCGGAGGGTGCACTGGTGCGTCTGGCGGCGAGCGCGGCGGGGCGGCACGGGATCGCGCTGCGTCCCGGGGAGCTGGCGGACCCCGTGGTCGAGGCCCTCCTCACGCACGGCGGCGCCGACGCTGTGGCCACGCTGCGCCGCAACCGGCTCTCCCCGGCGATGCGCCGCCGGATCGCGGACCATCCCGATCCGGCGGTCCGCGACGCTTACCCGAACTTTGTCCGCGCTCTGGTGGGCTCCGGCGTGACGTTGAGCATCCTTGCCCTGGAGGAGGCCTACGGCCTGCTTCGGACCCCGCTCGCCGGGGCGCCGGATCCACTGCTGCGCGTCGCGGTCGCCCAGGCCTGGCACGACCGGCCTCCCGGTGTCCAGGCGGCAATGCTCGCCGACCCCGACCCCCGGGTGCGGGCTGCCGCCACCCTTCACAGCCGGCCGGGGATCCCGGTGGAATGGACGGACCGCTGTCTGGCCGATCCCGCCACGCGGACCAACGTGGCGGCCTATGCCCCGCTCAATCGGGGCCAGTTCGAACGGCTCCTGGCTTGTGGCGACGCGCAGGCCGTCCGGGCCGTCGCGGCCAACCCCCACCTGACGGCCGCCATGGTCGCGCGGCTGCTGGACCACACGGACCCGGGCGTGCAGGTCGCTGTGGCGCAGAGCCGCCACGTCGACCCCGCGACCCGGGCCCGGCTGTACGCGTCCCTGGAGGCCGCCCGCGCGGACGGGGTTCTTGCGGCAAAGGTGGCGCTGACCTGGGGTGCGTCCAGGCTGGACTGGCTGCGCGAGGCGCCGCTCGATGAGCGGATGACGTATCTGGACAGCCCGCACGCGCCGTTCCGGGAGGTACTGGCCTCCTGCCCCGACCTGCCGGAGGAGGCCTGGCAGCGGCTGGACGAGGACCCGGCGCTCGCGGTCCGCCGTACCGCCGCCCGGCGGCCGGGCGCGCCGCCGAAGGTCCTGGAACGTCTGCTGCGCGCCCACGGCGAGGAGGGCGGGGCCGGGCCGCACCTGGTCGAGCATCCCAACTTCCCCCGGCACCGGCTGCGCACGTTCGCCGACGAGCCCGGCCCGACCGTGCGCGGCCTCGCCCTGTACGATCCGCAACTTCCTGCCAGGGACCTGCGGCGGCTGGCCACCGAGCCCGCCCTGCGCCGCGGCGTCGCCCGGCATCCTGCGGTCCCGCAGGACCTGCTGGCGCAGCTGCTGGCCGATCAGGACCCCAAGGTGGCCGACGATGCCGCTGCCAACCCCGCGCTGGGGCCGGCCGGGATGGACCGGATCCTGTCCGCGGCCGGCCTGTGAGGTATCGCGGCGCGGTCAGGCGTAGCGGCTGAGGTCGTGGAAGAAGTCGGCGACCGGGGCGGCCAGGCCGCGCTGCAGGGCCTGGCGGTAGACGGTGACGCCGACGGCGAGGTCGAGGACGCCGAGGCCGAACGGGGAGAAGATCAGCGGGCGGTCGGCGGGCAGCTCGGCCTTGCCCTGGAGGACGTCGTACAGCGTGCCGGTGACGAAGTCGCGGTTGCCGGTAACCTGTTCGGCCAGGTGCGGGGAGGTGTCGGCCTTCAGGCAGTGGTCGATGTCGTCGACGATGTTGGTCGAGGCGAGGATGATCTCGGGTGAGAGGTCGCGCAGCGAGACGTGCAGCACGGTCGGGTTGTGGTCGAACCAGGCGGGCTCCTGGACGTGCGGGGCGCCGGCCGTGGTGGCGAAGACGATCAGGTCCGAGGAGCGGACGGCCTCCTCGGCGGTCGGTACCACGGTGATCCGCGCGGTGCGGCCCTGGTCGGTGAGGTAACCGGCGAAGGCGGTGGCGTACTGCTCGCTGGTGTCGAAGATGGTGACGGTGTCGAACTCCCAGCCGGTGCCGTGCAGGTACTTCTCGATGTACCGGGCGATCAGGCCGGTGCCGAAGAAGGTGATGCTGCGCGGGCGGTCGCGGTCGCGGTGCAGCTCGGCCGCCGCGAGCGCCGCGGAGGCGGCGGTGCGGGTCGCGCTGATGATGGAGCTCTCCAGGCAGGCGAACGGGTAGCCGGTCTCGTGGTCGTTGAGGATCAGCACGGCCGAGGCGCGCGGCAGCCCGGAGGCGATGTTGCCGGGGAAGCTGGAGATCCACTTGATGCCGTCGACGCCGAACTCGCCGCCCAGGGCGGCCGGCAGCGCGATGATCCGCGAGTCGGGGCGGTCCGGGAAGCGCAGGAAGTAGCTCGGCGGGTTGACGCTCTGCTGCTCGCCGTGGGCGAGGTAGGCGCGGCGCACGATGTCGACGATCCCGGCCGGGTCGCCGTCCAGGACCTCGTTGACGACGGCTCCGCCGATGACGGAGAACTGCGGTGCGGCAGAAATGATGGGCTCCAGGGTGGAAGTGACGGGTGGGGAGGGAGGTCAGTGCTCCGGGACCTCGGCGGGTGCCTCGGGTGCCGCGGGTGCGGCCGCCCGGCCGCGGACCGCCGACTCCCAGACGGTCGCCGTACCGGCGGCCAGCAGCGTGGCGCAGAACAGGCCGCTCTGGTACGGCAGGTGGTGCAGCGCCAGCGACAGCGCGCCCGCCAGCAGGCCGATCGCCACCGCCCGGAAGCTGGTGAAGCAGGAGGCGACCAGGCCGATGTAGGTGGCGTAGATGGCGAAGTCCAGGCCGAGGCCGTCCAGGCTGCCGAGGTCGCTGCCGAACAGCCAGCCGGCCAGCGAACTGCTCAGCCAGGCCGCGTACACGGCGACCGAGGCGGCCAGCACGTTCCAGTGCTGTTCGCCGGGACCGGGCTGCTCCCGGTAGCGCTTGGCGGCCAGCGCGTAGATGGCGTCCGTCATGCCGTAGGCGAGCACGGCCCGCCAGGCGGCGGACAGGTGCTTGATGGACGGCGAGAGGGCGGCCGAGTAGAACACGTGCCGGGCGTTGACCACCAGGGTGGTGAGCACCACCAGCGGCCAGGCGGCGCCGGAGGACAGCATGCCGACGCCGATCATCTGCGCCGAGCCGCCGTTGACCAGGGCGCTGAGCAGCATGGTCTCCAGCAGGCTCTGTCCGGACTGCTGCGCCACCGCCCCGAACAGCAGGCCGAACGGGACGGCGCCCACCACGATCGGGACGGACGCCAGCGCGCCGCTGCGCACCTCCGCCGATCGGGTCGTGGCGGTGACGGTGACGGTGGTCATCGACGTCCTTTCCGTGTCGTGGTGCGGGGTCCCGCCGGGCAGCGGGGGCCTCACTGGAAGAGCTTGGTGAGCGCGAACCCCGCGACCGCGCAGGCGAACACCAGGAAGAAGTTGTCCCGTTTGACCGCGCCGACCCCGAACCCGACCAGCGCGCCGACCAGGTAGGGCGTCAGCCAGCTCGGCCCGCGTTCGGCGGGCGGCGCGAGCAGCACCGACGGCACGATGATCGCCATCAGCACGGCCGGCATGACGTACGGCAGCGCCTGTTCGATCCTGGGCGAGATCTTCTCCGGTTTCAGCGGTCCGAAGAAGCTGAAGCGCAGCGCGAAGGTCACCGCGCCCATCAGCACGATGGTCAGGATGTTCACGTCGGGTTCTCCTTCGTTCGGGGCGCCGCCCGGCGGCCGGCCGTCGGTGCAGGCGGCCGGCCGTCGGTGGTGGTGGCCGGCCGTCAGCGTTCGGCGGCAGGCACCGCAGGCACGGCAGGCACGGCCGGTCGGCCGCCCAGGCTCTCGCGGACCAGCCCGGCGATCAACTCCGGCCTGGTGGTGTTGAGGTAGTGGCCGCCGTGGCCGGTCACCACGATCCGGGCCTGCGGGTCGACGGCCCGCCAGGTGTCGGCGGCGTCCGGGCGGCCGCCGGTCAGCGGGTCGTCGGTGGCGATCACGGCGGTCACCGGGCAGTCGAGCGGCTGCTCGGCCAGCGCCGTCAGCGCCTGGTGGAAGCCGCGGGTGGCCTCCACCGTGTCGTAGCGGAACGCGCCCGCCAGGTCGGCCCGTTCGGCGGCGGAGAAGCCGTCCACCTCGGTCAGGCCGGTGTTGTCGGCCAGCCACTGCAGCACCTGCTGCTCCGACATGCCGAGCACCTCGTTGGCGGTGTGGTCGGCGGGGTCCGCCGAGCGGAGCACCTTGGAGAGCACCAGCAGGCCCCGGACGTCCGTGCCGCGCCGGCGCAGCGCCGTCACCAGCAGCAGGCCGAGCGCCGATCCGGCGCAGTGGCCGAGGACGGTGACCGGCCCGGCGGCGCGGGCGGCGACCGCGTCGGCGAGCTCCTCGGCGAGGTGCTCGACCGGGCGGTGCGGGCGGGGGTCGGCGGCGGTGCGCCCGGGCAGCTCGGCGCCGAGCACCCGGACCGCCTCGCCGCCGGCCGCCAGTTCCCGGGCCAGCGGCACGTAGCTGACCGCGCCGCCGCCCGCGAAGGGCAGGCAGACCACGGTGGCCGCGGCCCCGGGCGCGTCCGCGCCGGCCGTCTCGGTGAGGTCGACCAGCAGCTCCCGGGGGCCGGCCGCGGCCTCGGCCAGGCTCGCGGCGAGCCCTCGCGGGGTCGGGCGGGCCAGCAGGGTGCGCAGGCCGATCCGGCCGTCGGAGAGCGCGGCGACCTTCATCGCGGCGATCGAGTGGCCGCCCAGGTCGAAGAAGTTGTCGGTGACCGACACCTGCTGCGCGGTCAGTCCGAGGACCCGGCCGAAGAGGTCGCAGACCAGGCGCTCCTCGTCGGTGGCGGGCGGCTCGTACGCCCGGCCGGTCACTGCGACCTCCAGCCGCTCCAGCGCCCGGCGGTCGGTCTTGCCGTTCGGGGTGAGCGGGAACTCCTCCAGGCGGACCAGGACCTCGGGGTGCATGTAGCCGGGCAGGGTGGCGGCCAGGCCGCGCCGGAAGGCCTCCAGGTCGGGGGCGGCGGTGCCGGTGTAGTACGCCACCAGCCGCTTCTCGCCGGCCAGTTCGCGGGCCAGGGTGAGCGCGCCGTCGACCCCGGGCAGCCGCTCCAGGGCGCCGTCGATCTCGGAGAGCTCGATCCGGTAGCCGCGGACCTTGACCTGGTGGTCGTTGCGGCCGGCGCAGTCGAGGATGCCGTCGGGCAGCCAGCGGCCGACGTCGCCGGTCCGGTACAGCAGCGTGGAGCGGTCGTCGAGGGTGTTGGGCCGGAACACCGCGGCCGTGCGGTCGGGGTCGTTGACGTAGCCGAGGCCGACGCCCGCGCCGGTCACGCAGATCTCGCCGAAGCTGCCGAGCGGGCGCAGCGCGTCGTCGGGGCCGACCACGTGGATGCCGGTGTTGAGCACCGGCCGGCCGACCGGCACCCGGACGCCGTCCAGCGCGGACTCGATCCGGTGGTGCGTCACGTCGTCCGAGGCCTCGGTCGGCCCGTACGCGTTGACCAGCGGGATCGCCGGGTACTGGGCGAACCAGCGGCGGGTGAGCGCGGGCGGCAGCGGTTCGCCGGTGACCAGGTTGACCCGCAGCCGGGGCAGCGGGGCGGGGCGCTGGGCGGTCTCGGTGAGCACCGCGTCCAGGTAGGAGGGGACCACCTCCAGCACGGTGATGCCGTCCTCGGCGAGGCCGTGCAGGAACGCCGGGATGTCGACCACGGCGTCCTGGCCGTAGACCACGGTGGCGCCGCCCGTGGTCCAGGCGACCAGCAGCTGCCAGACCGAGATGTCGAAGCACTGGGTGGCGAGCTGGGCGACCCGGTCGTCCGGGGTGAGGTCGAGGTCGACCACCTTGGCCAGCAGGTGGTTGAGCATGCCCAGGTGGCGGATGAGGGCGCCCTTGGGTTCGCCGGTGGAGCCCGAGGTGAAGATCAGGTACGCCGGGTCGTCCGGTCCGGGCCGCGGTCCGCCGCCGTCGGCCGGCTCGAAGCGTTCGGCGTCCTGCGGGAGGAGCAGGTCGGGTTCGGCGCCGGCCGCGGCGAGGGCCGCCCGCAGCCGGTCGGCGTCGGCGGCGTCGGCGACCAGGTGGCGGGAGCCGCTGCGCCGCAGGACGGCCGCGATCCGGTCGGCGGGGTGGTCGGGGTCCTGCGGGAGGTAGACGGCGCCGAGCTTGAGCAGGGCGAGGACGGTCACCGCCCACGGCGCGCCGCGGGTGAGCACGGTGGTGACCACGTCGCCGGCGCGGACCCCGCGGCTGCGGTAGTGGGCGGCGGTGCGTTCGGCGGCGAGGTCGAGTTCGGCGTAGCTGAGCTGCTGTCCTTCGTGGACCAGCGCGAGCCGGTCGGGGGTCCGGTCGACGTGCTGGGCGAAGCGGTCCAGGAAGGTGCCCTCGGGCAGCTGGTACGCGGGCCCGCCGAAGCCGCGCAGTTCGGCCTCCTCGGCCTCGCCGAGCAGGGCGGCCGGTTCGCGGGGCGCGTCGGCGTCGGCGGTCAGCGCGGTGAGGGCGCGCCGGTAGTGGCCGCCGATCCGGGTGATCTGGTCGGTGCCGAAGGCGTTGGCGTGGAAGTGGATGCTGAGCTGCACCTCGTCGGTGACCGCGTCCTGGGAGAACTCGGCGCGGAACGGGAACTCGGTCTGGGCGTTCACCACCGAGCGGACCAGGCCGAAGCCGTCCCGCTCGGTAAGGCTCTTCAGCACGTGGAAGTGGGTGAAGTTGAAGACCGTCTCGAACAGCGGCTCGCGGCTGCCGACGGCGCGCTTGATCTCGGCCATCGGGTAGCGGCGGTGCGGCAGCATCGCGGTCTCGGCCCGGTAGACGGCGTGGACCAGGTCGGCCCAGCTACCGGGGGCGAGCGCGGTCCGGAACGGCACCGAGTTGAGGAACAGGCCCGGGATGTTCTCGCCGCCCTCGACCTCGGGGCGCCCGGAGTGCTCGTAGCCGGTCAGGACGTCGTCGGTGCCGGCCACGAAGCCGAGGACGGCGGTGTGCGCGGCGAGCAGCAGCGACTTGACCGGCACGCGCAGGGCGGCCGCGGTGGCGACGACGGCCGCGGACAGCCCGGCGGGCAGCTCGACGTCGTGGATCACCACCTCGGGGACCTCGGCGGCGGAGTCGGCGGCGTAGCGCGGCAGGGCGGTGCTCTGGGCGCCGTCCATCAGGGTCAGCCAGAAGGCGCGCTGGTCGGGTGAGTCGACGGCCTGCCGTTCCAGTGCGACGAAGTCGCGGTAGGACAGCCGGGTGTCGGCGGCGGGCAGGTCGCGGCCGTCGAGCAGTGCGAAGTAGGTGCTGAACAGGTCGCGGTGGATCGTGTTGACGCTCCAGCCGTCGAGGGCGGCGTCGTGGTAGCTCAGCGAGTACTGGTAGTCCGCCTCGCCGAGCAGGTGCAGGTGCACCCGGACCAGGTCGGGGGTGCCGTAGCGGAAGCCGTCGCGCAGTTCGTGTTCGGCGAACCGGGCGAGTTCCTGCTCCTGGCGGCCGGCCGGGTGGTCGCGCAGGTCGGTCACGGTGAGCGGCAGGGGCGCGTCGCCGTGCACCACCTGGACCGGTTCGGCGAAGCCGGAGAGGTGGAAGGAGGTGCGGAACACGGCGTGCCGGCGGGCGACCTCGGCGACCGCGCGGGCGAAGGTGTCGACGTCCACCCGGTCGGCGATCCGGTAGCTGAGGATGTCGTGGTAGAGGCCGTCGCTGTCGCTGCGGGCGGCCTCGAAGATCAGGCCGACCTGCAGCCGGGACATCGGGTAGGCGTCCTCGGCGCCGGCCGGCAGCCGGTCCCGGTCGGCGGCGGCCAGCAGTGCGAACGGTTCGGCGGCGGCTGCGGGGGCGGCGGCCGGGTCCTCGGCGGTGGCGTGGCCGGCCAGTTCGCCGACGGTGGGGTGGGCGAACAGCTGCTGGAAGGTGAAGCGCAGCCCGGCAGCCCTGGCCCGGGCCAGCACGGCGATGAAGGTGATCGAGTCCCCGCCGAGTGCGAAGAAGTTGTCGTGCACGCCGACCTGTTCGACGCCCAGCACGTCGGCCCAGATCCCGGCGAGCGTGTGCTCCTCGGCGGTGCGCGGCGCGACGTGCTCGGCGGCCACCGCGGCGGCGGGCCGCGGCAGCGCGCCGAGGTCGCGCTTGCCGTTGTGGTTGGTCGGGATGGCCGCGACCTCGACCAGGTGCGGTGGGACCATGTACGAGGGCAGGTCGGCCGCGAGCGCCTCGCGCAGCCGGGCCTCGGTGTAGCCGGGTCCGGGGACCACGTAGCCGACCAGGGCGCGGTTCCCGGCCTCGTCGGCCACCGTGGTGACGGCGACGTCGGCGACGCCGGGGCAGGCGGCGGCGGTGTGCTCGATCTCGCCGAGTTCGATCCGGTAGCCGCGGATCTTGACCTGGGTGTCGATCCGCCCGAGGTACTCGATGGTGCCGTCGGGCAGCCAGCGGGCCAGGTCGCCGGTGCGGTAGAGCCGCCCGGCCGGTTCGAAGGGGTTGCGGACGAACCGCTCCTCGGTCAGTTCGGGTGCGCCGAGGTAGCCGCGGGCCAGGCCGGTCCCGGCGATGCACAGCTCGCCGGGGGTGCCGATCGGCGCCAACTCGCCCGACCTGGTCCGGATGTAGAGCCGGATGTTGTCGATCGGGCGGCCGATCGGGACGGACCGGGTGGTGTCGACGCCGGTGCAGGGCTGGCAGGTCACATCGACGGCGGCCTCGGTCGGGCCGTACAGGTTGACCAGTTCGGCGCGGCCGCCGAGCTCCCGGGCGAACTGTTCGGTGTGGCCGACGGCGAGCGCCTCGCCGCTGGCGAAGACCGTTCGCAGGGTGGCCAGTCGGGCGCTGCGGCCGGTGGCGGCGGCGTACTGCAGGAAGGCGCCGAGCATCGACGGTACGAAGTGCGCGGTGGTGACGGCGGCTTCGGCGATCCGCTCGGCGATCTTCTCCGGGTCGCGTTCGTCGCCGCCGGGGAGGGTGACGACGGCGGCGCCGGCCAGCGACCACCAGAAGATCTCCCACACCGACACGTCGAAGGTGAACGGCGTCTTGTGCAGGATGACGTCGTCGGCGGTGAGCGGGTAGGCGCGCTGCATCCACCAGAGCCGGTTGACGATCGCCCGGTGTTCGACCATGACGCCCTTGGGACGGCCGGTGGAGCCGGAGGTGTAGATCACGTAGGCGAGGTCCCCGGGGCCGCTGACCGCGGGCAGGTCGGCGGGGTCGGCCGCGGCGGCGGCGGGGTCGGCCACGTCGAGCACGGCCCGGCCGGTGACCGCGTGCGCGGTCTCCTCGGCGACCAGGACCAGCGGGGTGCCGCTGTGGTCGAGGATGTAGTCGATCCGGCCCTGCGGCAGGGTCGGGTCGATCGGGAGGTAGGCGCCGCCGGCCTTGAGCACGGCGTAGACCGCGACCAGCATCCGCGGGGAGCGCGGGACGCAGACGCCGACCACGTCGCCGGCGCCGATGCCGCGCTCGCGCAGCACCCGGGCGAGGCGGTTGGCGGCGGCGTTCAGCTCGGCGTAGCTGGTGCCGTCGTCGGCGACCGCGACGGCGTCGGGGGTGGCGGCGGCCCGTTCCTCCAGGAAGCGGTGGAGGGTCCGGTCGGCCGGGAAGTCGGCCTCGGTGGCGTTGAACTCCCCCGCGATCAGGGCGCGTTCGGTGTCGGTCGGGGACAGCAGCGGGGTCAGCAGCTGCGCGGTGTCCTTGAGCAGCGCGCCGCACAGCTCCGCGCAGGAGTCGGCCAGCCGCCGGGCGGTCGCCTCGGTGAACAGCCTTGCGTCGTAGCGGAGTTCGATCAGGCCGGCGCCGCCCTCCGGGCCCGGCCGCAGGTCGAACAGCAGCGGGCAGCCCCGGGCGTCGGCGTCCTGCTCGGTGAGGTCGCCGTCGACGGCGAGCATCAGGTCGCCGGGCCGGGTGCCGTCGCGGTCCAGCAGGGCGGACAGCGGGACGTCGAGGTGGTCCAGGGCCGCCAGGTAGGCGCCGCGCAGCGCGCCGAGCAGGTCGCGTCCGGTGGTCGTGTCCTGGAGTGCGACGCCGACCGGGACGGTGCGCGTGGCGCCCGGGTGGGCGGCGCCGGGAACCGGCAGGAAGACGGTCACCCGGTCGCGGTCGGCGGCCCGGGCCGCCAGCAGTGCGAGGACCGCGCCGCCGACCACCCGGAGCAGCAGCGGGTCGCCGTTGGTCAGCGCGCGGGCGGCGGCCACGGTCTGCGGCGCCAGCGGGGCGGTGGCGAGCGGGCGGGGGCCGGTGTGCTTGCGCAGGTGGTCGCGGACCAGGGCGGTCGGTTCGGCCCAGTCGGCCAGGTGCTGCTGCCAGAAGGCCGCCTGCTGCGGGAAGTCCCGCAGGGCGAGCTGGAGTTCGAGGGCGTTGCTCACGAGGTGTCCTAAAAGGAGAAGGTGGCGGCGGCCGGAGCCGCGGTGGGCTCCACGGCCGGGGCGGTGGGCAGGACGGGTCCGGTGGCGTCGGCGAGGATCTCGTCCAGGGCCCCGACGGTCCGGGCGAGCAGGAATCCGGCGGAGGCCGCGGTGAACAGCTCCGTGCCGTACTCGAACTCCAGCACCGTCCCCTCGGGGCGCCGGTACGCCTGGAGGTTGAGGTCGAAGCGGCTCGTCCCGGGGTGCGGCAGCGCGACCGCGGCGCGCAGGCCGTGCCGGCGCAGGCGGTGGACGCCGAGGTCCTGCAGCGCGAAGAACGCGTCGAACAGCGGGTTGCGGCTGTGGTCGCGGACGGTGACGACCTGGCGGGCCAGCTGCTCGAAGGGGTGGCTCTGGTGGGTGAGGGCGAGGTGGTGCCGGTCGGCGACCCGGCGCAGCAGGTCGGCCAGCGAGTCGCCGGGCTCCAGCCGCAGCCGCAGCGGCACGGTGTTGACGAACATCCCCACCACGCCGTCGAGGTCGGGGTGCACCCGCCCGCTCATCGGGCAGCCGATGGTCAGGTCGAGGTCGCCGGTGATCCTGGCCAGCGCGGCGGCGTAGGCGCTCATCAGCACGGTGAAGTCGGTGACGCCGTGCTGGGCCGCGCAGGCCCGCAGCGCCCGGTCGCGGTCGGGCCCGAGCTCCTGGCGCAGTACGGCGCCGCGGGTGGAGCGGACCGGCGGGCGCGGGAGGTCGGTGGCCAGGCCGAGGGCGGGCGGCGGCTCGGGGAAGGTCTCCCGCCAGTACCGCTCGGACTCGGCGAAGGCGCCGGCGGCGGTGCGTTCGGCGAACCACTCGGCGGCGTCGGCGTAGCGGACCGCTGGTGCGGCCGGTTCGATGCCGACGTACAGGTCGAGCAGTTCGTCGAGGAGCACCTGCAGCGAGACGCCGTCGAAGACGATGTGGTGGACGTCGAGGTACAGCCGGTCGGTGCCCTCGCCCGGCAGCAGGAGTGCGCGGACCAGCGGCGCGGCCGCCAGGTCGAACGGCCGGACGATCCGGGCGAGCGCCTCGGCGTCGGTCAGCGGCCCGGTCACCACGTCGAGTTCGGCCTCGGCGTGGTCCCGGACCAGCTGCCGGACGTCGTCGCCGTCGGCGTGGAAGGCGGTGCGCAGTGCATCGTGGCGGCGCAGCAGCCCGGCCAGTGCGGCGCGCAGCCGGTCGGGGTCCAGGGACGGGGAGACCTCGATGCGGACGGGGATGTTGTAGGCCGTCGAGGCGGGGTCGGTCTGCCAGACGGCGTACAGGGCGCGCTGCTGCGGGTGCAGGGCGTAGGAGGCGCGCGGTGCGAGCGCCGGGATCGGGGTGAGTTCGCTCCGGTCGGCCGCCGCGATCTCCTTGGCCATCAGGCGCAGGGTCCGGGCGGCGAAGAGCTGGTGGAAGCCGAGGGTCGCGCCCAGGGTCCGGGCGATCCGGCCGAGCAGCGCGCCGGCGGCGATGGAGTTGCCGCCCGAGGCGAAGAAGTCGTCGTCGGGGCCGATCGCGTCGGGGTCCAGGTGCAGGACCTCGGCCCACAGCCGGGCCAGGCGCTCCTCGTCGGCGGTGCGTTCGCCGGCGGCTGCGGCGGCCCGGGCGGGCGGGGCGGGCAGCCGGGCGGCGTCGACCTTGCCGTTGGCGTTGAGCGGGAGCGCCGGGAGGGCGATCACCCGGTCGGGGCAGAGGTAGGAGGGCAGGGTGCGGCGGAGCCCCTCGAGCACCTCGGCGGCGTCGGTGCCGGCCGCCAGGACGGCGTAGCCGAGCAGGTGGCGGGCGCTGCCGGTGCCGGCCACCACGGTGTGGGCGTCGCGGACGCCGGGAGCCTCCAGCAGGGCGTGGGTGACCTCCTTGACCTCGACCCGGTGGCCGCGGATCTTCACCTGGTCGTCGGTGCGGCCGTGGAAGGAGAGCACGCCGTCGACGTCGGCGCTGACCAGGTCGCCGGTGCGGTAGTAGCGCTCGCCGTCGAGGTGGACGAAGCGTTCGGCGGTCAGTCCGGGGTTGTGCAGGTAGCCCCGGGCGAGGCCGAGCCCGCCGGTGTACAGCTCGCCGATCCGGCCCGGGGCGGCGGGGCGGCCCTCGGGGGTGACGACCAGCGCGGTGGTCCCGCGGATCGGCCGGCCGATCGGGACGGCGTCGCGGTAGCCGCGCTCGACCGGGAAGACCGTGGTGAAGGTGGTGTTCTCGGTGGGGCCGTAGCCGTTGAGGACGCGCAGCGCCGGGCAGGCCTCGCGGACCAGGTTGACGTGGCGGCAGGAGAGCACGTCGCCGCCGACCAGCAGGGTGCCGAGCCGGGCGAACATGGTGACGTCCTCGTCGACCATCTGGTTGAACAGCGGTGCGGTGAGCCACAGCACGGTGATCCCGGCGTCGTACAGGGTCTGCTTCAGCCGTGCGGGGGTGAGCAGCACCTCCTGGTCGACCAGGTGGAGGGTGGCCCCGGCGAGCAGGGTGCCCCAGATCTCGAAGGTGGCGGCGTCGAACTCGAGCGCGCCGGTCTGCAGGCAGCGGTCGGCGGCGGTGAAGGTGAACCAGTCGGTGTCGCGGACCAGGCGCACCACGCCCGCGTGCTCGACCATCACCCCCTTGGGCCGGCCGGTGGAGCCGGAGGTGTACATCACGTACGCCAGCGGTGATCCGGCGTCGGCCTCCGGGTCGCGGGCGGGGGCCGGCGGTTCGGCGGGGGCCGGGGCGGCGAGCAGGTCGTCCAGGGTGAGCAGCCGGGTCGCGGCGGGTACCGCGTCGCGCAGGGCGCCGGCCGCCGGCGCCGCGCAGAGGATCAGCGGCGGGGCGGCGTCCGCCAGCATCCGGGTGATCCGCTCGGGCGGGAACGCGGGGTTGACCGGCAGGTAGGCGCCGCCGGCCAGGACGACGCCGAGCGTGCCCACCACGGCGTCGACGCCGCGGGGGAAGGCGAGCGCCACCAGTGACTCGCGGCGGACCCCGAGTGCGGCCAGCCGTCCGGCCACCGCCCGCGCCCGGTCGTGGAGCTGGCGGTAGGTCAGCTGCTGGTCGCGGTGGACCAGGGCGACGGCGTCGGGGGTCCGCCGGGCCTGCTCCTCGAACAGTTCGTCGAGGGTCCGGAGGTCGCCGTCCGCGGACGGCATGGATGATGAAGACATGTCACTGCTTTCCACGGCGGTGTGCGCGTCGAACATGTTCTGCGGTCTCACCTCTGGGAGATTTCCACGACGGCCCCGGCGCCTTCCCCGGCGGGGGCGAACAGTCCGATCTCGCCGAATCGTTCGCCCACCCAGTCGTCATCGTAGACGGAGTCGAGATAGCGTTCCCCGAAATCCGGGGAAATGGCCACGGCGCACACGTCGGGCCGCTCCCCGAGCAGCCGCTGGAAGGCGCCGGCGAGCACCGTTCCGGTGGAGCCGCCGAACAGGAATCCGCGCCGGGCGAGAAATCGGCACATCCGGATCGCGTCGACCTCCTCCACCATCAGGATCTCGTCGACCACCGATTCGTCGGCGATCTCCGGACGGCGTCCGGTGCCGAGCCCCGGAATGTGGCGCGTCCCGGCCGGCCCGCCGAAGGTGACCGAGCCCACGCTGTCGACCGCGACCACCTTCGCGGGGTGGCCGGCCTCCTTCAGGTAGCGCGCGCAGCCGGTGAGGGTCCCGGTCGTCCCGGCGCCGACGAACAGGTACTCCAGGTCCGGGTACGCCTTCACGATGGCCGGCCCGGTGCTCCCGTAGTGGGCGAGCCAGTTGTTGTCGTTGGCGTACTGGTTGAGCCAGAACATCCCGGGCTCCGCGGCGCAGCGCTCCTGCACGTGCCGGATGCGGGCGCCCAGCAGGCCGCCGACGGGGTCGGGCTCCGACACCACCACCACCTCCGCGCCGAACACCCGCATCAGGCCGGCGTTGCGCGGGCTGCACCGGACGTCGGTGACGCAGACGAACCGGTACCCCAGGTTGGCGGCGATGGCGGCCACCGCCACGCCGAGGCTCCCGGAGGAGGACTCGATGATCGTCGAGCCGGCCCGGATCAGCCCCTGGCGCTCCGCCGCGCCCAGCATCCCGGCGGCGGCCTTCGCCTTGACCGAACCGGCGAAGTTGAATCCCTCGCACTTCAGCGCCAGCGCCCGGCCGAAAGCCGGCGAGAGGTCGACGAATATGTCGTCGAGGACCAGGTCCTGCGGCGCCCGGATACCGGATTCCCCACCCGCGGGCGAAAAGGTCAAATCAGTGTGCGGAACCATGTGATACGCCACCAGATCCTTTATCCGGGGCACCCGGTCGGCACGGTCGGGATGCGCTCCGGGTAAATGTGCGTCGGGTAATGTCACTGCACGGCCGCAAAAGATCTTCCCGCAGTCCCGCCCGGCTGGCAATGTCGATTTGTCCGGATGCGGCCACTTGGCATGTACCTACCCGCGTAGAGTGTGACCAGCATCACAGATCCAACCGGTGGCGCACCCTCCCCCGCACCCGGCCGGACACCGGGCCGCCACCGCCGCGCTCCTGAACGACCGTCAACCGGCCACCTGGGGCGGCGGATCGGCCCAGCTCACCGCCGTCGAACCGACCGGGCCCCCGTCCCGCCACAGCCCTAACACCCGCCACTCGAGCCACGGTCGAGCACCCGCCCGATCCGCGGCCCCCGAGGGCCCCGTCCCCGGGGGGGCGGTGTCCGCCGCTACTCGCCCGCCAGCGCCGCCACCAGCTGCGGCAGGCTGCCGTCGGCCACGATGAGGGCGAGGTGGTCGTGGTAGTCCCGGCTGCTGACGATCAGTCCGTCACGGACCCGCAGCACCTGGATGTTGGCGGTCTCGAAGGTCCGCCCGGTCGCCCGGTGGTGCACCCGGTAGTCGAACTCGGCGACGACGACCTCGGGGTCCCCGGTCTCCCGGACGACAATGTTCAACGGGGTCAGTTCCACCGGCGAGACCTCGGCGACCAGGGCGAACCGCTCCCGGAGCGCGGCCCGCCCCACGGTCCGGCGCGGCCCGCCCGGCTCGAACACGGTCTCCACCACGGCATCCTCGGCGTACAGGTCCGCCAGCTCCGCGTACCGCCCGTCACCGATGCCCTCGAGCAGCTTCCCGAAGACCTCGCGCGGCAACAGCTTCTCGGACATGACCAACCTCCGGTGGGATCCACGGGCCAGAATCGGACTATCAACTCCGTTTAACGATACGGACCGGCGAGTCCGGTTGTCCAGAAGACGCCGACACGGGCTGGGGACAGCCCCCGCACCGATCCGGGTGCCAGCATGATGGGCTGACGGTCCGCAGGCCCGGCACGCTGGACCGCGACGTCCACGGGGACCGGAAACAGCGGGGAGAGCGATGAAGGTGCGTACGGGGGCCACGGCACTGTGGGTGGGGATCTGCGCGGCGGCGGTGGCGGGCGCGTTCCCGTCGGCCGCCGTCGCCGGGCAGGTGCCGGCCCCCGCCGGACTGCGGGCGGCCGTCGGGCGGACGGTCGCGGACGGATTCCCGGGAGCCGTGGCGTACGCCAGGCAGGGCGGGCGGGAGTCACGGATCGCGGCCGGGCTCGCCGACACCGCGACCGGTGAACGGGCCCGGCCGGACCAGCGGTTCCGGATCGCCAGCAACACCAAGTCGTTCGTCGCGACGGTGCTCCTCCAACTGGAGGGCGAGGGCCGGCTCTCGCTGGACGACAGCGTGGAGAAGTGGCTGCCCGGCGTGGTCCGGGGGAACGGGAACGACGGGAGCGCGGTCACCGTCCGGGAACTGCTCGACCACACCTCGGGGATCTACGACCCCACCGAGGAACCGGAGTTCTTCGCCCCCTACCTCGAGCACCACGCCTGGGGCTACGTGTACACCCCGCGCGAGGTGATCGCGCGCGCGGTCCGGCACGCGCCGTACTTCGCGCCCGGCACCGGATGGCGCTACTCCAACACCAACTACCTGCTCGCCGGGCTGGTGATCGAGGCGGTCACCCGCCGCAGCGCGCCGTCCGAGATCCAGCGGCGGATCCTCGGCCCGCTCGGCCTGCGCGACACCTCCTTCCCCGTGACCGACCCGGACATCCACGGCCCGCACCTGCACGGCTACGACCTCGGCGGACGCGATGTCACCCGGTTCAGCCCGTCCTACGACTGGACCGCCGGCGCGATGATCTCCACCGTCGACGACCTGGCCCGCTTCCACCGGGCCCTGTTCGGCGGCGAACTGCTGCCCCCGGCGCAGCAGCGTGAGCTCCTGACCACGGTCGACTTCCCCGGCGCGCCGGCGTTCGGCCTCGGCGTGCAGCGCGGGGAGATCGCATGCGGACCGGGCCCCGCCGCCCCTGCGGTCCCGGTCTGGGAGACCGACGGCGGCGGGCCCGGCTTCACCAGCGTGGCGCTCTCCAGCGCGGACGGCGAGCGGCAGCTGGTCCTCGCCGTCAACGTCTACGACCTCGGCGCGGACCTGAAGGGCGAGCCGCCCTTCCCGCGGAGCGAGGGCCTGGTGCAGGCCCAGACCGCCGCACTGTGCGGCTGACGAGGACTCAGGCCGGCGCCGAGGCCCCCCGCGGAGCGGGACGGCGGGGCAGTCCGGGGACCGGCCTCAGGAGGCGGCCGGGGCCTGCGCGGCGGCGGGGCCGATGGGGACCACGGCCTCGTCCGTGTGGACCAGGAAGGTCAGGGTCTCCTGGAAGTACAGCTCGATGCGGTCCGTGTCGTGGGCGAGGTAGCCGATCGACAGGTCCTGGCCGAGCTGGAGGGTGAAGTCGCCGCCGCGGGTGGAGAGCAGGAACGCGCCGTCGATGGCGGGCGCCCAGACGATCTCGCCGTCGAGCAGCCGCCGCAGGTGCTCGTGGATCGGGTAGCCGTGGTCCGAGGTCTCGCTGACCGCCGTGTAGGCGTCCGCGCTGAGCGCGAGCGTGTACGCGCCGCCGACACCGGCCAGCCGCAGCTCGCTGACCGCCCGGCTGACCACGTCCGGGTAGTCCCGGGGGTCGGCGGGCAGGGTCAGCGCCGGGTTGCTGGAAGCGCCGCGCAGACCGGTGATCCCGGCCGCCGGGTAGCCCTCGAACACGGCCCGGTCCTCGGCGAACGCCATCCGCTGGGCGGCCTCCTTGACCGGGCCCCAGTCGGCGTCCTGGGCTCCCCGGGCCACCGCGTCGACCTGCAGCCGGTCCACGGTGAACGGGACCCGCAGCTCCACCACCGGACGGGTGCGGCGCAGCCGGGCCCGGACGCCGGCGGCCGGGGTCTCGATGTCGTCCAGGTGGCCGGTGTTGACGGCGGCGAGCTCCGGCCCGGCCGGCTCGGGTACGTCCACCAGGCGGCGGGCCGCGACGTGCCGGGTGAAGGTGCGGCGGGCCTCCTCCTCCAGGTCGGCCCAGGCGGCGGCGGAGATCGGGGCGAGTTCGCGGTGCAGGTTGTCCATGGGGCGTTGCTCCAGTTCCTGTTCCTGGCTCCGGTGCTGAGCGGTGCGGGCCGGCGGTGGGCGGTCGGGGCGGTGGGCGGGCGCGGCTAACGGCTGCTCAGGCCGCCGATGCCCAAGGAGCCGTGGGCCGCCTCCGCCGGCCGGTCCTCCTGTGCGAGTCCCTGCAACAGGCCGGCCGGCGGTGCGAAGAAGAGCGTGCCGGTGACCGCGGTGGAGAAGTCGAGGATCCGGTCGTGGCCGACCGGTCCGTCGCCGAGGAACATGTGCCGCAGCATCTCCTCGGTGACGGCGGGGGTGCGGGCGTAGCCGATGAAGTAGGTGCCGAACTCACCGCTGCCGGGGCTCCCGAACGGCATGTTGTCGCGCAGGATCCGGCGCTCGGTGCCGTCCGGGTCGGTGATGGTGTTGAGGTCGACGTGCGAACCGGGCGCGTCGATCTCGATGTTGGTGAGTTTGCGGCGGCCGACGATCTGTTCCTGCTGCTCGACGGTCAGCCGGTTCCAGGCGTCGAGGTCGTGCAGGTACTTCTGCACGATCACGTAGGAGCCGCCCGCGAACGGCGCGTCCTCGGCGCCGACCAGGACCGCGTCCGAGGCGTCGCCGCCGGTCGGGTTCTCCGTGCCGTCGACGAAGCCGAGCAGGTCGCGCTGGTCGAGGTAGCGGAAGCCGGTGACCTCGTCGGCGACGCGGACGGCGCCCCGCAGCCTGGTCATGATCTCGCTGCCCAGCGCGAAGCAGAGGTCCTGCCGGGTGGCGCGGAGGTGGAACAGCAGGTCCCCGGGGGTGGCCGGGGCCAGGTGGCGGGCGCCGCGCAGCTCCTGGAAGGGGTGGAGTTCCGCCGGGCGGGCGCCGCCGACCAGCCGGTCCCAGGCCTGGGAGCCGACCGACGCGACCACGCTCAGCTGCCCGTCGGGGTGTCCGAAGCCGACGGCCCGCCGGAGGCCGTCGAGGTCCGCGAGCAGGTCCCTGACCACCGCTTCCCCGCCCGGGTCGACGGTGACCACCAGGAACAGGGATGCGCTGGTCAGCGGGCTGAGCACGGACTGCGGCGTCGGCATGCGCACCATCGTGGCACGGGTGCCCGGCCCGCGGGCGGGGGCGCGCGTGCGCCCGGCCCCGATTGCGCCGGCGGGAGGGCGGCGGACCGGAGCGCGGGCGACGGGCGGGGCGACGGAAGGGCGGGCGGCGGGGGTGCACGCGGCGGGGCCCGCCGCCGTGATGTGCCGGTTCAGGTGCTATACACCGGGTATGCCCAGTTCGCCGCCGCCGCCCTCCGCCGGGCCGGGGCACCGCCTGCGGTCCTCGGCGGCCGCCGCGGCCCGGGCGCTCTCGCCGCGCGGCGCGCTCACCCTCGGCCGGGCGGACGGCTCGCTGATGTTCGCCGCCCGGGCGGCGCTGGCGATGGCGTTGGTGGCGGCGCCGCTGGTGGCGGCCGGGCGGGCGGAGCTCGCCCCGTACGCGATGCTCGGCTCCTTCACCACCACCTTCGGCCGCACCATGCCCTATCCCCGCCGGGCCCGGGTGCTGGCGGTGGTCGCGGCGGCGATGACGGCCTGTGTCGGGTGCGGTTCGGCGCTCGCCGCCGGGGCCGATCCGCAGGCGGGCGGGGCGGGCGCCGCGGTGGTGGTCGTGGCGACGGCCGTGGTGGCCGGGCTGGCGAAGCTGCTGTGCGACGCGACCCGGCTGGGCGGGCTCGGCGCGGTGCTGCTGCTGTTCGCGTTCGCCGTGGCGGCCAACGGCGCTCCGGCCTGGTCCGAGGTCGGCCCGCACACGGCGCTGGCGGCGGCGGGTGCGGCGGCGGCCTGGGGACTGGCGCTGGCGGGGTGGTTCTGGCGCCCCGACCGCCCGGAACGGTTCGCGGTGGCGGTGGCACTGCGCGAACTCGCGGCGCTGCTGGAGGCACTCGGCGCGGGGCTCGCGGGCGGACGGGCCCGGCACCGGGCGACCGCCGCCGTCGTCGAGGCGTACCACTGCCTGGGGCTCGCTCCCCCGGTCGCGGGTGGGAGGGAGGAGCGCGGCGGGGTGTGCGTGCGGCTCGCCGACTTCTCCTGGTCGCTGCTGATCGGCTCGGCGGGGCGGGTCCCGGACGGGTCCGCCCCGCTGGTGGTCAGTCTGCGGCGCCAGGTGCGGCTGCTCGGCGACCGGCGCGGGCGCGCGCCGGTGCTGCTGCCGGAGCTGTCACCGCCCGACCCGGCCGGTGCGGCCGGCGGCCCGGCGGGTGCCGGGGCCGCGGCGGACCGCCTCGCCGCGCGGCGGGCCGCCGAGCTGGTGCGGCGGCGGCCCACCGGCTCCGGCCGGCTGGCGGTGGTGGCCGTCCCCGCGCTGCGGATGCTGGTGGGCACCGGGCTGGCGGGTGCGCTGGCCGTCGCGCTGGGGCTCGGCCACGGCTACTGGGCGGCGATCTCGGCGGCGGCCGTCCTGCACTCGGTCAACGTCCGGACCACCGCCCAGCGCGCCGTCCAGCGCACCCTCGGGACCTTCGCCGGGCTGCTGCTGGCCCTGGCGCTGCTGGCCGCGCACCCGGCCGCCGCGGTGCTGGTGGGCCTGGTGGTCGTGCTGGAGTTCCTGCTGGAGGCCGTCGTCGTCCGCAACTACGCGCTGGGCGTGGTGTTCCTGACGCCGCTGGCCCTGCTGCTCAGCGACCTGGCGGCGCCGGCCCCGGCCGGGGAGCTGGTCCGGGACCGGGCGCTGGGCAGCGTCCTGGGGATCGTCGTCGGGCTGGGCTGCGCGCTGGTGGTGGTGCACGGCCACGCCTCGGTCCGGGTGGAGCGGGCGCTGGCGGTGTGCGCTCAGACGGCCGAACGCGCGGAGCGGGCGCTGGCCGGGCGGGCGGGGGTGCCGGTGATGCTGGTCCAGGTGCAGCTGGCGGTCGCCGTGGTGGAGCTGCGCGAGGCCGGTGACGCCGCGGCGGGCGAGCTGTGGTCGGCGGGGATCGACACGGCGGCCCTGGCGGCCGCCGAGCAGCGCGCGTACCAGCTGCTGGCGCGGCTCGCCGGCCCGCGCTGACGGCCGCGAGCGCCCACGGCCGCCCGCGGCGTCGGAGCGGAACGTGTCGGAGCGGAGCGCGTCGGGGCGGAGCGCGTCAGAGGGCCGCCCGGGTGACGGTGACCCTGAGGTGCTTCATCAGCGGCTGGTCGCTCTGGGTGCTGAAGTCGCCGATGGCGCACAGCACGTTCAGCTCCGGCATGTAGCCGGCGGCGCAGCTGCGGGGGATGTCGTACGGGATGGCGAGGTAGCCGTGCACGGCGCGGGTGGTGCCGTCCTTGGCGGTGCTGGTGATGTCGACGGGGTCGAACTCCTCGATGCCGCGTTCGCGCATGTCGTCGGCGTTCATGAAGACCAGGGTGCGCAGGTTCTTGACGCCGCGGTAGCGGTCGTCGTCGGAGTAGATCGTGGTGTTCCACTGGTCGTGGGAGCGCATGGTGCCGAGCGCGAGCGTCCCGGGTGCGGGGACCACATCGGGCAGCGGCGCGGCGGAGAACTCGGCCAGCCCGGACGGGGTGTCGAAGACCAGTTCGCGGGCGGGCTGGCGGATCCGGAAGCCCAGTGGCAGGCGGACCCGGCGGTTGAAGTCCTCGAAGCCGTCGAGGGCCCGGGCCATGGTGTCGCGGATGCGGTCGTAGTCCTCGATGTACCACTCCCAGGGGGTGGCGCTGTCGGGGAGGGCGGCGCGGGCGATGCCCGCGATGATGGCGGGCTCGGAGAGCAGGTGGGGCGAGGCGGGCCGCTTCATGCCGAGGGAGAGGTGGACCATGCTCATCGAGTCCTCGACGGAGGTGCTCTGCGGGCCGCCGCGCTGGTGGTCCTGTTCGGTGCGGCCCAGGCAGGGCAGGATCAGGGCCCGGCGGCCGTGCACCAGGTGGCTGCGGTTGAGTTTGGTGCTGACCTGGACGGTGAGTTCGCAGGAGCGCAGCGCCTCGAAGGTGAACGGGGTGTCCGGCGCGGCGAGGGCGAAGTTGCCGCCCATGCCGACGAACACCGTCACCCGGCCGCGGTGCATCGCCTCGATGGCAGCCACGGTGTCCAGGCCGTGCTCCCGGGGGGCCGTGATGCCGCAGGCCTCGTCCAGCCGCTGCAGGAACTCCTCGTCGGGGCGGTGGTCGATGCCGCAGGTGCGGTTGCCCTGGACGTTGCTGTGTCCGCGCACCGGCGACGGGCCGGCGCCCTCCCGGCCGAGGTTCCCGCGCAGCAGCAGCAGGTTGACGATCTCGCGGACGGTGTCTACGCCGTGCTCGTGCTGGCTGACGCCCAGGCACCAGCTGACGATGGAGCGGTCGGCGTCCCGGTAGATCCGTGCGGCGTCCAGGATCTCGGCCCGGCTCAGGCCGCTCTGGCGTTCCAGTTCCTCCCACGGTGTGGCCTCGCACAGCGCCCGGTACGGCTCGAAGCCGCTGGTGTGCCGGTCGATGAACTCCCGGTCCAGCGCCTTGGGGTCGGAGTGCGCCTGTTCCAGGACGGCCTTCGCCATGCCCCGCAGCAGCGCCATGTCGCCGCCGATCCGCGGCTGGAGGTTGAGGGTGCTGGTCCGGGTGGACTTGAACAGGGCCATGTCGACGAAGTCGTGCGGCACGATGGTGCGGGTCGCGGCGGCCTCGACCAGCGGGTTGACGTGGACGATCTGTGCGCCGCGGTGGTACGCCTCGGCCAGGGCGGTGAGCATCCTGGGGGCGTTGGAGGCGGCGTTGACGCCCATGATGAACAGCGCGTCGGTGGCTTCCCAGTCCTTGAGGTCGACCGTGCCCTTCCCGGTGCCGAGGGAGTCCTGCAGGGCGCGGCCGCTGGCCTCGTGGCACATGTTGGAGCAGTCGGGGAGGTTGTTGGTGCCCAGCTCCCGGGCCATCAGCTGGTAGAGGAAGGTGGCCTCGTTGCCGAGCCGGCCGGAGGTGTAGAACGCGGCCCGGTCCGGGTCGTCGAGTTCCCGCAGGGTGCGGCCGACCAGGTCGAAGGCGTCCTTCCAGCTGATCGGGACGTAGTGGTCGGTGGCCGGGTCGTAGACCATCGGCTCGGTGAGGCGGCCCTGGTCCTCCAGGGCGAAGTCGCTCCACTCGTCGAGTTCGGCCACCGAGTGGGCGGCGAAGAACTCACGGCCGACCCGCTTGCGGGTCATCTCCCAGGTGACGTGCTTGATGCCGTTCTCGCAGATGTCCAGGTGCAGGCCCTTGGTGTCGTCCGGCCAGGCGCAGCCGGGGCAGTCGAAGCCGGTGTTCTCGTGGTTCATCCGCATGATGGCGCGCGGCCCGTCGACCAGGGCGCGGCGGGCCGCCAGGACCCGGGTGACGCTCTTGGCCGCGCCCCAGCCCGCGGCCGGGTGGTGGTAGGGCCGGAACTGCGCGGCCTCCTGGGGCGCGGGTCCGGGCTCCGGGCGGTCCTGCGGGTCGTCGGGGGCGTTCACCAGGGTCACCTTCCGCCGTCGGTCGGGCCGGGTCGCGGGTTCAGCGGTCGTCGTCGGGGTCCTCGGGCTCCGGGGGCAGGCCCACCGCCTCGCGGTCCTGCTCGGTGCGCTGCTCCAGTTCGTCCTCGTCGGGGCGCCTGGGCAGGCCGCGGCCGTGCGCGGTGTCGGGGTCCCCTTCGACGGCCTTGTTCGACTTGTGGTGCGACATGGTGTCCTCCTCGTGGGGCGGGGGCCCGCGGCGGGGTCAGGGGGTGGGACCGGCGGTCCCGGCGGACTCGGCGGTCCCGGCGGGCTCGGGAGGCTCGGGAGCGTCCTCGGCCGGCCGTACGGTGCACCGGAGGGTGCCGTCGACCACGTCGGCGACGATCGTGTCACCGGGTCCGGTGTCGCCGCCGAGCAGCAGGGACGCGATCCGGTTGTCCAGCTGCGACTGGATGGTGCGGCGCAGCGGACGGGCGCCGAACTCCGGCTGGTAGCCGCGTTCGAGCAGCAGCTGCTTGGCCGCTTCGGTGACCTCGAGCCGCAGTCCCTGGGCCCGGACCCGGCGTCTGCTCCGCTCCAGCAGGTGGTCGACGATCCGGCCGAGGTCCTGCTCGGTGAGGCGGTGGAAGATGATGATGTCGTCGATGCGGTTGAGGAACTCGGGCAGGAAGCGGGTCCGCAACTCCTCCATCAGCTCGTCCTTGAGGTCGGACGCGTCGCCCTGGTGGGCGATGATCCGCTGGGCGCCGATGTTGGACGTCATGATGACCACGCAGTGCCGGAAGGTGACGGTGCGGCCCTGGCCGTCGGTCAGCCGGCCGTCGTCGAGGATCTGCAGCAGGGTGTTGAAGACGTCGGGGTGGGCCTTCTCGACCTCGTCGAACAGGACCACGCTGTACGGCCGGCGGCGGACCTTCTCGGTGAGCTGGCCGGCTTCGTCGTACCCGACGTACCCGGGTGGCGCGCCGACCAGCCGGGCCACCGTGTGCTTCTCCTGGAACTCGCTCATGTCGAAGCGGACCATCCGGTCCTCCTCGCCGAACAGCAGCTCGGCGAGGGTCTTGGCGAGTTCGGTCTTGCCGACGCCGGTCGGGCCGAGGAACAGGAAGGACCCCACGGGCCGGTCCGGGTCGCCCATGCCGGAGCGGTTGCGCCGGACCGCCTCGGAGACGGCGGTGACGGCCTCGTCCTGGCCGACGATCCGCTCGTGCATCTCCTCCTCGAGCCTGAGCAGCCGTTCCTTCTCCCCGGCGGTCAGCTGGGCGACGGGGATCCCGGTGCGGCGGGCGACGACCTCGGCGACGTCGGCGGCGGTGACCTTGACGACGCCCGGGCGGCCCTCGTCGACGCCGGCCAGTTCGCCTTCCTCGGTGGCGATCCGGGCCTTCAGCTCGGCCGCCTTCTCGAAGTCCTCCCCGGCCACGGCCTGGTCCTTCTCCCGGCGCAGCTGCGCAATCCGGCTCTCGCGGCCGGTCACCTCGCTGGACGGGGCGACGGCGCGCAGCCGGACCCGGGCGCCGGCCTGGTCCATCAGGTCGATGGCCTTGTCGGGCAGGAAGCGGTCGCCGACGTAGCGGTCGGAGAGTTCGGCGGCGGCGGCGAGTGCCTCGTCGGTGAACCGGACGCCGTGGTGGGCCTCGTAGGCGTCGCGCAGCCCCTCGAGGATCTGCACGGTCTCCTCGACGGTGGGCTCGGGGATCAGCACCGGCTGGAAGCGGCGCTCCAGCGCGGCGTCCTTCTCGATGTGCCTGCGGTACTCGTCGATGGTGGTGGCGCCGACCACGTGGAGTTCGCCGCGGGCCAGGGCCGGTTTGAGCATGTTGCCCGCGTCCATCGCGCCCTCGCCGGTGGCGCCGGCGCCGACGACGGTGTGCAGTTCGTCGATGAACAGGATGATGTCGCCGCCGGACTCCTGGACGTCCTCGATGACCTTCTTCAGCCGTTCCTCGAACTGTCCCCGGTACTGGGCGCCGGCGACCAGGCCGGACAGGTCGAGGGAGACCACCCTGCGGTCCTTGAGGGTGGCGGGGACGTCCCCGGCGACGATGCGCTGGGCCAGGCCCTCCACGATGGCCGTCTTGCCGACGCCCGGCTCCCCGATCAGGACGGGGTTGTTCTTGGACCGCCGGGAGAGGATCTCGACGGTCTGCTCGATCTCCTCGGCGCGGCCCACCACCGGGTCGAGCCGGCCCGCCCGGGCCTCCTGGGTGAGGTCCCGGCCGAACTCGTCGAGGATGGTCGGGGGCCGGCCGCCGCCGTCGGGTGCGGCGTCGGCGCGGGGTTGGCCGGTCAGGCCGCGCAGCCGCTCCATGCCGGAGTCCTCGGCGGGCAGCCGCAGGGTGTCGGCGTCGGTGTCGGAGAGCAGGGCGCCGAGGATGTGCTCGGGCCCGATGTAGGACGCGCCGGCCGCCTGGGCCCGCTGGTAGGCGGTGGCGAGGGTGCGTTTGGCGGCGGGGGTGAGTCCGGGTTCGGTGGGCGGCTCGCCGGGGTCGCGGGGCAGGACCGCGGCGAGCTCGGCGGCGAGGGCGTCGGGATCGATCCCGGCCTGTGCGATCAGGGACCGGGCGGGGTCGACCTGGGTCGCCGCCCAGAGCAGGTGCTCGGTGTCGAGGTCCGCGGTGGCGTCATCGGCGGCGCGCCGGGCGGCCAGGTTGATCAGCTCCTGGGCCGGTTCGGTCAGCAGCCGTCCGATCGGGATCCGCTGGACGGCCGGGGGTGACGATGCGGGCGACATACCGAAGAATCGGTTCAGCATTTCACTGAACGGATCGGATGAGCCGAAGGCCGAGGGGAACGGCACTGACATGACAGCTCCTGGGGCTGGGCATCCATTCCACCTAATCCCGCCCGGTAAACGCCCGCAACCGGAGGGATTTCCGCCGGGCTGACGGCGGGTCGGATGTCCGCCGGATTTCCGCGGACGGCGTTCGCGGGGTGCACCGGTGACGTTCCATCGGCCGGTCAGGGGCGGCGCCGACCGGCCGGGGGCGGCCCGGATCCGGGCCGGGCGGCCGGATGCGCCGCCCGCACGGGGCGACGCGGACGGTGACCGCCGTCACCGATTTCGCGACATCCGGCGCCTCCGAATATCTGCCGATAGAATTTTCCGCAGTAACCGAAAACCATCCCGGCCGATATTGCAGAACGGGAGCAGAAATGACCGGTATCCCCGAGCCGATCAGCCCCGACGCCCGTCGGGCGCTGGAGCAGGAACTCTCCGTTCTGCGCGGCGAGCGCGACACGGTCGCCTCGACCCTGCACGGCAGCGACGCCGACTCCCCCGGTGACCGGGCCGACGAGGCCGACGAGCTGCAGCGCGCCACCGAGGCGGCCCGGCTGGACACCCGGATCGCCGAGATCGAGGCCCGGCTGCGCGAGGCGGCCGTCGCCGGGGCGCCCGACCCCGGGGTGGTCGGGGTGGGATCCACGCTCACCGTGCAGTTCTCCGACGGGGTGCGGGAGTCCGTCCACATCGACGAGATCGCCGACGAGCAGGACCAGGGCCTGGTGACCTCCGACAGCCCGCTCGGGCAGGCCCTGCTCGGCCACCGGGCCGGTGACACCGTGACCTACCGGACGCCCGAGGGGGCGGACGCCGCGCAGGTGGTGTCCGTCGACACCCCGCCCGGCCGGACCTGAGCTACCCGGCGCCGCCGGCCCGGCCCGGTCGGGCGGGCGGGCGGGCCGCCCAGTCCAGCCCGGGCGGCCGTCCGCCGGGCGACCTGAATCGGACATCTCGCCTGATATCGTCCTGGCCCATGACCCGTTGGCTGCCCGTGTCCGCGCTGTCCCGGCTGGCCGGGGCGATCGTCGTGGGAGCGGTGGTCGGCGCGGCCGTCGCGGCGACCAACGGGACGCCGCTGGGCTTCCTCGCCGGGGTCTCCGCGGCGGAGGCGGTGTTCGTGGTGACCGGCTGGATGGTGCTGTGGCCGATGGACGCGGCCACCGCCCGCAAGGACGCCCGGCGCGAGGACTTCCGGCCGGTTCTGGAGGAGCTCTCGGTGGTCGCGGCCACGCTGTGCGGGCTGCTCGGCATCATCGTGCTGCTGCTGGTCGGCCGCTCGAACGCCGGCCACGCCGCGGCGGCGACCGCGCTCGGCGGGGTGTTCATGGCCTGGGCGGCGCTGCAGTTGGTGTACGCCACCCGCTACGCGCACCTGTACTTCTCGACGCCCGCCGGCGGCATCGACTTCAACTGCGACGACCCGCCGACCTACCGCGACTTCCTCTACTTCAGCTACAACCTCGGCATGACCTACCAGGTGTCCGACACCTCGGTCACCAGCCCGGCGATCCGCGCGGTGGTCCTGCGGCACTGCCTCCTCTCGTACGTCTTCGGCGCCAGTATCCTGGCCACCACGATCAATCTGGTGGCCGGGGTCGTCACCGGCTGAACCCGGACCGGACACTGGAGGGCTCGCGTGAAGGAGTGGATCGCCGCGGTCGGCGCGGAGCTCGGGATCGACCTGGAGGTCGACGTCACGGGGCTGCTCGACCTGACCAAGGTGGTCGCGCACGGCGTGGCCCGCCCGGCGGCTCCGCTGACGGCCTTCCTGGTCGGGTACGCCGCCGCGCAGGCGGGCGGCGGTCCGGCCGCCGTCGCCGAGGCGAGCCGCAAGGTCGCGGCCCTGGCCGAACGCTGGACCGCCGCGCAGGCGGACGGCTCCGGCGCCGCGTGAGGCCGCGACCCCAGGCCGCCCGATCCGGCCTCACCCGGCTCACAGGGCGAAGGAGTTGCCCGCCCGTACCGCGAGACCGAGCGCGGTCCACCCGGTCCACGTACCGGCGTCGGGGCTGCTCTGCCGGCAGGTGAAGAGCATCCCGGTGGGGTCGGCGGCGAACAGCTCGATCCGGCCGTCGGCGCCCTGCCCGGCGGCGATCTGGCGCATCCGGCCCGGCAGCGCCGTCCAGGGTGCCCAGGTGTCGCTGCCGGGGGCGGTCTCGGAGCGCTGCCAGACCTGCCCGTCGCTGTTGGTACCGAAGATCGCCAGCCGGCCGTCGAGACCCCGGACCAGGGTGACGGTGTCGAGGACCCCGTCGAGCGGCGCGGCGGGTGAGAACTCTGCGTCCGTCCGGGAGTCCGGCCGGTACGCGGTCCGCCGGGCGAGGTAGCCGTCCTGGTCGAGGCGGACCAGCACGGTGCAGCCCCGGGCGTTCACCGCCGCGGCCAGCTGGGAGCCGCGCAGTCCGGCGAAGGTGCGCCACGCCGTCCAGCCGTTCGGGGCGGCCGGGTCCTCCCAGCAGCTGCTGATCCCGCCGTCGGCGGAGGTCGCGAACAGCATCGGCCCCGACGCGGCCCCGCCGACCGCGGCCACCGAGGTGAAGGCGCCCTGCAGCCCGGTGGGCGGCCCGTACGTGCCGTCGCCGGCACCGGTGCGCACCGACACGGCGCCGTCGGCGCCGACGGCGGCCAGCTTCACCCGGCCGTCGGCGCCGGTGCCGACCGCGGCGCACTGCCGGCCGCCGCCGTCCACCGCCGTCCACGGCATCAGGTCCGGGCCGTCGGCTGCCTGCCGGGTCCCGTACAGGGCGCCCGAGGGGGTGACCGCGGCCAGTTCAAGGCGTCCGCCGGCGGCGCGGGCCACCGCGATCGGCGGGCCGAGCTGGACCGGGGCGGGGATCGGGAAGGGGGCGGGCAGGACCAGTTGGGTGTTGCGGTCGAGGGCGGTGCCCATCCGGGCGGTGATGCCGCGGTTGACCTCCTGCGGGTCGTTGGCCGCCAGTTCCCTCGCCAGCGAGGCGAGGCCGCCGGGCGTGCCGAGGTCCCCGTCGTGGCTCAGCGGCGCGGCCGGGTCGACCATGGTGGTGAAGATCGAGACGGACCCGGGCAGCGGGGTGCCCCCGAACTCGCCGCCCAGGTGGCCGCCGGGGCTCGCGGCGATCTCCACGATCCGGCTCTGGACCGGCCAGTCGATGTGGGAGGCGGTGGAGATCTCCCAGAACCCGCCGGCCACCGGGCTGCCGGCAGGTGTGCGGTGCGCCGTGATGCGGTTGGCGTGGGTGTGGCCGTTGACCAGGGCGATCACATTGGGGAACCGCAGCAGCAGCGCCTTCAGCTGGTCGCCGGTGTGCCGCTTCCCGAAGATGCCGCCGAGGATGCCGTCGTCCAGGTTGTCCATGGTGAGCAGCGTGTGGTGGCAGAACAGCACGTACATCTTGTCCTGGACGCCGCCGCGGGTGCGCAGGACGCCGCCGCTGTCGACGTACCGCGAGCTGTTCTGGAGGAGTTGCTGCTGCAGCCACTGGAACTGGTCGTCGTCGATCGAGCCGCCGGCGCCGCCGGAGCCGAACCCGTCGGTGTTGGTGTTGGTGGAGTCCAGGGTGAGGTACCGGACCAGGTCCCGCGGGCCGCTGGGCACGGCGTAGTAGGCCTTGTCGATGCCGATGCCCTGGAACCCGTGGCCGACCGGGAGTCCGGCGGTGTTGAAGTGGTCCTGGATGAACGCCTTGCGGGTGAGCAGCCGCCGGGCCGGGTCGGCCACCACCGGGGTGCCCCGGGTCTCCAGGGCGGCCAGCAGTTTGCCGAACGTGCCCAGGTCCCGGTAGTTGTCGGGCAGGGTGTGGCCGGTGCCGTAGGTCTTGGACGACCCGGTCACCATGCCCTTGACGTCGACGAAGTTGTTGTCGATCGGCTCGTTGCCCTGCCACATGCCGTCGTGGTTCCCGTAGGCGGCGTACCACGGCATGCCCAGGCCGTGGGAGACGTACGGCCGCCGGGCGGCCCCGACGGCGCCGGTCGGGTCCAGCAGGCCCGGGACGTACGGGAAGCCGCGCCCGCCCGTCCCGGTGAAGGCGTTGCCGGGCACCTGCTGCGGGGGGACGGACGGGTAGTAGTAGTGGTCGTCCGGGCCCGCGCCGCCGGGGCGCAGGGCGCCGCCGGAGAAGCTCTGGTCCAGGCCGGTCCGGCCGGAGTCCGGCACGATGGTCTGCCCGCCGTCCAGCAGGTCGATGTACCAGCGGTTCTCGTTGTGCTGGCAGTTGTCGACGGCGTCGCCGGTGACGATGGTGAACTGCAGCGGCAGCCCGGTGCGCGGGCCCCGGCCGATCTCGCTGATCGCCCGGCACATCGCGTCGACCACCTGGGTCGACAGGTACTCGTGCGGCCGGTAGGCGGAGTCGGTGGGGTAGCTCGCGTAGTGCGGGGCGCCCGGGTCGGCGTAGCGGTCCATGAACTCCAGGCGGCCCGGTGACTGGTCGTCGACGATGTGCAGGTCGGTCATCTGGGCGAAGGCCGCGATCGGCAGCGTCACATGGCCCTGGTAGGGCCAGAGGTCGTTGCGGATCAGGTGCGGTTCGCCCGGGCCCGCGACGAGTCGCTGGTAGCCGGCCGCCGGGTCGTAGCTCGCCCGCTGGACGGTCCGGTCCCAGGTGGTGACGGCCGGCCCCGCGGCTGCGGCTGCGGCCAGGCCGAACGGACCTGCGGGGGCGGGTGACCCGGCCGCCGCGGCCGCGGGGCCGGGTCCGGCGAGGTCGGCGGCGGCTGCGGCCACCCCCGCGCCCGTCGCCGCGAGGAGTGTTCTGCGCGAGATGCCCACGTGGTGCACGCCCATTTCCGGATCGTGAGGAGGTCGTCCTCGTGGTGGGGACGGCTGACGCCCGCGGGCGCCCCGCGGTGGCGGACCGGCCCGACCTCGGAGCATGTGGCTCAGTGGCTGGGCCACTGAACCATTCTGTCGATCCGCCGTCAAGGGTCTCAACTCCCCCAGCAGGAAAGCCGGATGGGCAGTGGATGAGTCACTGTGCCACCTCTTTACCGACGGGTAGCCATGCCCCATCCTTTGGTACGCCGGTTCCCGCCGCGGACCCCGCGCTGCTGGTCCGCGCCCGGCCGTACCCGCCCGTCTCCCCCGCCCTCCCAGGAGGTGGCCCGTGTTCCGTTCGCGTGTCCGCACCAGCGTGCTGGCCCTGACTCTGGCCCTCGGAGCGTGGGGCGCCGCCGTGGCGCCCGGCGCCGCGGCAGCCGCGCCCCGCACCGCACCGTCCACCGGCGTGGCCGCCGCCGAGGCCTCGGCGGCACCGTTCAGCGAGCCCCCGTTCGCGGCGACCTGCACCTGGCACCGCTTCGGCGAGGGCGAACAGCCGCCGCTGTGGCTGCTGTTCGTCAACCCGCTGTGCGTGGAATACAGCAAACGCGACATCACCTTCGACAACGGCGGCGCACTGCGCTTCCTGCTCGCCGAGCCGGCCCGGTTCGCGGTCGCCCTGTCCACCTGCCGCTACTACCAGCGCGACCACTGGAGCGTGCAGTCCACCACCGGGGCCACCCCCTACGTGGCCTGGGACGGCCAGTACTGGTGGGACCGCAGCGCCCGGCGGGCCGGCGCCCGGCTGACGAACTTCCGGGTCGACGGGCGGACGGTGGGCATCGGCGACGCGGTCGCCGCCCTGCGGGCCGGCGGCTTCGCCGACCTCGCCGACCTGCTCGACGACTACGGCCGGAGCCCCGGCGAGAGCGGGGCGAACGTGCCGCTCCCCTTCGACCTGCGCTGCGCACTGGCCGGGTGAACCGTGACACCACCGGACATCGACCGGCGGGCCGTGCTCAAGGCCCTGACCGCCACCCTCGCGATCCTCGCCGCCGGCGGCCTCCCGCCCGCAGCCGCGGCCGGAGCCCCCGCCGGAACCGCCACCGGAACCGCCGCCGCCTCGGCGAGCTGGACCGTCCAGACCCTCGAAGCCTTCGCCGACACCCTGATCCCCGGCGAGCGCCGCCACCCCGGGGACCTCCCGATCGCCGGAGCGGTCAGCGGCCCCGGGGCGGTCCAGGCCGGCGCCGTCGACGTCCTCACCTCCCCCGAACTTCCGCTGGCCCCGCTGCTGCCCGCCATCGCCGCCCTGCTCGACGCCCGGGCCGCCGCCTACGCGCTCACCCACCTCCTGCTGCTCCCGCCGACCTCCCCCGCCTTCGTCGGCCTGCCCTTCAAGCACCGGACCGCCCTGGTCGGCGGCCTGTTCGACCCCGGCGACCTGGACCGGCAGATCTGGCAGGTGCTCAGCCTGATGGTCGGCCTGGCCTTCGACACCGCCGCCCACCTCGACACCCGGCAGGCCCTGGCGGGCCACCACCCCGGCCTGGCCTGGCTGGGCTTCCCCGCCCCGGACGCCGACGGGCTGTGGCGCTTCCCGCAGTACTCCTACGGCCGCGCCCTCGCCGACCTGCACCCCGCCACCACCGCCTCGGGGAGCCCGGCATGACCGCCCCCGAGACCACCGACGTCCTGGTCGTCGGCAGCGGGTTCGGCGGCGCCATCCCCGCCTACCACCTCGCCGCGGGCGGCGCCCGGGTCACCGTCCTGGAACGCGGACCGCGGCTGTCGGCCGCCGACTTCACCCACTCGCTGCGCCTCGGCACGTACAACCGGATCGTCGACGTGATCCAGGGCGACGGCGTCAGCGTGGTCGCCGCGAACTGCGTGGGCGGCGGCAGCATGGTCTACTTCGCCGCGTCGCTGCGAGCCCCGGCCTTCGCCTTCGAACGCCGGGGCGGCCTCGGTCGGCGGATCTGGCCCGCCGCGCTCACCCGGGCGAGCCTGGACCCCTGGTACGACCGGGTCGAGGAGTCCCTGCCGGTCACCCGCACCGACTGGCCGGACGTCTCGTACGCCGGCGGGGTGCTGGCCGCCGCCTGCCGCCGGGCCGGGCACACCTGCAACCCGGTGCCGCTGGCCGTCGACACCGGCCGGTGCACCAACTGCAACTGGATGCTGTCCGGCTGCCGCTTCGACGCCAAGCGCTCCCTGCTGCTGAACTACCTGCCCGGCGCGGAGGCCCACGGCGCCACCGTCCGGCCGCTGCACGAGGTCCAGCTGCTCACCCCGTCGACGGTCCCCGGGTACCGGTACGCCGCGGCCTACACCGTCCTCGACCCCGGGGACTACGGCTGCACCGCGCAGGGCGGGGTGATCCACGCGAAGGTCGTGGTGCTCGCCGCCGGGACCGTCGGCACCCCGGTCGTCCTCCAGCGTTCCGCGCTCGCGCTGGGCGGCATCCCGTCCGCGGTCGGCCGGTACTTCTCCGGCAACGGGGACCGGGTCAGCGTCGCCGACGTGGACGAGGGGAAGGCCCGGTCCCTGCTGGGCCTGTCCCGGCCGGACGGCACCGCCTACCAGGGCCTGCCGATCGGACGCCCGATCACCGCGGCCAGCTTCGACCACCTGGACCCCGCCGCCCCCGAGTACAGCCGCTTCACCCTCCAGCAGATCTACTTCCCGCCGCTGACCAACCTGCTCGCCCAGGCGGCGGGCCCGCCACCGTGGTTCGGCACCGGCAAACGCGAACTGCGGGCCCGCTGGCGGTCCTGGCTCACCCTGCTGGCCATGACCGAGGACGACAACGAAGGGACCTTCGGCCCGCCCCCGCTCACCGGGAGCGCCACCCGGCTCGCGCCCGGGCTGGGCCTCGGCACCATGAGCTTCCACCCCACCGCCCGGACCCGCGCCGCCTGGCAGCGGGCCGACCAGGCGCTGCGCGAGATCCTGGAGAAGGACGGCCTGGCCCAGGTCCGCCCGTGGTCCGAGGACGTGGCGGCGACCGTCACCGCCCACCCGATCGGCTCGGCCCGCCTCGGCGACGACCCGGCCACCAGCGCGCTCACCGACACCCACGAACTGCGCGGCCACCCCGGGCTGTTCGTCACCGACGGCGCCGCGGTGCCCGCCGCACTGACCGTCAATCCCTCGCTCACCATCGCCGCCCTCGCCGAGAGGTCCGCCCCGGCCGTGACCGCCCGCGCCCGGCAGGCCGGCGTCCCGGTCACCTACGGCGCCCCGCCACCGGGCCGCTGACACCGGGCCTCTCGACACCGGGCCCCCGGCAGCCGGCCTCCGGCACCGGGCCCGCTCCCCCGGAAAAGCAGTGGCGCGGGCCCGCGCCGCGCGGGCACGATGGCCCGCATGTACCCGTACGCCATCGCCGAGTTCCCCGCAGTCGCGGGCGCGATGGCTGCTGCCCTGGCACTCGCAGCCGCATTCGACGGCGCACGACGCTGACCTTCCCCGGGAAGTCCCGGGACCTCGGACGGGGAAGGTCGGCCCGTCACTGAGGTCCCGTCACCGTGCTGACGATTCCAGGAAGAAGAAGATCCCGTCATGGCCAAGCAGGCCTTCGTGCGCACCAAGCCGCACCTCAACATCGGCACCATGGGTCACGTCGACCACGGCAAGACCACCCTCACCGCCGCCATCACCAAGGTCCTCGCCGAGCGCGGCGGCGGTACGTTCGTCCCGTTCGACCGGATCGACCGCGCCCCGGAGGAGGCCGCCCGCGGTATCACCATCAACATCTCGCACGTCGAGTACGAGACCGCGACCCGCCACTACGCGCACGTCGACATGCCCGGCCACGCCGACTTCGTGAAGAACATGATCACCGGTGCCGCCCAGCTGGACGGCGCGATCCTGGTGGTCTCCGCGCAGGACGGCGTGATGCCGCAGACCGCCGAGCACGTCCTGCTGGCCCGGCAGGTCGGTGTCGAGCACATCGTCGTCGCGCTCAACAAGGCCGACGCCGGCGACCCGGAGCTGCTCGAACTGGTCGAGCTGGAGGTCCGCGAGCTGCTCACCGCCCAGGGCTACGACGGCGCCGGGCTGCCGGTCGTCCGGGTGTCCGGGCTGCGGGCGCTGGAGGGCGACCCACACTGGTCGGCGGCGCTGCTGGAGCTGCTGGACGCGGTGGACGCCTACGTCCCCACGCCGGTGCGCTACACCGACGTGCCGTTCCTGCTGCCGGTCGAGAACGTGCTCACCATCACCGGCCGCGGCACGGTCGTGACCGGCGCGGTCGAGCGCGGCCGGGTCCGGCTGGGCGACCGGGTGGAGGTGCTCGGGTACGACGCCGACCTGGTGTCCGTGGTCACCGGGGTCGAGACCTTCGGCCGCACGATGGAGTCGGCGGAGGCCGGCGACAACGTGGCGCTGCTGCTGCGCGGCGTGCAGCGCGGGCAGATCCGCCGGGGGCAGGTCGTCACCGCGCTCGGCACCGGCTCGGTGCACACCCGCTTCACCGCCCGGGTGCACCTGCTGCCGACCGCGCAGGGCGGTCGGCGCACGCCCGTCACCAGCGGCTACCGCCCGCAGTTCTACCTGCGCACCGGCGACGTGGTCGGCGACCTGGAGCTGACGGACGGCGGGACGGCCCGGCCGGGCGAGACCGTCGACGCGACGGTCACCCTGGGCCGTCCCGTCCCGCTGGAGCCCGGACTCGGCTTCGCCGTCCGCGAGGGCGGCCGGACCGTCGCGGCGGGCACCGTGCTGACGGTCGGCGGGTAGGGCCTGCCCGGGCTGCGCACCCCGGAACGCCGGATCCCGGCGACCGGCGGTGCGCAGCCGGCGCGGGGTCAGAACCAGTGCAGGCAGTGCGGGGCGCGCTCGCCGCGGAAGAGCGCGTCGGCGAGCGCGGCCGCACCCGGGCGGTGGGCCCGGATGTGGCCGGCCCGCACCAGCGTGCTCGGGGCGGTGCCGCCGAGGTAGACCGAGCCCAGGTCGCTGATGTCCAGGGACAGGTCGGGCTCGCGGTCGGTCGGGACGCAGTCGGCCTTGCCGTCCCGGACGGTCAGCAGGTAGCGGCCGTGCTCGCCGAGGAACGGGTCGTCGACGTCGAGGACGAGCTCGCCGTCCATGGACCAGCCGCGCGCGGTCAGCGCCCGCGGTACGTCCAGCAGCCGCACCCAGAGCCAGTCGGTGTCGCCGGTCACCTCGCCGCCGCGGAAGTCCTCGAGCTGCCAGCGCATCGGGTGCCCGGTCGGGACGTGCTTGAACACGACCGTGGTGGCGAGGTCGTGGCCGAGCAGGAAGCGGGCGAGGGCCGTGTGCACGGCGTCGTCGGTCGCGACGATCTCGTCGGCGGTCAGGCTGCCGGCCTCGAGCGTGTAACTGGCGTACCCGTCCGGCACACCGTCGGCGTCCCGGTGGACGGCGACGTGGCGCGGCGCCCGGGAGACCGGCGGCTGTCCGGCCCCGAGGGCCCACCAGCGGTGCGGCCGGGACAGCGCGCCCGGCTGGGCGCGGCGGTAGCGGTCGTAGACCGCTTCCAGGATCTCGCCGCAGTCGGCCCGCCGCAGCACCTCGACCGTGCCGGCCGCGGTGGCGTCGTCCGCCGCCCGGCGCGCCCGCGGCAGGGCGGGGGCCGACCGGTGGCGCGGCACCGTCAGCCGTGCCGTGTACGTCGCGGGTCCGTAGCCGAACCTGCGGTAGATCACGGCCTCGGAGGCCAGCAGGACGGCGAGGAACTCCCCGCGGTCCCGCACCGCGGTGAGCTGCTGCCGCATCATCGCGGTCAGCACGCCCTGGCGCCGGTGGGTGGGCAGGACGGCGACGGCGGTGACCCCGGCGGCCGGGACCAGGACCTCACCGGGCAGGGTGAGGTCGAAGGAGTACGCCCCGGCGGTGCCGACCGGCCGCCCGTCCGCGGCCACGGCGAGCAGACCGCGGTCCATCTCGTACGCGGCCCAGAGGACCCCGCCGCCGTCCTCGGCCGGGGCCTGCGGGAAGAGCCCGAAGGCGGTGTGGACGGTGTCGACGAAGACGCCGAGGTCCTGGTCGGTGGTGGGACGGATGTCCATCGGTGCCGCTGCCTCCCCTGGTCGCGGGCCCACCACGACGCGTGGTGCCCCGCCACAGTGCAGCGTCACCGGGCGGCCCGGTCAAGCGGATTACCTGCGGGGACGGCGGCGTCGGCGCCCCCTCGCGGCCGGCCGCTCAGGCGGAGGCGGTCCAGCCCCCGGACGTGGTGGTGGTACGGACCGTGGGTGCATCGGTGCCGATACCGGTGGTCGTGCCGGTGATCGTGCCGGTGGTGCGGGCGGCCTGGACGGGCCGGGTGGCGGCAGCGGGTACGGCGGACTCCGTGGTGGCCCGGCGGTAGGCGGCCGGCGCCGGGGCGGCCGCCGGACGCGGGTCCTCCCGCTCGATCCGCAGGACCAGGTTGCGGCCGCCCGGGTTGCCCGGACGCTCCCGGTCGGTGCTGCGGACCAGCTGTCGGCGGATGCCGCCGATCTCCTCCCAACGGCCCACCACCGCACGAATGTTGGGCTCCCAGACGCCCCGGTGGCAGTGCTCGACGGCGAGGTCCCAGTCCTCGGCGTCGATCAGCTCGCTGGCGCCCGGCTCCCCCGGCACCACGATGGTCCGGCCGCCGCGGACGGTCACCACGGCCCGCTGCGGCCACTGCGCCTCCACGCCGGTCACGGTGATCCGGTGGGGGCCTCGGTAGGTCGGCATCTGGTGTTCACTCCCGCGGGCTGTCGGGCCGCCACGGGGCGCGGCGGGTCCTGACAGCAGGTACGTCCGGCGGCCCGGCCCCGGTTCACCGCGCCGCCGACGCGACCGGTGGCCGGGGCGCCCGCCGGCCCGCCGGACCGCTGAACCGGCGGGTCAGGGCGTCAGGGCGTCAGGGCGTCAGGGCGTCAGGGTGAAGGACAGCCGGCCGAGCCGGCCCTCGTCCCGCAGCGCACGCAGCTCGGCGGCCGGGCCGGACGCCGCGGGGCCGGGCGGTTCGGCCAGGACCGCGCCGCTGTGGCGCAGGGCCCCGGCGGCGTCGTAGCCGTAGGCGTCCTCGAGCACGGCCGCGAGGCCGTCGACGGCGGCGCGCGGCTCGCTCGCCCCGGCCACGGACCAGGCGTTGACGCCGAGCCGGGCGGCCGCCGCCTCGGCGGCCAGGTCGGCGCCGGCAGCGGGCAGCGCGCCGTGGTCGGCGCCGAGGGTGAGGTAGACCTCGGTGCCGGGGCGGGCCGCGAGCAGCCGCCGGAGCGCGTCGACCACCCTGGCCCGCAGGCCGGGGTCGGCGAGGCTGTCGGCGGGAAGGTGGACGTCGACCGCCCGGAGCCGGTAGCGGTCAACGGTCGCCAGGTAGGCATCGGCGAGTTCGGCGCCGGTGGCGCAGGAGCGTTCCAGGGTGGCGGGGCCGTCGCCGCCGAAGGAGACCAGGACGTCGCCGCCGTGGGCCCGGACCGCGGCGGCCTGCTCCGCCCGGTCGGCGCCGTCCGCCCAACTCGGGCCGCAGCCGCCGTCGGAGACCACCGCGGCCAGTGCGGCGTGCGGTGGTCCGCCGGGCTCGCGGCCCGGGTCCACGGCCTGTTCGAGGTCGGTGACGGTCCGTCCGGGCGGCAGTCCGACGGCGTCCGCGCCGACCGGCCCGCGGACGGTGAGGCCGGCCGGCGCCTCGGCGGCCCGGTCCAGGCCGTGCTGCAGTGCGAGGCCACCGGCCAGCGCACCCGTCACGGCGAGCGCGGTGACCGCCCGTCTCAGCCCGGTCCGGGCCCGGGCCCGCTCGATCCCACCACTCATCTCGCTGCCTTCGCTCTCCGTCGACCCCGCACACTGCCGTCCTGGTCAACGAGGCAGCCGGGAAAAGCGGTTCACGATTCGTCAGCCACCTATCGTGCACGACCCGCACGGGGGGCGCAACCGGCGCACGGCCACTCCCCGCGACCGCCGGGGCTGCTGCCGCCCGGGGACCGTCAGCCGTTGATCACATAGGTGTCGCCGTGCACCCGCCAGCGCAGCGGGGCGGCCAGGTCGAGGTTTCCGGCCTGGAGGAACCAGCGCTGCTCGGTGTCGACCCTGCTGGTGTCGCGGTGGGCGCGCTCGGTCAGCATCGCGGCCCGGCGGGCGTCCAGGAACGCGTTCAGGTAGGCGGTCTCGTCGCCGCCCTGGGCGGGCGTCCTGGCCTTCTTCATCGCGGTCGCACGGATCCCGCCGAAGCTGACCGGGTCGTCGCCGGGGCCGTGCATGACGATGGCGTCGTAGTAGATGAACTGGCCGAGCGCGCGCAGCCCGTCCGCCTCGGCCTGGCGGACGGCGGGGTCGAAGTAGACCCGGTCGCGCTCGTCGTCCTGGGCCCGGCGGAACGCCGGGTCGTCGGCCGCCCGGGCCCAGTCGGCGGTGAAGGTGGGGTCGAGGCCCTGGTGCGAGGCGCTGCCGTCGACGGCGGCCAGCGCGGGGAGGTACTTGACCAGCGGGTTGCCCGGCTCGAGGTCGCGGTAGTGCCGGACCAGTTCGAGCATGTCGTGGGTGCGGGAGGTGAAGCCGATGATGCCGCCGGTGTAGCCACGGCCGTCCTTGATGTCCTCGATGTACCGGTACTGGGCCCGCCAGTCGAGCGAGGAGTTCTCGGCGCTGGAGACCAGCTGCTGGGCGATGTCCTTGAGCCGCGGGCTGTTCAGGTCGCCGCCCCGGCCGGGGGCCGGGGTGCCGGGGGCGGCACCGGCCGGGCTGCCGGTACCGGCCGTGGGTGCGGTGGTCCGGGCCGGGGCCCGGCCGGCGGCGGGGGTGCCGAGGGCGGCGGCCACCGGTGTGGCACCCGGGGCGGTGGCGGTGCCGGTCGAGGCGCCGGGGCCGGTGTCGGAGGCTGCGCCGGCGGGCTCGGCCGGGGGGAGGTCGGTGGGGGTGGCCGAAGGGGCGGCCGCCGGGTCCGCGGCGCTGCCGGTGGTGGAGGGTGCGGGTGTCCCGGTGGCGGCCGGGGGGCGGGTGCCGCGGGCGGCGGCGGTCGGTGCGGGCCCGGCCGCGCCGGGTCCCGCGCCGTTGGTGGCGGCCACCGTGGCGACCACCGCCGAGGCCGCTCCGGCCAGCAGGACGGCGCGGATCACGCGGGGCTTCAGCCGCATGACGGGCCGGTTCTGGTCAGGCTGCATGCAGCACTCCGTTTCGGTCGACTCCGCGGGGCGGCGCTCCTCGCCCCGCCCGGGTGAACGGCGGTGCGCCCGTTCCCGGTTCACCGTCCGGCCGCGATCCCGCCGGTACGGTCCAGGCGGTGCGGTCCGCCCTGTCCGGTCCGCCCGGTACGGCCCGCCGCGGCGCCCGTGGCCCCACCCGGCTGAACCGGGGGCCGCCGGGCGTCCGTTGAACGAGGCGAACCCCCGGCCGCCAGTCCAGGAAGACGGTGACCCGCCCGATGAGCCCCAGTACGCCGCGGCCTCCGGCCCGCCCGCCGAGCGGGCGCCCGCCGACCGCCGTCCGCGCGGCCCGCCGCACCGGAACGGCCCGGCGGGAGCCCGTCGTCCGGCTCAACGGCCGCCCCGTGCAGCGGGGTTCACGCACCCTCGGCCGCGGGGCGGGGTCGTGACCGCGGCCGTTCTGCCGGTGTCGGCCGCACTCGGCCTGGCGGTCGCCGGTGTCCTCGCGGTGAGTCCGCCGGCGTTCCCCGGCACGGTCGGGGTACGCGGCCCCTCCGCGGCCCCGGCCGCCGTCTCCGGCCCCACCGCCCACCGGGAACCCAGTACGTCGCGGACCGGCGCCCGCCCGGCGCTCTTCGGCCCGTCGGCGACGGTGGGTCCCTTCCTCGGCGCCGCCACCGGTCACTCGACGCAGAAACGGACCACCCCATGACCGATCGCCACTACGGGCAGTCCGTGCCGTACCCGCCGGAAACCGACCGGCCGGGGTACGGCACGGAGCCGGCGCCCGGCCCCGGTGCCCCCTCGCACCAGGGTCTCCAGCTGCCGTGGGTGGGCGCGCCCGCCGCCGACCGCGGCCAGAGCCTCGGCGAGCGGCTGCTCGGTCCCTGGCAGCAGGTCGGCGCCCAGGTCGGTGCGCAGGCCGCCGCGGTCGGTTCGACGGTACGCCGCACCGCCGCCGGCACGGTGGCCCGGCTGCGGCCGGAGCGGCCGCCGGCCGGCGCGCACGGCGGGGATCGGACGGCCGCCGCCGGCTTCTGGGACGCCAGGCGCGGGGTCATGGCCGGCTGCATGGTGCTCGGCACGGTGCTGCTGGCGGTCGCGCCCGCGCTGCGGCCCGACGCGGGACCGGCGGCCGACCCGGCGGCGGCGGGCAGTGCGGTCGAGGGCGGTGGCAGCGGCCCGCTGGGCAGCCGCGGGCGGCCGCACCCGGCGGCCTCCGCCGCTGCCTCGGCCTCGACATCGGGGTCCCCCGAGGCCCCCTCCCCCGAGGCGTCCGCTCCCGCGAGCGCCACCGCCTCGCCATCGGCGGCCGCCGCACCGTCCTCCCCCGCGCCGTCGCCGGCCGCGGCCCGGACCACGGCCCCCGCCGTGCCCGTGGCCGTGCCGCCGCCCGCCGGACCCCCGCCGTTCCGGTCGGTCGCCGGCCCGGGCTGCACCGGCGCGGGCGGGCACTACAAGGAGGTCGGCCGGTTCAGCGACGGGGCGGAGGGCTGGAACACGGTCGGCAGCGGCGGCTACCGCGCGGACGCCTGCGACGGGCGGTACGTGGCGGTCCCGATGTCCGGTGACAAGAACAAGGACGACCCGAGCACCTACGCCCTGTGGACCTTCGACGTCGGCACGGCGGCGGGCGGCTGCGCGGTCTCGGTGTACGTGCCCGACAGTTCCTCGATCAAGCAGGTCGGCGGTGTGCCCGCGCACTACACGGTGAGCGGGGGTTCGGGCGGCGACGTGGGCTCGTTCAACGTCGACCAGGTCGGGAACCGGGGCCGCTGGGTCGACGCCGGGTCCTTCGCCGCCCGGGACGGCTCACTGGTCGTCAAGCTGCACAACCGGGGCCAGGACTGGACCGGCTCCAGCCAGAAGACGTACGCACACCTCGCGGCCGCCCAGGTCCAGGTGGTCTGCCAGGCCTGACGGCGCCGCGGGCCGGTGCAGCCGAGCAGCCGGGCCGCCGGCCGTGACCGTGCCGCCGGTGGCTACTCGGCGGCCCGGCGTCGGCGGCGGGCACCGGCGAGACCGAAACCGCCGCCGATCAGGAGCAGCGCACCCGCACCCGCGACGACCACGCTGGTGGTGTCACCGCCGCCGGTCGAGGCGAGCGACCGGTCGCCGTCCTTGCCGTCCGCCGGTCCCGCCGTGGTGGGCCTGGCGGCGGTCGGGGTGGCGGTGGAGGTGGCCGTGGGAGTGACCGTCGGGGTGGCGGTCACCGGCGCGGGGTCGGCCGCGCTCGGGGTCGCCGTGGGCGTGGCGGTGGGGGTTGCCGTGGCGGTGGCCGTGGCGGTCCCGGAGGGGCGGGGGGCAGCCGTGGCGGTGTGCGTGGCGCAGGTGGAGCCTGGTGCGGTGCACTCCTCCGGCTTGGTCGCCGTCGCGGTGGGGGCGGGCGTGGCGGAGTGGGTCGCCGGTGCGGACGACCCGCCGGCGGAGGGACCGGCCGTCGGACTGGCGCAGTCCGACGTCGGGCCCGCGGACGCGGAGGCGGAGGCGGACGAGGACGAGGAGGCCGACGCAGACGCAGACGCCGACGTGGACGCGGACGCGGAAGTCGAGGGCGAGGCCGAGGGCGAGGCCGACGGGGTCTCGTCCGCCTGCTGCTGGTCGCCGTCGTCGCCGTCCTCGTCGCCCTCGTCGTCGCCCTCGTCCTGGTCGGCGGGGACACCGGGCTGCTCCTGGATGCGCTGGGCGGTGCGCTTGGTCTCCGCGGTCCGCGCCTGCTTCGGCGCGTCGGAGGCGTCACCCCCGTCCTCGTCCTCGTCGTCCGCGGGCTTGGCCGTGGTGGGTGAGGCCGATGGCTTGGGGCTCTTCGACTTGGACTTCCCCGCCGACGGGCTCGCCGAGGCGGAGGTACTCGGGTCCCCGCCCGGCGCTCCCGTCGCGGTGGCGGTCGCGCCGGTGGTGGCGGTCGGGGTGGTACAGGCCGGGTCGCCCGGCACCGAGTCCGCGTGGAAGCCGGCCACCACCTTGGTGTACTCGTACTCGCCCTGGGCGACGCCGCTGCACACGGCCGAGGACGCCGCGTCGTACGCCCCGGCGCAGGCGCGGTCGCGGTTGACCGCCCAGAAGGTGAAGCGGGCCAGGTGGTGGGTGGCGGCGAAGTTCCGCATCGTGGTGAGGTCGGCGACCGAGACCTGCTCGCCGGTCTGGTCGGTGCGCCCGATCATGGTGGACAGGCCGGTGTGCCGCCAGGCCTTGTCGGCGTCGTAGCCGTACGCGCCGGCCACCACCTTCTGCAGGGCGGTGAGGGCGGAGGCGGAGGCGTCCGCCATGGTGCCGGTGTGGCTGTCGAAGTCGAACGGCATCACGGTCCAACCGTCCACCTCCAGCCCGGCTTTGGCCCCCATGGCGATCATGTCGGTCCCGTTGGCGTCGGGGCCGTCGGGGTTGGCGGTGAAGGTGACGTAGACCCGCAGGCCCTGGTTGCGGTCCTTGACGGTCTTCAGGGCGTCGACGACGCGCTGCCGGACCGCGGGGGTCTCCAGCTCGGAGCCCTCGATGTCGATGTCGATCGCCTTGAGCCCGTACGCGTCGATCACCTTCTGGTACGCGGCGGCGAGGTCGGCGGCGCTGCCGCACTTCTCGCCGAGCTTTGCGCCGTCCCAGCCGCCGAACGAGGCCACCACATCACCGCCGGCGGCCCGGATCGCCTTGATCCCGGCCTCCTCCTTGTCGCCGGTGAGCGCCCGGTCGCCGTCCCAGCGGGGCTCGCAGGCGCCGTCCTTGCCCGCCAGCACGAAGGCGAGGGTGAACTGCTTGAGGCCGGTGGCCTTCATCACGGCGGCCGGGTCGGGCGCGTTCCCCCAGCCCAGGTACTCGTAGACCGCGTTGAGGCCGACCGGGTCGCTGGTGGCGGCGGGGGCGTAGTTCTGCGCGACCACGAGGACGCCGCCGGCCGCGAGAGCGGTGGCCGCGGCCGCGATCCGGCGCCGGCGGCTGAGCCGATGTCTGGTCATGAGGATTCTCCTGAGAGGGGACAAGGGCTGACGTGCCGGCCGGCCGGCGCGGGCGCGTCCGGGGAATGCCCTCCCACAAGGGCACTCCCCGGACGCCGTTCCGACTCCCGCCGGGGTCCGGGGATCCGGCCCGGGCCGCGGATCGCCGCCGTCCGACGGCAGATCCGCCCACGGCCGGCCGTGGGCCCGTCCGCGTTCCGGAGGAGTCCTCAGCTGGAGGAACGGGCCGCGGGGCGCAGCCGGTTCAGCCGACGGGCCGTCAACTCCGCGCGCCTCCCGGGACACCGGTGAACCCGGTCCGGCCGGGCGCCCGTTCCTCCGGCGGGGACGCGGCCCGGCGAGGTGCCAGGACCGGACCTTCGGCAGCCTGGAGAGGCGGAGCCATGGGACGCAGACGACTCCCGAAGAGGCGCTGGCAGGCCGCGCTGGTGGCGACCGCCGTGGGCGGGGCGGGTGCGGCCGTGCTGCTGCCGTCCGGGGCCGAGGCGGCGCTGCCGCCGGCCCAGGACTGCACGGCGTCCTGGTACGGGGCCACCGACGAGGGGGTCGAGGGGGCCGCCACCGCGAGCGGGGAGCCCTTCCGTGCGGCGGCGATGACCGCGGCCAGCCGCACCTTGCCGTTCGGCACGGTGGTCGAGGTCACCGACCGGCGTTCGCACCGTTCGGTGACGGTGAAGGTCACCGACCGCGGCCCGTTCACCGACCCGGGGCACCGCTGCCTCGACCTGTCCGCCGGTGCCTTCCACGCGCTCGGCGCGGACCTGTGCTCGGGCCTGGTCGACGTCCGGGTCGAACCGGTGCCCCCGGGCACCCCCTTGACGGCCCGGCAGCCGGGCTTCCGGCCGATCTCGATGGCCGACTGCGCGCCGGGCAGCGGCAGCACCCCGGACGCGACGGACCCGACGGACGCCACCGGCACGCCGGACGCCACGGCCGCCCCCGCACCGGCCCCCACTGCGACGGCCGGCCCCACCCCCACGCCCACCGGGACGCCGACGGCGGTGACCACGCCGGCGCCCCCGTCCGCGACCGCGCCCGCGTCCGCGACCGCGACCCACGACGCGCAGTGGTGGCAGCAGGAGTGGCAGCACCAGCTCCAGGCGATGATCGACACCCAGCAGCGGATGATCGACGAGCAGCGCCGGGCGATCGAGGCGCAGCAGCGGCTCATCGCGGCCCGTCAGGGCTCCTGACCACCGGAGTGCCCGGCTCGTGCCGGGCGGGGCGGCACCGCGGGGTGCCGGTGCCGGGTGCCGGTGCCACCCTCGGGCTGCCGGCTCAGGTGCAGGCCTTGCTCCAGGAGACATCCGCCAGGCCCTGCGTGTCCGATTCGGCCGAGGTGATGTCCGCGACGCTCGTGCCGGTGGGGCCGGAGAGTTCGGCCTTGAACGTGCCGTAGGGCATCCAGGGCGAGGTGACCGTGTAGATGGTCCGGGTGCCCTTGGCGAGCGGGACCCGGGCCACCTCGGTCACGGTGAGCGGCGTGCCGCCGCACGAGAGGCCGTGGAGTTCTTCGAGGTCGGCGACCAGGATCATCACCCAGTCCGCCAGCGTCTGCGGTCCGCGCAGCACGGCCACCGTCGGGGTGTCACCGCTCGGGAGCCGGTCGCCGCATTCGATCTCGGTCTCTCCGAGGAAGTAGAACCCCAGGCAGAGCTGGTCTCCGTCCCCTGCCGGGCGCCAGAGGAAGCCTTCGACGTCGGGACGCTGGTACACCGGGGTCAGCGGGCCCGCCGGTGCGTTCGCGCCGGTGGCCGCCTCCCGTACGGTCTGCTCGATCCGGGCGGGCGAGAGCCGCCCGGTCGACGGGCCGGGAGCGGGGCCCGTGGCCGAGCCCGTGGCCGAGCCCTCAGCCGCCGCCGGCCGGCCGGTGGCCGGCTGCCCGGTGGCCGGCTGCCCGGAGCACGCCACCGCCCCCAGCAGCAGCACTGCGGCCGCGGCCGGCCCCACGCTCCGTCGTACGGACGGTCCCACCATGTCTCCCCCAAGGATTCCGGCACCCGGTTCCCCGGGGGTGCCCGGGGTGAGCGTAGTGGGTGGCTGCCGGCCCCGCTCGGGTCCAAGTGCGCCGCCGGCGGGTGGGGTTGGGCGGCTCCGGCCTGCGGCGGTCACCAGGCGTAGGACTCCGGGGCCTCGGGGTGCGGGGGGAAGATCTCGTCGAGGCGGGCGAGCGCCGCGTCGTCGAGTTCGACGGTGAGGGCGGCGAGGCCGGTCCGGAGCTGTTCCAGTGTTCGCGGGCCGATGATCGGGGCGGTGACGGCGGTGCGGTGGAGCAGCCAGGCGAGGGCGACCCGGCCCGGCGGCAGTCCCAGGCCGTCGCAGAACTCCTCGTACGCGGTGAGCCGGGTCCGCAGTCCGTCGGCCTTGGCGCGCAGGGTCTCGTCGGTGCGCCGGCCGCCGTCGGCGGTGCTGCGCAGGATTCCGCCGAGCAGGCCCCCGCCGAGCGGTGAGTACGGCAGCAGGCCGAGGCCGTGGTGCCGGGCGGCGGGGATGAGTTCGCTCTCCACCGTGCGCTCCAGCAGGTTGTAGACGGACTGCTCGCTGACCAGGCCGAGCAGGCCGCGGCCGGCGGCGGCGGCCTGGGCGGTGGCGATGTGCCAGCCGGCGAAGTTGCTGGAGCCGACGTAGAGGATCTTGCCCTGGGCGATCAGCACCTCCATGGCCTGCCAGATCTCGTCCCAGGGGGTGGTCCGGTCGATGTGGTGCATCTGGTAGAGGTCGATGTGGTCGGTGCGCAGCCGGCGCAGGCTGGCGTCGACGGCGTGCCGGATGTGCAGGGCGGACAGCCGCCCGCTGTTGGGCCAGCCCTCGCCGAGTTCGGGCATGGTGCCGTAGCCCTTGGTGGCGAGGACGGTGCGTTCGCGGCGGCCGCCGCCCCGGGCGAACCAGTTGCCGATGATCTCTTCGGTGAGGCCTTTGGTGACGGTCCAGCCGTAGACGTCGGCGGTGTCGACCAGGTTGATGCCGGCTTCGTGGGCGGCGTCCAGGATCCGGTGGGCGTCGGCCTCGCCGGTGCGGGCGCCGAAGTTCATGGTGCCGAGGCAGAGCCGGGAGACGGACAGGCCGGTACGGCCGAGGCGGGTGTACTCCATGGTGGTGGTGGCGCCTTCTTGGTCGGTCGTCAGGGGAGGGGCCTTCCGCGCGCGGGGCGGGGAAGGGGGATCACCCGGGGGCCGCGGCACGTCGGCAGGCGTGGGCAGGGAGAATCAGGAGTGCTTCGCGTCGGCGCTTCGGGGCCGTACCGCGGGGCCGAGAGAATTCTTACCAGCGTCACGATCGATCCGCCATAGTTTGACCAATGGTAACTTCTAGCGGCACCATCGACCCGATGACAGCCGGTGAGGAGCAAGCAGTCGTGACCGATGAGGCGGCCGAGCGGGAGCACTCCCGGACCTCGGCGAAGCGCACGCGCATCCGTGACCATCTGCTCGACCTGGTGGAGACCCTCGGGCACGGCGACGCGATCCCGTCCGAGCGCCGGCTCTGTGCCGATCTGGACGTCTCGCGGCCGACGCTGCGGGCGGTGGTGGACGACCTGGTCCGCGACGGTCTGCTGGTCCGCCGCCAGGGACAGGGAGTGTTCGTGGGCCAGCCGAAGATCGCCCAGCCGCTGACGCCGGCCGGTGCCCCGGCCCTGCCCAGGACCGCCGGGGCCGCCGGCTCCTGGACCAGCCGGACGGTGGACTTCACCCGGATCAGCGCCGGCGCCCGGGTGGGCCGCCGGCTGCGGCTGGCGCCCTCCTCGCCGGTGCTGCGGATCACCCGGCTCCGGCTGGTCGACGGCCAGCCGATGTCGGTGGAGACGCTGTACGTCCCGGAGTCCGCCGTCCCCGGTCTCACCGCCCGGGACCTGGAGGAGAACTCCTTCTACGAGCTGCTGGAGCGCCGCTACGGCATCGGCGTGGCCGAGGCGGTGCAGACCATCGAGCCGACCGTCACCGACGAGCAGGAGGCCGAACTCCTCGACGTCCCGGCGCACTTCCCGGCGCTGCTGTTCGAGCGGGTCACCGAGGACGAGTCCGGCGCGGTGGTGGAGTTCACCCGCTCCGTCTACCGCGGCGACCGCTACCGGGTGGTGTCCCGGCTGTCGCTGGCCCGCGGCGGCGGGCCGGGCCGCGTGCTGTCCGGCGGCTGGGCGACCGCCGGCCCCGGGCCGGACGCGCTGCCCGCCGACCCCTTCCTCGGCTGAACCCGCGGCTCTCACCGGGTCAGGCCCGGCTCCACAGCTGGTTGTCCTGGCCGGTGCAGGGCCACAGCTCCAGCTTGGTGCCGTTCGGCGCCGGCACCGCGCCGCCGATCACGTCCAGGCACAGCCCGGACTGCGCCCCGACCACCGATCCGTCGGCCCTGGACGTCCACTGCTGGTTGGCGCCGCCGTTGCAGGTGTAGAGGATCACCGGGGTCTCGGGCGCGGTCCTGCGTCCGGAGGCGTCCACGCACTTGCCCTGCACCTGCAGCGTCCCGTCCGGCTGCGCCGCGATCCGCTGCCCGGCCGAGCCGTCGCAGTCCCGCACCTCCAGCCGGGTCGAGTTGGCGGCCGACGGCGCGTTCAGGCAGCGGCCGGACGCCTTCGACACCAGCGAGCTGGCCGCCGGACCGGTGCCGCCGCCCAGCGCGCCCGCGGAGAACCAGGCGTTGCCGCCGCCCAGCGCCCACACCGAGACCTCGGACACGCCCAGGTCACGGACCACCTTCAGCTTGGCGTCCAGGGCCACCTGGTCCACGTAGTCGTAGAACTTCCCGCCCGAGCTCCAGCGGATCTCACCCGAAGCGGGATCCCGCCGCTGCGCCACCACCGCCGGGTCCTCCGACCAGCCCGGCGCCTTGCGCATGTCCGCCACCGTCTGGTTGCCCACGATGGTCCGGCACTGGTCGGACGCGGTGTACGCCTCGGACGGCAGGCCCGCCACGAAGCGCGAGCGCCGGTCCGCGGGGATCTGCGCCAGGGCGCCCGAGACCAGGTCCTTCATCCAGTCGAACGGTGCGAACGGCAGGCAGGTCGCCCCCTTCGGCGACTGGTACTCCAGGTCGTAGACCATCATCACCACCTGGTCCGCCCCCACCTCCAGCGCCTGGCCGTAGTCGAACCGGGTGGTGGTGTCCGGCGGGCCCTCCACCTGGAGCTGCAGGCCGCGCGCGTGCAGCCCGTCGGCGAGGTCGTGCAGGAAGGAGAAGAAGTTCGCCGCGTCCTGCTCGTTCCACTCCCAGTAGTTCTCGAAGTCGATGTCGACGCCGGTGAAGCCGATCTGCCGGGTGAAGTCCGCCAGCGTCGTCACCGCCGCCGCCTTCTTCGCCGGGTCACCGGTCAGCTTGCGCTCGGCCGCCAGGTCCGCCAGCGACACCGTCATGAACTGCCGCGCCGAGTGCGCCTTCACGTCCGCGGCGTTGGCCGCGCTGTAGCCGTTGCACGCGTACGCCGGGTCGGTGGCGGGGAGCAGCACCGCCTGACCGGAGGCGTTGATGGCGTAGTACTCGGGCTTGAGGACGCCGTTCTTCACCCGGTTGTCGGCGTACTCGGCCGGGGCGCTGCAGGCCACCGAGCCAAAGACGCCGGGGTAGAGCCACTCCTGGACCGCGACCGGGGTGCCGGCGGCCGGGGCGGCGGCCGGGCGGGCGGCGGCGGGCTGGTTGGCGTCGGCCGGGCGGGGCGCGGCGACGGCGAAGGTGCCGGCGACCGCGAGGGCACTGGCCGCGACCGAGGTCGCACGCCGGAAGAGGGGAGATTTCATGTGCGGAATCCTGACCTTGGATTGACCACCGGTCAATACCAGTGGTCAGAATCTCTCCGGTGGTCCTGCTCGCGGTACCGCCGGCGCCCTTACAGGGGGACGGGCGCCGGCGGCGGCACCGCACTTGAGTCAACGGCCCCCGGCCCCGATCCGGTTCACCGGCCGGCTGCGGCCCGGCCGATCTCCGCCAACCTGGCCCGCACGCCGTCGAGTTGGCCACCGTGCCGCTCGCAGGCCTCCAGCGCCTGCCGGTAGTGCTCGGCGGCCTCCCGGTCCCGCCCCAGCCGGGCGAGCAACTCCCCGGCCTGGACCAGGTGGTCGGCCTCCTGCCGGTGGTCACGGCGTTCCCGGTCCAGCCGCAGCGCCTCCAGGACCACCGCCAGCGCCTCGTCCACCAGCCCGAGCCCGGCCCGTACCTGCGCGAGCGTGCCGAGCGTGATCGACAGCGCCGGGTCCGGCCCCGCCGCCAGCAGCGCGGCCGACTCCTCCGCCGCCGCCAGCGCCGCCGGCAGCTCGCCCAGCGCCATCCGGCACTCCGCCAGGTTGTTCAGCTGGACCCCGGCCGAACGGTGGTCCCCCGCGGCCCGTTCGGTCTCCACCAGCCGCTCCAGCAGCAGCAACGCCCGCTTCGCGTCGCCGAGTTCGTAGAGGGCGGCGGCCAGCACGCTCAGGCAGCGCACCAGCGGCCGGCGCCGGCCCAGGCGTTCGGCCAGCACCACCGCCCGCTCCAGCAGCCCGGCCTGCTCGGCGGGCTGCTCACGCTCGCCCAGGATCATCCCGAGGTCGCTGGTCATCCAGACCCGGCCCTCCAGACTGTCCGAGTCCTCCGCGGCGGCCAGCGCCGTCCGCGCCAGCTGCTCCCACTCGGCGAGCAGCCCGCCGTCGTGGAAGTAGGCCGGCGCCGCCTCGTACGCCAGCAGCCACACCGCGCCGCCGAGGCCGTGGCGGGCGCCCTCCCGGGCGGCGGCGCGGATCGCCCGCTCCTCGCGGCCGAACAGTTCCAGCGCCTTCCCCGGCCCGTCCAGGACCGGGAGGCCGCCGGGCGGCGGCGGTCCGGGATCCCGGACCGGCTGCCGCGGCCGGCCGAGCGCCGTCGTCACCGCGGTGACCACGGCGCGGTGGTAGCCGAGCAGCCGCTCGGCGGCGGCCCGGCGCTCCGCGGCCGGCAGCGCCTCCGCCAGCTCACGGGTGTAGAGCCTGACCAGGTCGTGCCGGGCGAACAGGCCGGGCGCCGACTCCTCGACCAGGTGGGCGTCGCCCAGCTCGCCCAGCAGCCGGGCCGCCCGCCCGGCGTCCAGCCCGCCGAGCGCCGCGACCGTGTGCGGGCAGACCGCCGGCCCGGCGTGCAGACCGAGCAGGGCGAACAGCCGGGCGGCGGGCGCCGACAGCGCCCGGCAGCTGAGCGCCAGCGCCGAGGCGACCCCGAGGTCGCCGCCGGTGGTGAGCGCGGGCAGCGCCGTCTGCTCGTCGGCGAGTTCCTCGGCGAGCGCGGTCAGCGGCCAGCCCGGACGGGAGGCCAGGCGGGCGGCGGCGATCCGCAGGGCGAGCGGCAGGCCGCCGCAGAGGTCGACGATGCGGTCGGCGGCGGCCGGTTCGGCCGCCAGCCGGGCCGGGTCGACCACCCGCGACAGCAGGTCCAGCGCCTCGCGGCGGCCGAGAACGTCCAGGGTCAGCCGGACCGCGCCGGGGCAGTCGACCCCGTCCAGCCGGCTGCGGCTGGTGACCAGGGTCAGCACCTCGGGGCAGTCCACGACCAGTGGTTCGGCCTGGGCGTGGTCGCGGACGTTGTCCAGCACCACCAGCATCCGCCGCCCCGCCAGCAGCTCGCGCAGCAGCGCCGAGCGTCCGGCGGTGGACACCGGCAGCGTGTCCTCGGGCACCTCCAGCGAGCGCAGCAGCCGCCCGAGCGCCTCCCGCGGATCCAGCGGCCCCGACTCGTCGAAACCGCGCAGGTTGACGAAGAGCCGGCCGTCCGGGAAGCGGTCGGCGTTGCGGTGCGCCCACTCCAGCGCCAGGCCGGTCTTGCCGACCCCGGCCGCACCGCGGACCAGGACCGCCGTCCGGCCGGGCCGGGCGGCCGCCTCGTCGAGCCGGGCCAGGTCCGCCGCCCGCCCGGCGAACCCGCGGCCGGCCCGGGGCAGTCCGCACGGCACCGGACCCGGCCGGGCGGCGGCCGGGCGGGGCCGGGCGGCCGCCAGGACCTGCTCGTGGGCGGCGAGCAGCACCCGGCCCGGGCCGATGCCGAGCTCCTCCTCCAGCGCGGCGACGGTACGGCGGTACACGGCGAGCGCCTCGCCGGCCCGGCCGGCCCGGTCCAGGCAGAGCATCAGCAGGGCCACCGTCGGCTCGCGGCGGGGTGCCGCGGCGACCGCGGCGGTCAGTTCGTCCAGCGCCTCGGCGGACCGGTCGAGCCGCAGCAGCGTCTCGGCGTACCGTTCCAGGGCGCGCAGCCTGCTCCCGCGCAGCCGGCGGGCCGCGTCCGCGGGGAGCGGACCGGGCGCGTCCTCGGGCTCCCAGGGGCCGCGCCACAGCGCCAGCGCGGTGCGCAGGACCGCGGCGGCGGCCGGGTCGGCGAGGTCGGCGGCGGCGTTCACCAGGTCGGCGAACTCGTGCACGTCCACCGAATCCGTCGCCCCCACCAGGGAGTACCCGGAATCCCGGGTGACCAGGCGCAGACGGGCGCCGTCGAGCTGCTTGCGCAGGGCGGCGACGTGGCCCTGGAGGGCGGCCCGGGCGGTGGGCGGAGCGGTGTCGCCCCACAGGGCGTCGACCAGGTGGTCGGTGGGGACGGCCCGGTTCAGCTCGAGGGCGAGCACGGTGAGCAGGGTGCGCCGCTTGGGCGTGGCCACCGCGAGCTCGGTCCCGTCCGCGCACCGCAGTTCGAGGTCGGTGAGCAGGTTGATTCGCATGGCGGGATCCTGTGGCTCAAGTGGTTCTGCTGCGCGGGGGCCGGCACCGCTCCGGTCCCGCCGGCCCGGTGCGCGGGCCGCCGGTGGGGCGCCCCCGGGCGGCGGGGACGCCGATCGCCGTACGCGGAGCGGCCGCTGCGTCGTCGGTGCGGCCCGGCTCGGTCAGTACCGTAGCGACAACGGCGAATTGATGCAGCATCATGCCCACGATGTCCTGCCCGGCCGCCGCCACGGCGACCGTCCGGGCAGCATGCCGGGTGGCCCGGCGGCTGCCCGGTGCGGGCGGGCACGGCCGCGGACGGCCGGGCGGCCGCCGGAAAGCTCCTCGACGAGAACGGGCACCGGGCCCGCCGGAACGGCCACCCGCACCGGGCCGCGGGCCACGCCGGGGCAGCGGGCCGGACCCGCCCGCGCCCGGCCGGCCGGCCGTGGGCCGCACCCGCTCCTGCGGAACGCCGTCGGCGGCGGTGGGCCGCAGCACAGCCGCCCGCTCGGCCGGTACGGCGCCGACGTGGCCGCCCGCCCCGGAACCGGGGAACCCACCGGGCAGCCCGGCCGGCCGCTCGGCCGCCGGGTCCGGGTCCGGTTCCGCACAACGCGCCGCGGGCGCCGGGACCCTGACGATCGGGCCGCCACCCGCCACCGGACCGGCGGCCCGGCCCCAACGGTCGGACACCGCGCCGGACGCCTCGCCCACCGACGGGCCGGACATCCGGCGGGGCGGCCCGACGGCTACCGCACCGGACACCGGACCCACCGGCGGCGCAGCCGCCACCCGCCGGCCGTCGGCGGGCACCCCGAGGGCCGCTCCACTGCCCGGTTCCGCCGGCCACCCACCGCAGACCTCACCGACCGCCCGAGCCGCCATCGCCCGACGCCCACCGGCCGCGGGCCCGGCCGCAGGCCCGGCCGTCGCCGCCGCGCCACGAACGAGCGCCACGGAGGGCGTCCCACCGTCCGGCTCCGCCGGCGGTTCGCCGGACACCTCGTCAACGACGTCTCCGACGATGCCGATCAGGCCGTCGTCGGCGGGCACCCCGGACATCGCCGCGACCGGGTCGGCGAGTGGGTCACCGGCTGCGGTGTCCGACCGGTCGGCCGCCGCCCGCAGTGCGCGCAGCAGCCACTCGCTCGGCCCGACCGGCCACCCGTCCTCGGCCGGTACCGCGTCGGCGTCGGCGTCGGCGTCGGCGTCGGCCCACTCCGTCCCCGCCACCCGGCACAGCGGCGCCACCGGCGCATCAGGCTCGTCGAACCCGTCAGGCCGGCCGAGCCCGTCGGACTCGTTCCCGGGGGCCGCCTCGGCCCGCCCTCCCGGCGGGCCCGCAGACTCGTCCCCGCCCAACGGCTCCAGCGGCAGCGGCAGTCCGGCCTCCCGGACCACCAGCTCCGTGAGGTGTGCGCGGCCGGTCACCAGCACCAGGACGCCCGGGGCGCCCGGCAGCAGCGGCTCTACCTGCCGGTACCCGGCCGCGTCGTCCAGGATCAGCAGCATCCGGCGGTCGGCGAGCAGTCGGCGCAGCAGCACCGCGCGTTCCCCGGTGCCCCGCGGCAGTTCCTCCGCGCCGGTTCCGAGTGCGCCGAGGAGTTCGGCGAGCAGCGACAGGGGTTCGGCGGGCCGGGCGTGGCCGGAGCCGCGCAGGTCCAGGTAGTGCCGGCCGTCCGGGAAGCGGTCTGCGTTGCGGTGCGCCCACTCCAGCGCCAGGGCGGTCTTGCCGGTCCCGGCGGCGCCGGTGAGCAGCAGCGGGCGGGCACCGGCCGTGGCGGCGGCGCGGTCCAGGCGGTCGAGCTCGCGCTCGCGGCCGGCGAACCCGCGTGCGGCCGCCGGGAGCGCCGCCCCGGCGCCGGGCGTCGTGCGGTGCAGTGCGTCGCCGGCCTCGCGCAGCCGCGGACCGGGCGTCAGGCCGGCTGCCGCCAGGGCGCCGGCGGCCCGCTGGTACGCGGTGGCGGCCTCGTCGGTGCGGCCGGCCTGTCCGAGGCAGGCCACCAGCAGGGCGGCTGCCGACTCGCGCAGCGGCTCGGCGTCGGCCACCCGGCCCAGTTCGGGCAGCGCCTCGCTTCCCCGTCCGGCCGTCAGCAGCCTTTCGGCGAGGCGTTCGGCGGCCATCAGCCGGGCGGCCTGCCAGGCGCGGCCGGTGGTGTCGGTCAGGGTCCGTGAGCCGCAGTCGGCCAGTGCAGGCCCGGGCCAGGGGCCCTGCCACAGGGCGAGCGCCTCGCGCAGCAGGCGGACGGCCGCCTCGTCGTCCGCGGTGCGGTCGGCCTGCGCGCACAGCCGCTCGAAGCGGTGGGCGTCGACGGTGTCGGGGTGCCCGGCCAGCAGGTAGCCGGCGCCGCGGGTGACCACCTCGAGCCCGGTGCCCGGCAGTGCGCGGCGCACGGCCGCCACGTGCCCCTGCAGGGCGGCGCGCGCGGTGGGCGGCGGTGTGCCGTCCCAGACCAGGTCGAGCAGCCGCTCGACGGGCACCACCCGGTTCAACTCGGCGGCCAGGGCCGCGAGTACGGCCGTGCGCCGGGATCCGGGCAGCCGCAGCGGCGTGCCGTCGGCGCCGGCCCGGAGCCCGACCTGACCGAGCAGATGGATGTGCATGTCCGCCCCCCTTGCCGCTTGCCGATGTGGACGGAGCTGACAATACGGACCGCCGCGGACCTGATCCAAGCGTCCCGCGGCCGCCGTCAGCTGCGTCAACTTCCTTGTGGGAAGCGACGGTCCGGGCCGTCGGCGCGGGCTCGGGGGCTCCCAACTCTTTGCCGTGAGTTCATCCGCCGTCGATCTTCTACGCGGGTGGCTCGCCCGCCGGATGGCGTTCACCGGCGGTGTTCCGGGATGTGGCGGTCCGCTCTCGTACCGTGGTTAGACTGCCACCCGGCGCTTCGACAGCGAGGCTGACAGGGGTGGGGAGCGCATGCGTATTCGGCTGCTCGGTCCTACCGAGATCCGGGACGCGGACGGCGGCCCGGTGGCCGTCCGCGGGGCGAAGCGGCGGGCCGTCCTGGCCCTGCTGGCCCTCGAACTGGGCCGCTGCGTACCGGTGGAGCGGTTCTACGAGCTGCTCTGGGCCGACGATCCGCCGCCCCGGGCCAGGGCCGCGCTGCAGGGGCACGTGGCCGCGCTGCGCAAGCTGCTCGCGGGGTCCCAGCTGACGCTGGTGACCCGGGCCCCGGGGTACCTGCTGCTCGGTGACGCGGTCCGGGTCGACGTGCACGCCTTCCGGGCGCTGGCGGCCCGGGCCGAGGCGACGGCGGACGACACCGCCGCGGCCGGGCTGCTGGGCGCGGCGCTCGACCTGTGGCAGGGGCCGCCGCTGTCGGACCTCCCGGAGACCGGGCTGCGCCGGGCCTTCGCCGCCGAACTGGAGCGCGACCGCGGCAGGGCGCTGGCGGGCTGGGCCGAGCGGCTGCTGCGGACCGGGCGCGGCGCGGTCGCCGTGCCCGCACTGGAGCTCGCGGTGCACGCCGACCGGCTGGACGAGCCGGCCGCCGCCCTGCTGGTGCGCTGTCTGCACCAGGCGGGCCGGCCGGCCGAGGCGCTGGAGGCCTACCACCGGGTCAGGGCCGGGCTGGCCGCGGAGCTCGGGCTGCTGCCCGGGGCGGCGCTGCGGTCGGCGTTCGCCGGTGTGCTCGCCGACGAGCCCGCCGAACTGCCCACCCGGCCCCGGGCGGCCGGGCAGGTGCGGCCGGCGGCGGCCGTGCGCCGGCTGGAGTGCGCGCTGCCGCGGCTGTCGCCGGGCTTCGTCGGCCGGGCCGAGGAGGCCCGGCGGCTGGACCAGGTGTGCGGCGCGGACAGCGGCGGCGGCATCGCCGTGGTGACCGGCCCGGCCGGGGTGGGCAAGACGGCGACCGCGGTCCAGTGGGCGCACCGGGCGTCGGCGGGCTTCGCGGACGGCCACCTCTACGGCGACCTGCGCGGCTTCGACCCGGCCGGCCCGTGCGACCCGGGTGAGGTCCTGGTGCGCTTCCTGCGGGCCCTGGGGCTCGCCGAGTCCGAGGTGCCCGAGGACCCGGCGGGCCGCGCCGCCCGCTACCGCGAACTGACCCGCCACCGCCGTCTGCTGGTGGTCCTGGACAACGTGCAGGACGCCCGCGACATCGCCGAGCTGCTGCCCGCCGGGCCGGGCTGCGCCACCGTGGTGACCAGCCGCCGGACGCTGGAGGACCTGGTGGTCACGGAGGGCGCGGTGCTGCTGCAGCTCGGGGCTCTGCCGCCCGGTGACGCGCTCGGCCTGCTGGCGCAGCTGCTCGGCGAGGAGCGGACCGCGGCGGAGGCCGAGGCCGCCGGGCAGCTGTCCGCCTTCTGCGGGCGGCTGCCGCTGGCGCTGCGGATCGCGGCCGCCCGGCTCGCCTCGCAGCCCGGGCTGAGCATCGCCGGGCTGGTCGCCGAGCTGGCGGACGAACGGACCCGGCTGCCCGCCCTCGACGCCCAGGGCGGGGTGAGTGTGCGCTCGGCGCTCAATCTGACGTACCGGCACCTGGATCCGTCCAGCGGCCGGCTGCTGGCGCTGCTGGCCGTCCACCCGGCGACCGAGGTGGACGTGCCGGCCTGCGCGGCGCTGCTGGGCGGCGGCGCGGCCGAGGCCCGCCGGGCGCTCGCCGAGCTGGCCTCGTACCACCTGCTGACGGAGCGGGCGCCGGGCCGCTTCCACCGGCACGACCTGGTCCGGGCGTACGGGCTGGAGCTGCTGGACGCGGCGGGGCCGCGGACGGGGCTGCGGGCCAGGGCCCGGCTGCTCGACCACTACCTGGCGGCGACGCTGCGGGCGGCGACCAGGCTGCAGCCGCACCTGGCGGAGTTCGCGGCGCCGGAGGAACCCGGGCCGGCGGCGCCGCCGCTGCTGCCGGTGGTGCCGGACGTACGCGCCGCGCTGGCCTGGTTCGCGGGCGAGGAGCCGGTGGTCCGCGCGTTGGTGGAGGCGGCCGGCGAGGCGGGCGAGCACCGGCGGGCCTGGCAGCTGGCGCTGGTCGCCAACTGCCTGTACCACGCGGCGGGCCGGCTCACCGACCGGCTCGGCTGCCTGCGGTCCGGGCTGGCGGCGGCCGCCCGGGACGGGGACCAGCTGTCCCTGGCGCTGCTGGAGTCGGCCACCGCGCGGGCGCTGGCGGGCCGGGGTCCGGCCGGGCGGGCGCTGGGGCTGGCCCGGCAGGCCGCGGCGCGGACCGCGCCGCTCGGCGGGCGGGTCCATGTGAACAGTCTGACGGTGCTGGCGCTGGCGCTCGCGGACGACGGGGAGCTGCCGGCGGCCGTGGCCACCTCGGAGGAGGCGCTGGGCCTGCTGGGGACGCTGGACGCCGGGGAGGCCGGCGCGGCCGTGCTGAGCACCGCGGCCCGGCTCCGGGTGCGGACCGGGGACGGCGCGGGTGCCCTGCGGTACGCCCGGGCGGCCCGCGACCTGCTGGCCGGGCACCCGTACGCGACCTTCCACCTCCAGGCGATGGCCGCCGAGGCGGCCGCCCTGCACCTGCTGGGCAGCGTGCCGGAGGCGGAGTACGCCTGGCGGCAGACGCTGGCCGGCTGCCGGTTCTCGGGGGCGCTGCACCTGCACGCGCTGGCGGAGCAGCAGTTCGCGGACTTCCTGCTGGCCTCGGCGCGTCCGGCGGAGGCGGCCGGGCACCTGGACGCCGCGGCCCGGCTGTCCGCCGAACTCGGCGACACCGGCGCGGCGCAGGCGCTGGCCCGGCGGGCGGCGGCGGTCCGCGCGGAGCTGCCCGGTCAGAGTGCGGCGGTCATCCCGGCCGTCATCCCCCTGGCCTCCAGGATGGGGCGCAGCGCCCTGACGGCGTAGAAGTTCCGGGACTTCACGGTGCCCACGGGCACCCCGAGGACCTGGGCGGCCTCGGCCATCGACCGGCCCTTCATGTGCAGTTCGACCAGGACGTCCCGGTGGTGCGGCTGCAGTTCGGCCATGGCGACCTCGATGTCCCGGGCGGCCAGCACCTCGTCGTAGGGGTCGTGGGTGCCGGCGTGGTCCTCCGGGGAGTCGTCGGCGACCTCCTGGGCGCGGGCGGCCTGCATCCGGAAGTGGTCGATGGCGATCCGCCGGGCGACCGTGAACAGCCAGGGGCGGCTGTGCTCGGGGCCGCGGTGGATGGCGGCGGGGTTCTTCCAGGCCCGCAGGAAGGTCTCCTGGAGGATGTCCTCGGCCTTGCCGCGGTCCCCGCTGGTGACTCTCAGCAGTGCCCGCAGCAGGTACGGCCCGTGCAGTCGGTACAACTCCGCCAGGGTTTCCTGGTCGAGGGTCGCACCGGTCCGACCGGTCCGACCGGCCTGACCGGTCGGACCGCTCGGTGCGGCTCCCTCGGCAGCAGTAGCGTCCTCGGCCACGGCCATGCCCTTCGCTCCGGTTCGTCGAACTGACGCGGGGACACCCTCGGCCGTGCCGGCCGCCGGAGGTCCCCCGTTCTTACGGAGTCCACAGTTCCAGGCGCCGCCAACACGGTCCCAATGATCCGCCAACGCGGCCGCCGGGCCGGGCGGCCGTGGGAGGGCGGTCAGCGGCGGGCTCAGCGGTGGGCGGCCGCCGGCGGGCGGTCAGCGGCGGCCGGCCAGCGCGGCGGTCAGGCGCTGGACGCCGTCCTCGCCGAAGCGGTGCACCAGGACGGCGATCCAGCGGGCCAGTTCGGCCCGCTCGCGGGCGGTCCAGCCGGCCGCCGACGGGTGCTCGTCGACGACCAGGGCCTCGGCGATCAGGCGGAAGTCGGCGGGCGGTACCGGCCAGGGCCGTCCGGCCAGGCCCTGGACGGCCAGTCGCCGCGCGGTGGCGATGACCTCCCGGGCCGCGGCGGGCGGCACGGCCAGTCCGGTGGGCGCGGCCGCGGCACCGCCCGTCCCGCCGCCGGGGTCGCCCGGGTTCCCGTCCTCGCCGTCCGCGAGCCAGGAGGCGATCAGCCGACGCGCCGTCTCCTCGTCCTCACCGTGCCTGTCGTGGTCCACCATGACCGCCAGCATGCCACCGCTCCGGAAGCCCGTACTCACCCGCATGGGAACGCCCCTCGTCCGCCGGTCGGCGCGGCCCGCAGGTCCGTCCTCGCCGTACTTGGTTGAACGGATAACGGGCTCGCGAGTGTTCACCGCCGGGTCGGATCTCGGGCGGGTCCTGTTCGCCCGCCGTCCCACCGGCCGCGGCCGGTGGCGGAGCCGCAGGTCAGGGGCGCGGAGGCCGGTTGTGGCGGCGGCCGAGCCGGAGGGCCGCCGCGGCGAAGCCGACGACGGCCGACACCCCGCCGCCGGCGCCCGCCACCAGGAGGGCGAGCCGCGCGGCGCCCGGGTCGACCGGCGGCCGGACCGCCGGCGGTTCGCCCGGGTCGGCCGGCGCGGGCGCCGGGACGGCGCCGCGCTCCTCGGGGAGGTCGGCGGTGACGGCGGCGACCGGGTCCACGGTGCCGTAGCCGAGCTGGGGGTCGGGCAGCACCGTGCCCGGCCGGTAGGCGGTGGCCTCCAGCCGGTGCGTCAGCTGGGCCGGCGTCAGCTGCGGGTGGGCGGCGAGCACCAGGGCGGCGGTGCCCGCCACGTAGCCGACCGCGTAGCTGGGCCCGGAGGCCTGGAAGTGGCCGCCGCCGGGCCCGGCGCCGACCACGGCGTCGCCGGGGGCGGCCAGGTCGGTCCGGCCCTGCCGGGCGCCGTCGGGGGCGGCGCCGCCCGGGCCGATGTCGGTGACGGCCAGCGCCCCCGGGTAGGAGGCGGGGAAGACGGGGGCGCTGCGGCTCTCGCCGTCCGGCGCGCAGGGCGCGACCACCAGCGCCCCGCGGGCCTGGGCGTGGCGCATCGCGTCGGACAGCGCGTCGCTCGCCGCCGCCACCGGTACCGCCACGGCGACCACCCGGGCGCCGCCGTCGACCGCGTCGCGGATCCCCTTGGCGAGCAGGTCCGCGGTGGTGGCCCCGGAGTCGTCGGTGACGGCGACGGCCAGCACGGCGGCCTCGGGCGCCAGCCCGGCCGGCCCGGTGCCCGCGCCGCCGGCGGCACCGGGTCCCGGTCCGCGGCCGGCGATCAGGCCGGCCAGCAGGGTGCCGTGCCCGACGCAGTCCCGGCCGGAGGAGCCGCCGCCGCTCTCGCGCGGGCCGAGGGTGAGCCGGCCTGCCAGTGCGGGCGAGGAGCCGTCGACGCCGGAGCCGACCACCGCGACGGTGATCCCGGCGCCCCGGGTGCGGACCCAGGCCCCCTCGGGCCGCAGCGCGGTCTGCGGCCAGGGGGTGCGGTCGGTGGTGCGGTCGGACGGCGTCAGGCAGCCCTCGCGCTGGGCGTCCCGCAGGCTCTGGGTGACCACCGGCAGCGGCGCGCCGTCCGCGGGGGCCGCTCCGCCGGCGCCCCCGGCGGCACCGGCCGGGGCGGCCGGTACCAGCACCGCGCCCGCCAGCGCTCCGCCCGCGGCCACCAGCGCGGCGGCGGCCCGCGCGCGGGTGGGCGCCGCTCCCCCGGTCCGCGGCCGGCGGCTCATACCGCGGTGCCCAGCCGCTCCGCCGCGATGTCCTGCGGGAGCAGGAGGCTGAGCTCGGCCAGGTCGCCGATCTCCAGCCGGCTGAGCCGTCCGGCCTGACGGGTGATCATCGCCTCCAGGGTCTGCCGGGCGAGGCGCCCGTTGCCGAAGGTGCGGTCGCGCGGGATCGCGGCGAACTGCCGGCCGAGCGCGGCCAGCGTCTCGGGCGAGCAGACGTACCCGGCGTTCTCCGCGTGCAGCCGCACGATGGTGACCATCTCGTCGTCGGTGTAGTGGCCGAACTCGATCTGCCGGGAGAAGCGGGACGCCAGCCCCGGGTTGGAGGACAGGAAGCCGCGCATCTCGTCCTCGTAGCCGGCCACGATGACGGCGACCTCGTCGCGGTGGTCCTCCATCAGCTTCATCAGGGTGTCCACCGCCTCCTGCCCGAAGTCCCCGCCGCCGCCGTGCCGCGGGGTCAGGGTGTACGCCTCGTCGATGAACAGCACCCCGCCGCGGGCCCGGTCGAAGGCCTCGCGGGTCAGCTGCGCGGTGTGGCCGACGTACCGTCCGACCAGGTCGGCGCGGGCGGTCTCGACCAGCTGGCCCTTGGGCAGCACCCCGAGTTCGGTGAGCAGCCGCCCGTAGAGCCGGGCCACGGTGGTCTTGCCGGTCCCGGGCGGGCCGGCGAAGACCAGGTGGTTGCTGATCTTCGCGGTCGGCAGCCCGGCCTCCTGCCGGCGGCGGACCTGGGTGATCAGGTTGACCAGGTCCTCGACCTGCTCCTTGGCGGCGGGCAGGCCCACCATCGCGCGCAGCTCGTCCAGGATCTCGGTGCCGCCGGTGCCGGCCGGGGCGGCGCCGGTCTCCACCCCGGTGTCGGCGGCGAGCAGCAGCGCGAGGTCGGCGTCGCCGATCTCGGCCTGCCCGGCGAGCCGGGTGGCCTGGCGGTCGACCATCTCCTCGAAGACCTTGCGGGCGGCCCGGCCGTTGCCGAAGTCCGCGCCGCGGGGCATCCGGGTGAAGAGCTCGGCGAGCGCCTCCCGGGTGCCGTCGGCCAGCTCGTAGCCGTGGCCGCCGGCGGCCCGCTCGACAATCGTGACCAGCTCGTCCACGGCGTAGTTCTCGAACTCGACGGTCCGGCTGAACCGGGACGCCAGGCCCGGGTTGGAGGCCAGGAAGTCGGTCATCTCCTGGGAGTAGCCGGCCACGATCACCACGATGTCGTCGCGGTGGTCCTCCATCAGCTTCACCAGGGTGTCGATCGCCTCCCGGCCGAAGTCCGGGCCGCTGCCGCCGGCGCCCGCCGACAGGGTGTACGCCTCGTCGACGAACAGCACCCCGCCGAGCGCCTCCCGGAACACCTCGGTGGTCTTGATCGCGGTGCCGCCGACGATCGAGGCGACCAGGTCGGCGCGGGCCACCTCGGTCAGGTGCCCGCTGCGCAGCACGCCGAGCTCGGCGAGGATGCTGCCGTAGAGCCGGGCGACCGTGGTCTTACCGGTGCCCGGGGGGCCCGCGAAGATCAGGTGACGGCTCATCGGGAGGGCCGGCATGCCGGCCAGTTCCCGGCGCTTGGCGAGCTTGTTGAGGTTGACCAGGGTGGCGACCTGCTCCTTGACGCCGGCCAGGCCGACCAGCGACTCCAGTACCTCCAGCGGGCCCTGGACGGCCGGGCGTCCCGGCGCCTCCCGGACCTCCTCGGTGCGGGCCGCGTCGGGGGCCGGCGGCCGGGCGTCGGCGGTCGCCGAACCGTGGGCGTCGGGCATCGCGTTGTCCCGGCTGTGCAGGTCCTCCACCGCGAGCCGGCTGCTCGGCGCGGTCTGCCGCAGGCCGCAGCCGCGGTTCTCGGCGACCGTGCAGCCGGTGAGGCGGACCGCGTCGGCGGAGTCGACCCGGATGCCGTCGGCGGCGTTGTCCAGCGCCTCGACCTGGCCGAGGGCGGCCCGCGCCCCGGCGCCGATCCGGACGCCGTGCCGGCGGTTGCCGCGGCTGCGGACCCGGGTGCAGGTCAGTTCGCCGCCGCCGTCGACCGCCACCCCGTCCTCGCCGGAACCGGCCGTCTCGCAGTCCCGAAGCGACGCGGTGCCGGCGTCGCCGACCAGGACGCCGGCGCCGGCGCTGTCCCGGACCACGGTGGTGCCGATGAAGGTGTCGGCGCCGTCCGCGACCAGGATCCCGGCCGGGCCGGCCGCCACGATCTCCGACTGCTCCAGCCGGCCGCGCCCGTCCCGGACCGCCTCCACCCCGGGGCCGCGGGTCCCGTGCACGGTGACCCGGCGCAGCAGCGGGTTGGCGCCCTCGCTGATCCGCACCCCGGGGCCGGCGATGTCGCGCACCTCCAGCCGGTCCAGTTCGGCGGTGCTCTCGCCGGTCAGCTCCACCCCGGCCCCGGCGCAGTCCCGGACGGCCGTGCGGGTCAGCACCGGGCCGGAGGAGTCGCCGATCCAGATGCCCGCCTGCTGCGCGCCGCCCGCCTCGCACTCCTCGAAGGTGCCGCGGGAGCGGCCGCCGACGTGGATGCCGTGGCCGGCGGTCCGCGAGGTCCGGCAGCGGCGCAGCAGCGGGTCGGTGCCGCCGGCCAGGGCGATGCCGTGGCCCTTGGTGCCGGTGACGGTGCAGTCCTCCAGCAGCACCCGGGAGGAGGAGCTGAGGTAGATGCCGACCGTGGTGTCGCGGACGGTGGTGCGCAGCACCCGGGTGGAGCTCTGCTCCTCCAGCGCGATGGCGGGCTTGTCGGTGCCGGAGATCTCGCAGTCCTCGATGGTGCCGCGGGCCTCGCCGTTGGCGCAGACGCCGTTGCCGCGGGCGTCGCGCAGCACGCAGTTGCGGATCACCGGGTTGGCGCTCTCGCCGATCACCAGGGCGGAGGTGCCGAGGTGTTCGATCACGCAGTCCTCGATGACGCTGGTCCCGGTGGAGGTCTCGACGATCCCGGCGCCGGCCGAGTTGACCACCCGGCAGCCGCGCATCGCCAGTGAGCCCTGCTGGCGGGTCAGTACCGCCGTCCAGGAGTTGCCGGCCACCTCGCAGTCCTGGAGCGCGGCCTGGCCGCGCGGGACGTCGATGGCGGGCAGTTCCTCGTCCTGGCCGGCCAGCACCAGCCCGGTCAGCTGGACGGCCTCGGCGACGACCTGGACCACGCAGCCGCGGCGCGGGCTGATCCGGACGCTGCCGCGGCTGTCCTCCGCGGTGATGGTGACCATCTTGGTGATCACCAGGTTCTCCTCGTACCGGCCGGGGCGGACCGAGATGACCGCACCGCTGCGCGCCGCTTCCAGGGCCTCGCCGATCGTCCGGTAGGAGCCGCCCTGCTGCTCCTGGCACACCGTCAGCACGTGGCGCGACATGGCCTGCTGTTCCCTTCGTTGCACGGGTGGTCCGCCCGGCGGGGCGGGGTCGGGCCGGAGGTCATCCGGTGCAGTCGGCGCGGGCCGCGGCGGCCGCGAGGTGGGCGTGGGTGGCGCTGCCGAAGTCGATGCCGCGGGTGTGCAGCATCACCGAGATCGAGCCGGAGCTGAGCTTGTAGGTGCCGGCGCTCACCCACTGCCCGAGGCTCTTGACCTGGTTGACGGTGAACGAGCCGATCGTGCCGCTGCCGGGCGAGCTGCCGTTCTGCACGGTGTAGTAGGCCGGGTTGCCGCCGACCTGCTTGATGTCCTTGCTGTTCGGGATGTAGACCGAGATCCGGCAGCTGCCGCTGGTGACCGGCGCGGTGCGGAACGTCCAGACCACGGAGTTGCCGTCGTCGCGGGTGTCGGAGCCGGACATCGGCATCGAGGTGTAGCGGCCGTCGCAGCTGGCGCCGTCGTAGCTGCCGGAGTTGGTGGCCCAGCCGTGGCTGCCCTCCCACCAGCCGTACTGGCTGAACGAGACGCTGGCGCTCTTGCACCAGGCGCCGCCGATGCCGGTGTACGAGGGCGGTGCGGCCGGGGTGGTCCTGGTCGGCGGCTGGACGGGCGGGACGGCGACCGGGGTGGTCGGCGTGACCGGGGTGACGGGGGTGGTGCTGCCGGGGCCCGGGTGGGCACCGGGGGCGGTCACGGGGACCACCGCGCCCGGGCCGGGAGCGGTGACGGGCGTTCCGGTACCGGGGGCGGCGGCCGCCGCCGGCTGGCCGGGGACGGCGCCCGGGGTGACGGCGGCGGGGTCCGCGGCCGGGTCGGTGGCCGCGCCGGGGGACGCGGTCGGCGCGCCGGGGGCGGCGGTCGGCGTCGCCGCGACGTCACCGGGGGCGGCCGTGGCGGGTGCGGCGCCCGGGTCGGTGGCGGGGGCGTCGGTGCGGCTGAGTCCGGCGGAGTCGGTCTCGCCGAGGCTCTGCGGGGCGCCGCTGCCGTGCGGGAGCACCAGCGGCAGGCCCATCAGCACCATGCCGACGGTGGCGGCGGCGGCCACGGCCGGGCGCCTGAGCCGGTTCAGCCGGTGGACCCGGGCGGCGGCGCCCGGTCCGGGGTTCTCGGCGTCCGGGCCGGGGGCCTCGCCGCCGGCCCGCAGCCGGGCGGCGGCGGCCGCCAGATCCGCGGGGTCCGCGACACCGGCGGGCCGCAGCGGCGGCCGGACCCGCTGCGGCGGCACGGTCGCGGGCGGGACGGGGGCGGGGGCCGGCACCGGCGCGGGAGCCTGGACCGGCGCGGGGGCCGGCGCCGCAGCGGCGGCCGGGGGCGCGGCCGGCGTCCCGTCCGGGGTCCGGGCCTGCGCGGGCTCTGCGGGCTCCGCGGACCCCGCGGGCGGCGGGTCCGTGCGGTGGACGCGCCCGAGCGGGTGGCCGGTCTGCGGGGCCGTCCGCTCGACCCGTCCGAGCGGCGGCGGCCCCGGGAGTTCGGCCGCAGGAAGCCCGGCGGCGGGCGCGGCCGGCTCCGCGAGCGGCGGCACGGCGGGCTCCGGGGCCCCGGCCGGGGCGGGGGCCGCCTCGGCGGGCTCCGGGCCGACCCCGTCGAGGTCCTGGTCGTCGTCCATCATCCAGGCGACCGCCGGCAGCTGATACCCCGTCGAGGCGCCGTCGTTCCCGTTCTGGCCCGTGCCCACCACAGCCCCCTGGCTCTGCATGCGAATCGTGTCCGTCCGAGGCGGCACCGGGCCGGGCGGCCCGACGGTACCTCTGCTACGGACTACGGCCCGGCCCCGCCGCACGGTTCACCGGACCGGGCGGCGGCCCCGGAGGCCGGGTGAACCGGGCCCGAACGCGCGGGCGTTGTCCGGGTGTCGAGGTGTTCCAGGCCGCCGGTCCCCGGCGCCGACCGAGGAGTTCCATGCCCATCGCCCGATCCCGGCGCCGGTCCCTGCTGCGCGCAGCCGTCGCCGCGTCCGCCCTGGCCGGCCTCTCCGCAGCGTGGGCCGCCACCACCGCCGTCGCCGCCGACCCGGGGAGCGACGATCCCGTCGACTGGCTGCAGTTCGGCAACGGCCGGCTGGTGTACGGCCACGACCGGCAGGGGAACCGGATCCCGGACTACTCGTACGCCGGGTACCGCAACGGCGGTGAGCCGCTGCCCACCGCCAGGGCGGCCGCCACCCTCACCCCCAACCCGTCCGGGGACGACAGCGACCGGATCCAGCAGGCGATCGACCAGGTGTCCGCGCTGCCGGCCGGCGCGGACGGGCTGCGCGGGGCCGTCCAGCTCGCCGCCGGGACGTACCGGGTGGGCAAGCCGCTGCGGATCCGGACCTCCGGGGTGGTGGTCCGGGGCGCGGGCAGCGGCCCGGGCGGCACCCACCTGACCGCCTCGGGCCCCGCCCGGGTGCTGTTCGAGATCGCCGGGGAGGGTGCCCCCCGCAAGAGCGGCCAGAGCCACGCGGTGGCCGACGCCTACGTCCCGGTCGGCGCCACCACCCTGACCCTGGACTCCGCCGCGGGCCTCAAGGCCGGCCAGGAGATCGTCGTCCAGCGCCCGCAGGAGGCCGCCTGGATCAAGGCGATCGGGATGGACCACATCCCCGGCCGGACGGACGGCGGCGAGAGCAAGCCCTGGACGCCCAACGACGGCCTGCAGTTCCAGCGGACCGTCACCGCGGTCGACGGCAACCGGATCACCCTGGACATCCCGCTGACCAACGCGCTGGAGAAGGAGTACACCCACGCCACCGTCTGGGCCTACGACTTCCCCGGCCGGATCGCCCAGGTCGGCGTCGAGGGCATGAGCGCCGACGGCGCGGCGTTCGTCGGCACCGCCGGGTACGAGACCAGCGGCTACTTCAAGTCCGGTTTCGCGCACTTCGCGGCCGTCCGGGACGGCTGGCTGCGCGACGTCGTCGCGGACCGGTTCGGTGCCGGCATGGGCTCGGTGGGCAGCACCGCGTCGCGGATCACCATCACCGGCACCGCCGCCACCGGGATGGAGAAGGCGATCCCGCAGCGGGCGCCGTTCGCCCAGCCCGGCGCGTACACCATCGACGGCCAGCAGACCCTGGTGGTCGACTGCACGGTGAGCGGCAGCAACCTGCACGCCTGGATGACCGGCGCCCGGGTCGCCGGGCCGAACGTGTTCTCCCGCTGTACCTCGGACAACACCGGCGGCTTCCGCCTGGACGCCGGGCCGCACCAGCGCTGGGCCAGCGGCACCCTGTACGACTCCATCACCATGCTGCACTCCCGCGGCCCCAACGACGACCTCGCGCTGACCAACCGCAGCAACGCGGGCAGCGGCCAGGGCTGGGCCGGCGCCAACCAGGTGATGTGGAACGCCAACGTCGGCTACTACGGCATCGAGCAGCCCCCCACCGCGCACAACTGGGCGTTCGGCACCCGCGGCACCCCCGTCGAGGGCAAGCAGTCCGGTACGAAGATCTCCACCGGCACGCCGGTGCAGCCCGGCAGTCTCTACGCCCAGCAGCTGGCCGAACGCGGCAAGGGCGCCCCCGCCCCGGCCACCACCGCCCCCGCGCCGGGCACCCCCGTCCCCACCCCCACCGCGCCCGCCACCCCGAAGCCCGCCACCGCCTCGCCGTCCACCGGCCCGAGCACACCGGCGCCCGCGCCGAGCCCGTCCGCGTCCGCGAGCACGGCGGCGAGCCGCAAGCCGGACCCGGGCCCGAGCCTCGCCTCCACCGGCGCCGAACTGGCCTCCGAACTGTCGCTCGCGGCCGGCGCCCTGCTGGTCGGCGGCGCCGCGATCGGCCTCACCCGGCAGCGCCGCCGCGCCCGCCACGCCCGCTGACCGGCCCCGGCCCCCGAACGGCCGACGCCCCCGGGGACCCGCGTCCGGCGCGGGCCCCGCGGGGGCGTCGGCCGCGGCCGTTCAGTCCGTTCGGCCGGCCTCGCCGACCTCCCAGACCGGCTCGCGCTCGGGCGGGGTCAGGATGAAGGCGACCGCCCGCTCCCGGGTCAGGTCGTCCACCTGTGGCGTCGCGGCGCCGTCCGGGCGGGCCCGCAGGTGGGCCAGCAGCCCGGGTTCCGGCGCCAGCCGGTGGTGCTCCAGGTAGTACGCGACGGTGTCGGTCCAGATCCAGCTGCCGTCGGTGCGGTAGGTCATCGGCACCACTCCGCCGCGCTCCGGGTCGAGCACGTCCTCCATCAGCAGCGCGGTCATCAGCACCGGCGTCCCGGCGGCGAGCCGGCCGAGCAGCGCCTCGCGCTCGGCGCGGTCGCCGATCAGGGGGTGGTCGGCGGCGAATCCCGGTCCCTCGACCGGGTCCACGGTGTCGAAGACCGCGGCCAGCCGGAAACCCTCCGGCGCCCCGGTCCCTGCGGCGGTGTCGTTCACTTCGTCAACTCCTGGTAGATCAGGTCCGCGATGTCCGCGCCGGGCTGCTCCGGGGCGTCCTGGGCGTCCGGGCTGTCCGGGTCCTCCGGGGCGTCCGGAGCGTCCGGGTCGTCGGGCTGCCGGTACGGATCGGGGTCGTCGGCCGTGAAGGGGACCGCCCCCTCCAGGTCCGCCGCCAGCTCGCCGGGCGGCGCGGGCAGGTAGTTCTCCGGCCGGGCCGCGGAGTGGCCGTCCGGGCTGAGGTAGGCGCCCAGCTGCTCGACCTTCGGCCGCAGCGACCCGTCCTCGGGACGCTCGAAGCGGTACCAGTGGCCGCCGGGCACGATACCGGGCCGGCGGTCCTTGGTGATCCCGACCCCCGCCGAGACCACCAGGTGGCCGCGCCCGTCCAGCGGCACCGGGCTGCCGTCGGAGGACAGCTTGGGGGTGAACCAGACCGGGCCGTCACCGGCGTACGCGGCGGCGGTGACCGACGGGTCGCGCCACAGCGCGCCCATCACCTCGCCGACGTAGCTCGAGGAGACCGTGTCGCCGAGCCCGCAGGCCGCGAACTGGAGCGGCTTGACGCCGTCCCAGACGCCCGCGTCGCGGAGCTCCAGCAGCTTGTCCGCCAGGTCGGCGGGCGGGATCAGCTCGGCATCGCTGGTGGGCAGGCCGCGCGTGGTGTGCATGGCGACGGTGAGGAAGCGGTCGTCCAACGGGAACCGTTCGAGCGCGTCGTTGGTGAGCTGGGCCCGGTCCGGGTCGTGCGGGTCGCCGACCCGCAGCACGTACTGCCTCCGGTGGTCGTCGACCGGGTCGTGGCCGCCGGCCTGGGTGACCAGGTGGCCGGTCGCCGTGAAGGTCGGGGTGCTCGGCTGCTGCCGCCACACCTCGGCCACCTGGGCGGGGGTGACCGCGCGCCCCGGCTGCCGCTGCTTCAGCCGGGACACCTCGGAGACCAGTTGCAGCCGCTCGATCGGGTTGACGTGCCGCCCGTACTCGGTGCCGAGACCGCGCAGGTAGGTGTCCACCTCCGCCAGGGTGACGGGGCTGTCACCCGGCAGCCCGAGGGCCTCGCGGACCACGTCGGCGGTGCGGCGGACGTCGGTCAGCCGGGCGACGTCCAGGGTGTGCGGGCCGCCGTACAGGTCGGCGGTCAGCCGGACCAGGTGCCAGGTCCGCAGGCCGGCCTGCTCGCGGGCGGCCTGCGGCTGCATCAGGTCGATCACCATCGAGGAGCGGCGGCGGCCGGAGTGGGTCGCACCGATCTTCTCCGCCAGCGGCCACAGGTCCTCGCGCCGGTCGATCCGGCGGACACCGGTCAGGTCGGCGGCCGCGGCCAGCAGCTCCTTGGTGGCGGCCCGGTCGGCGGCCTGGTTCGGGGTGGCCGGCGAGGGGAACGCGGGCCCGGGCTCCTCGGTGCGGATCCGCTGGTAGCCCTCGCCCGAGTTCGTGCGTTCGATCACCTTGAACCCGCTGTGCGACTTGGCCAGCACCTCCGCCTCCTTCATCTCCACCGAGAAGGCCGAGATGTCCACCGCACCGCCTGCGCCGCTCAACTTGGTCTGCAGCAGCAGCGGTTGCAGGCCGACCGGACGACGGCGGTCGCGCATGAACCGCAGCGCCACCGGCTCCTCGCGGCTCATGCTGGCGAACTCCCCGTGGCGCACGGTCCGCCCGCCGTACGCGGGCGAGACCGGGCTGACCCCGCCGGCCTTGAAGCCGATCGCCGCGCCGCCGCGGTACACCTCGCCCTGGGCGCCGGGCAGCGCGTCCAGGGCCGACTTGACCATCGCAATGTGCTCGCGGACCTCCGCCTTCAGCTCCGGCAGCACCCGCTTGACCTGCTCCATCACCGTGGCCCGGTGCGCGTCCGACTCCCGCTTGTCGGCGAAGACCCGGCGCTGCAGCAGATCCTTGAGGGCCGGATGGGTGGCGAGGCTGAGCGGCGTGACCCGGTCCTTGAAGATCTGGTTCTCGATCTGGACCAGCAGGGCCTTGTCGACGGTCGCACCGCCGAACCGCATCATCACGTTGATCATCGGGAACGCGGGCCCGGTGTAGGCGGCCAGCGCGTAGAAGTGCGCCGGGGTGAGCGCCCGCAGCACCTCCGCGGCCGTGGTGTGGTTGTCCCGGAGCCACTTGGCGAGGTGCTCGTGCAGGTCCTCGTCCAGGTCGAAGGTGTCGCCGCGGTCGATCGCCCGGAACGCCTCCCGCCGCTCGTCCGCCATCCTGATGTGGACGGCCGCGGGCTCGGCGATCCCCCCGACGGGATTCGGGTCGGTGAGCTTGGCGCGGATCTTCTCGTGGTAGACCGCCTCGTGCGGCAGCATGCCGTCCACGGCCACCGACTCGCGCAGCTCGGTCAGCGTGATGCCCGGCAGGTTGCGGTACATCCGGTCGGCGGAGGTCAGCGCGTCGGCGGCCAACGGCTTCGCCACGTCCGAGAGTTCGACCCCCTTGAGGATCTCGTACACCGAGTGGTCGCCCGCGGCGAGCATCCAGCCGAAGAGCGCCTGGGTCATGTGGTCGGGGTCCACCCCGTCGACGCCCAGCAGCTTGAACGCCTTCATCACCTTGGCCGAGGTCGCCGACACACCCGCTACCAGCCGCATGCCCTTGTCGCCGTTCAGCTCCCGGTACCAGGAGCTGTGCTCGTCGAGCCGGTGGTACGCCTCCCCGGAGTGCCAGCTGAGCGGCAGCTCCGGACCGGGCAGCAGGCCCGGGCCGGGCAGGTCGCCCTGCCGGGGGTCCTCGACCGTGACCGGCTCGCCGATCATCTTGACCGCGACGTCGGTCCCGTCGGCGCCCTTGACGATCCAGATGTCCAGCAGCCCCTCCTGCTCCCGCAGCCCGGCCAGGTCCGGGCCGCCGTCCTGGTGCCGCGGCAGCGAGGCGGCGGGCACCTCCTCCAGCCGGAACCCGAGCAGCCGCTGAGCAACCGGGTTGGCCTGCAGGAAGGCCAGTTCGCGCGGGCTCAGCGGGGCCTTCAGCCGGGCCCACTCGGCCGGGCCGCGGGCGCTGAACACCGCGTCGCGCTCGCTCTCCGGGCGGAGGGTGCGGGCACCGATGCTCGCCAGGTAGTGCTGGCCGTCCGTCAGCCAGGTCTTCGACTGGGCGAGCACGTTGCCGGTGGCAAAGACGTCGTGGTCGAACATGCTCGCGCGGCCCGGCGAGAGCTTGCCGAGCGCACCGGCCAGCACCGACCGCACGGGGCTGTTCAGGAACTGCGACTGCGCCCGGAACTCGGCCGTGTCCAGTCCGATCGCCGCGGCCTTCGCCTCGTCACCGGACCGGACCAGGTCGTTGACCACCGACTTCAGGCCGAGCGGCGACTCCTTGAAGAACGCCGCGTTGAAGAACGCCGTCATCAGCTCGCGGGTGTTGCCCTCGCGCAGCAGCGCGTCGAACTCCTCCCGGGTGGTCCGCTCGCCGATCTGCCCCGCCGACCGCACGTCGTCCTTGAGGAAGGTCCGCATGAGCTCGTGCTCGGGCACCTCCGGGTGGGCGGCGGTCAGCACGGTCAGCAGCTTCTGCACGGACCTGCGGGCGGCGGTGTTCGCCGACTCCAGGTTGTGGCAGTACGCCCCGAGATCGGTCTCGAACTGCCGGGTCCGCTCGGCGTACCGGGCGGAGGAGTGGATCAGCGGCGGTGCCTCGCCGAACGCGGTCGCCCCCGGGATCGCACCGAGCAGCGCCGGATCGGTGCCGTCGGGCGCCAGGTGGAAGCCCTCGGGCAGCGACTGGTGGTCGGACGGCGACTGGTGGTCGGACGGCGGGCGGTGACCGGACGGCGGGGGCACGGCGGACGGCAGGGGGTGCTCCACCGGGAGGTGGGCGCCGAGGGTCTCGACGTGCGGTGCGGCCCCTTCGGTGCCGCCCACCGCAGTGCCGCCGACCGCGGTGTGCCCGGCCCCCGCATCCACCACCGCAGTGTCCTCGGCGGAGGTGACCTTCAGCCAGTGGCCGCCGGGCACCACCACCGGAAGCCCGTTGGCATCGAAGCCGACGCCCTTGGCCACCACGAGGTGGCCCGCCCCCTGCGACTCGACCTGGAACGGCCCGGTGGGCTTCGGCACGAACCACAGCTTGCCCTCGGGCACGTACGCCTCGACGGGGCCCGTCACCTTGCCGCGCAGCGCCCGGACCACCTCGCTCGCGTAGGAGCCGGCCCCGCCGGTACCGAAGTCGCACGCGGGGAACTGCAGCGGCTGCCCCTGTGGCCAGACCCCCCTGGCCCGCAGCTCCGCCAGCACGTCGGCCAGCTCCTCCGGGCCGACCCGCTCGCCGTGCCAGGTCGGCGCGCCGTCGGCCTGCGTGGAGTGGAAGGCCACCGCGAAGAACCGGGGGTCCCGCGGGAACCGGGCGACGGCCGCACCGGTGGCGTCCAGCTGCGCCGGGACGGCGCCGGGGTCGGCGAGCCAGCGCACGTCCGAGTCCTGGTGCGCCGTGAGCAGCGTGTCCACCATCTCGTGCACCCTGGCGGATTCCTGCGGGCCGGGTCCCTCCTCGCCGGGAACCCCGGTACCGACGTCCGCACCCTCCCCGGAGGCGGGGCCGGGGGCGGGGTCCGTGGGGGCAGGATCCGTGGGGGCGGGGTCGGCCGGGACCGGGTCGGCCGGGACGTGCTCCGGCCGCAGCGGGACCGGGCCGAGGTCGGTGGGGCGGCCGTCGTCACGGAAGCGGACCAGCTGGACCGAGCCGTCCGGCCCCGCCATCAGCAGGTCGACCGGCGTCATCAGCATGTCCGCCGCCGACCGCACCACGTCCACCGGATCGGCCCCGAGCGCGCCGGGCTCCACCCGCAGCACCACCCGGAACGAACCCATCGGCAGCTCCGAGAGCTTCGGCATCAGGAGACCCACCAGGCCGTCGCCGTCCAACGGCGCACCCCGGGGCACGTCCACCGTCACCGGCGACAGCCCGTCCTGGGGCAGCTGATGGTCCAACGAGTCCCACGCCACCGCGGCCCCTCCGCCCGGCGGCACCGGCGCGGGCGCCGCACCGGGTGTGTCGGCGGGCGGCGGGGCCATGCCGAGACGGTCGCGCAGCTCCGCCTCGGTCATCGTCCCCGAGTCGATGTCAACGGTCCGGACCCGGGCCCGGATGCCCGCCTCGGTGAGCGGCTGTCCGTCGGCTAGGGCCTCGCCGACGGCGTCGGCCACGGCCCGCAGGTGGCCGGGCTGCGGGCCCGTCCCCCCGAGGTCGAGCAGCTCGTGGGTGTACGAGGCGACGGCGACCGGGGTCGGGTGGCCGGGGAACTTCGCGGTCGCCAGGTCGGCCAGGGCCTTGACCGTGGCCAGTTGGTGGCGGCCCGGGTCGTCCAGCGACGGCACCTGGCCGCCGTACAGTGACCGGCCGAGCCGCACCAGGTCGAGCACCCGGTGGTGCAGGACGGCGGCGTCACCGGGCGCGCTGCCGGCGGTCAGGCCGAAGGCGTCGGCGAGCTCGTCGATCAGGTGCTGGTCGGTGGGTCCGGCGGGCGTGTTGAAGGTGTCGCGGCCGGCCCCCGCCGCGAGGGCGTCGAACCGGTCCATGCCCTCGACCAGGTGGTCGGCGATCTCGTGCGCGGTGTAGCCGCCCAGGAAGAGCGAGAAGGAGTTGGTCAGCACGGACGGCCGGAAGCCCTGTTCGAGCAGGAACTTCTGCATCAGCACGTGGACGTTGACCCGGCTGTTGGCGTCGTTGAAGGGCTGCAGGATCTGCAGCGCCCGGGTCACCCGGGCGATGGCGAGCAGCTTCGACCGGTCGTCGGTGGCGGCGCCGACCTCGGTGTAGTAGCGGTCGAGGACCGCCCCGACGTGCTCGCGGACCTCGTCCTGCCGGTAGTTGATCGAGATCATGCCCTCGCCGCTGCGGCCCCGGGAGAACACCACCAGCGGCTCCCGGCCGCCGGTGTCCGCCCGTGACTCGCGGGTGATGTCCACCAGGAGTCGCCGGCCGCCGATCACGTCCGAGGACATGTCGGCGGCGACCGTCTCACGGCCGGTTCCCCGCATGGTGGTCACGAGGTCGTCGGTCGCGCCGGACCAGCTGGTCTCGACGTTCGACTGCGCGCCGACCACCAGGTGACGGGTGGCCAGCCCGTGCAGTTCCTCGTACGCGTCCACGTCGATCCTCGACCAGTCGCGGGCACTGCCCGGGCCGCCGCCCTCCAGGACCTCCCGGTAGATTCCGGTCATGCTCTGCCGGTAGCCCGGGTACTTGGTGGCGTCGAGGTGGCCGCCCGCATCGGACGGCGACTGGGAGAGCGCCAGCTCGTGCACGTTCGGGTCGATGAACAGCCGCCACCAGGAGCTCTCCGGCAGCAGCGCGGAGAGCGGGGGGTGCTGCGGGCGGGGCGGCGTTGGGGAGGGGGTCACGTCGGTGGGCGGGTGAGGGTGCGTCGCAGGCTCGTGCCCCGGGACGGAGGAGATCTCGGCGACCGACGGCTCGTGCGGTCCGGTCTCGACCACCTGCGGGCGCCGGGGCCCGGTGGCCGTACCGAACCGCGCGTCACCGCCCGGGACGTTCCAGTCCCGGGCCTCCTGGTTCCAGCGGTGCGCGGCGGCCGTCGCCCCCGCGTCGGCCGAGTCCATCTCCACCTGGACCGGCTCCGGGGTCTGCACCACCCGAGGCCGCCGCGGCGGGCTCACCGACCGGACCGTCGGCGTTCCGTCGCCGCCGGTGCCGTCGCCGAGCACCTGCCGCCGGCGGTCGCCGACGTCGTGCGGCTGCTCGTCACCGAGCGGGTGCAGCTCGACCGGGGCGGTGTGGGCGTCCGGGGTGGCGGCGAGCTTCGGGCTCCCGGAGGGGACCGTGCCGAGCGTCACCCCGGGCTCGAGGGCGCCGTCGCGGCGCAGGCCCGCCAGTGCGGTGAAGGCCTCCTCCGCCTCGCTGCCGGTCCGGCGGTGCGGGCTCGGCAGGGTCACCCCGGGCTCGTCGGCGCGGCGGACCGGGCCCGGATCGCTGGCCCGGCGCCGCGGCGGCTCGGGACGCTGCGGCGGCTCGGGACGCTCGGGTGCTTCGGGGCGCTGCGGCGCTTCGGGTGACGACCTGTCGGGACGCGGCTGCGCCGGGGGGTCGGGCAGCGGGCGGGTCGGCACCGGGGGGCGGTTCGCCGACGGCGCTCCCTGCGCATCCGGCTGCGGGTGCGGCAGCGGCTGGGCAGGGGTCTGCGGCTGGACGGGCGGTTGGACGGGGTCCGGTACGCCCTGCGCGTCGGCCTGCGGGTGAGGCTGCGGCTGGACGGGGTCCGGGGCCGAGGCCGGGGCCGGGGGGTCGGGCAGCGGGCGGGTCGGCACCGGCGGGCGGTTCGCCGACGGCGCTCCCTGCGCATCCGGCTGCGGGTGCGGCCGGGCAGGGGTCTGCGGCTGGACGGGCGGCTGCGGCTGCACAGGCGGCTGCGCCGGGGCCTGCGGCTGCGGCGGTGGGGTCCGCTGCGGTCGGGGGTCGCGGGGCGGGGAGCCGGCGGCGGCGAAGAGGTCGTCGAAGTCGGTACCGTCGAAGGCCTCGCCGAGCGGGTCGGTGCGGGGGTTGCGCGCGATCGGTGTGCCGTCCGGGGCGTCGGCGCTGAAGGCGAGGTAGTGGTCGCTCATCACCGTGGCGTCGTGGGTCTCCCGCTCCGGGATGTCCACCGTGATCGGGATGATGCCCTTCTCGACCAGCCGCTCGTCGCCCTTGAACATCACCACCTCGACCTCGGCGAAGCCGTCGTACCGCGCCATCGGGGTACCGAACTTGGCGTGCGAGACGACCTGGCCGGCGTTGCCGAGCGACACTCCGTCGCGGCTGCGGTGCGCGCCGCCGGCGATGGCCTGGAAGGTGCCCTCGGCGGCACCGAGGTCCATCTTGACGCCGCCCTGGACCTGTCCCGCCCACATGCTCCAGTCCAGCCGGGTCTTGGTGGAGCTGGTCGAGGTGGCGTTGGAGGGGCTGAGCTCCACCTTGCTGTCGGTCCGGTCGTACTCCAGCTGGAGGACCTTGAGGTTGACCTCGACCCCGCCGTCGGAGACCAGCAGGCGGCGGCCCGGTGAGGGGGTGGCGATCTGCTCGCCGCGGGTGGCCGAGCCGAAGTGGCTGGCGAGCTGGGTGTGGTCGGTGGTGTTGCGGGCGACGGACTCCATCCGCTCCCAGGTGCGCCGGCCGAAGAACTCGGGGCCGTGCATCCGCAGGATGTCCTGGACCCCGGACGAGTCGCCGAGCCACCGCACCACGTCGACGTCCCGCAGTCCCTGGTCCCAGACCCGGGCGGGCGGCGCCTTGACGGTGGTCTCGGTCGGCGGGCCGGACGGCAGGTCGCGGCCGGGGGCGGTGCGGTGCTCGGGCGCCTCGAAGGGGGTGGGCTTCGGTCCGTGCGAGGCGCGGCCCTCCCCGGCTTCGACGGTGGTCTGGAAGCCGATCTTCGCGGTGCCGATCGAGTGCACGGTGGTGCCGAGCCGGCGGACCGCCCGCCAGGCGTCCCCGGTGGCGGCCTTGGCCTGGTCGAGGGTGCCGGTGGGCGGCGGCGGCCGGTGCGGCTCGGGCACGACCCGGTTGCGGTCGCCGAGGGTGATCAGCGGGCGGCGTTCCATCCGGAAGATCAGGGTGGCTTCACCGGTGTAGCCGCTGCCGGGGAGTTTCGCCTTGGTCGCGGCGCCGGTGGAGGTGCGCTGGGCCTGGACGTCGAGCCGGTCGTGGCCCCAGGAGTGGGTGACCTGGCCGCCCGCGGTGACGGCGGGGCCGAGCGGCAGCGGGTTGCTGGTGCCCTGGACGGAGACGGTGACCGCGTTGCCGCGCCCGGCGCCGAAGCTGGTGACGCCGTCCGAGCCGGCGAACGACTTCTGCACCTGGGTACCGGTGTTGAACTCGGTCTGCGCACTCTCGCCGGTGTGCTCCAGCCGCGCGACCGCCGCGGTGATCCGTACGGTGGAGCGCCCGTGCTTCACCACGATCTCGTGGCCGGACATCATCGACTTGAGCTGCGGCTGGAGCTTGTCGAGGTCGAGCGCGTCGGCGATCTTCGCCTTCATGCCGGTCCAGTCGGAGCCGAGGGCGCGGCCCGCGGTCCCGTCGATGCTGTGGACGGCGGACTCGCCGACCGAGCGGTGCGGGTCCGCGCCGGGGCCGGGCGGCGCGGCCGGTCCCGGGCCCGGGCCGCCGCCGCGCGGGGGCAGCGGGTACACGTCGGTGACCACGTCCGAGGAGCCGAGCCGCTGGGTCTGCTCGATCCGGCGCGGCGGGTCGAGCGGCTTCTTGATGGCGGCCTCGCCGGTGGTGCCGTGCAGCGGCGCGTCGCGCAGCGGGGTGGCGATGGTCGCCTCCACCGGGACCCGGACGTCGGGGGCGGTGTGCGCCGGCTCCATGGCGGTCTTGAACTCGAACGAGACGGTGAAGCCCGCGGTACCGGTGAACAGGCCGGCCGGTTCGACCGTCTTCGCCTTGGAGACGGTCGCGCCGGTGCTGTCCACGGTGGAGCCGCTCACGTGGTCGTACCGGCGGGCGTAGCCGAGGCCGAGGTCGACGTGGGGCAGCTTCAGCCGGGCGGGCACCGAGAAGATGTTGCGGATCCGCCGGTCCTTGGCGACGCCGGTGGACACCCGGGTCTGGGTGCCGAGCTCGAACTCGAACTTCTCGACCGTGTCGGTGTGCCGGAAGTCCCGGTCGAGGTGCGCCTTGACGGTGACGGTGGCGTCCCAGCCGTTGACGGTGACGGTCTCCTTGACGTGCCCGCCGCGGGTGAGCCGGGACAGCTGCGGCTTGAGGGCGAACGGGTCGAAGCGCGCCCTGAGCTTCATCAGGGCGTCGTCCGGCAGGGCGCCGAACTTCTGCCGGAGCGTGCGTTCGATGGAGTGCTGGACCAGCGCGTCCCCGTGGCCGAGGCTGTGCACCACGTCGGAGGCGCTCATCGCGCCGCGTTCGGTGATCCGGCGCGGCGGGTCGTGCAGTTCGGCGGGCGGGTCGTGCCGTACCGGGGTGCCCTGGCCCGGACCGGTGAAGACGCCGAGGCCGTCGGCGCCGACGGTGTAGGTGCCGGTCTCCTTGCGGTCGAGGCTGAGTTCGGCCCGGATCGGGACGGTGACGGTGTGCTCGGCGCCGTCGACGGTCAGCTTGACGTCGATCTCCAGGGCGGCGTCGTAGATCTCCTGCGGCCGGGCGTACTTCCCGTTGGCGTACACCTTGTTGGAGTTGCCGTCCCGCCAGCCGGAGCGGTCCCGGACCTGGCGGCCGTAGCCGGCGCTGACGTCGAAGGTGTTCTTGCCGGGCAGGGCGGCGGTGCCGCCGCCGCTGCCCTGGACGGACTTGGTGTCGGAGATCAGCCGGCGGCCCGCGCTGAACGCGGTGGTCTCGTCGACGGGGTTGAGTTCGGCCTTGGCCTCGGGGCGCTTGTACGTCATCTCGGTGACGCGGGCGGTCGCGGTGACCTTGACCCCGTGCTTGAGCAGGTTGGCGGCGGTCTGCTCGGGCGCGGCGAGCGGCAGGTCCCGGGTCATCGCGGTGAGCCGGGAGGCCACCATCGGGTGGCTGAAGAGCTGGTGGATGTCCTCCTTGACGCTGTCCCAGCTGCCCTTGAGGACCTCCTTGCCGAGCGTGGCGACCTGCTCGTGCAGCGGGGCGACGGTCGGCAGGTCGCGGACGGTGACGGTGTCGGAGAGGCCGCCGGTGCCGTCGGGCCGGTGCCAGACGCCGTCCGGGGGGCTGGGGATGACGGTCCCGGGCTCCCAGGTCTTCGGCCGGTGGGGTGGGGGTGCGTCGGTCGCGAGGAAGAGGGTCGGGTCGGTGCCGCCGGTACCGGCCGTGACCTTGACGGCCTCGCTCTGCTCGATCAGGGCCCGGAACTCGACGCCGGTGGTCGCGGTGCCGTGCTCCTCCCCCAGCAGGTTGGTCCGCTCGAAGTTCAGCCGGAGTTCGGCGCGGCCGTCGAAGATCACGCCGGGGCCCTTGGTCTTCGTGGTGACCTGGGCCTCCTGGCTGGTCCCGGTGAGGTGGACCTGGTCCCGGATGAACTGGAGCCCGCCGCCGCCGGAGCCGATCGAGGAGCCGGCGCCGCTGCCGGACACCTGGGTGGGCAGCGGGAGCTGCAGTCCGTCGCTCTCGGTCTCCTGGTGGGTGCGGACCCGCTGCACCCCGGTGCCCACGTTGAACTCGGTCTGCGGGGTGGTACCTGTCTGCCACATCGCCTTGACCGAGGCGGTCAGCTCGACCGCGGCGGTGCCCTGGCCGTGGTCGCCGGTGACCTCGATCCGGGTGCGCTCGCCGGACATCATGCTCTTCAGGTCCTGGTGCAGCCTGGCCAGGTCCAGCTCCGCGACCATCTTCTCGCGCAGCTTCGGCCACAGCCCGCCGGTCACCTCCTTGGCGGTCTCCTCGACGCCGTCGAGCACCTCCTCCATCGGGCGGTCCGCGTCGGGGCGGCCGTGCCGGTGGGTGGAGACGTCGAGCACGATGTCGGAGTTGCCGAGCCGCTGCTCCTGCTGGACCCGCAGCGGCGGCGCGAACAGCCGCTCCGGGTCGAGCGGTTCGGGCCGGCCGAGCGAGTCGAGGGTGTCGCGCCGCGGGATGCTGATGGTGGCCCCGATGTCCAGCCGCTCGACCCGGGAGCCGGGTGACAGCTCCACCGGCTGCCCGTGGTGGCTGAGTTCGGTGAAGTCGAGGGCGAGCCGCAGCTTCCCGGCGAACAGCACGCCGGGCTCCACGGTCTTGCCTCGGGCGATGGTCCGGCCGACGTCGAGCGAGGTGTCGCCGCTGAGGCTGTCGTGGTGGTAGCCGAAGGTCTCGTTGAAGTCGGTCTTCCCCGCCTTGAACCGGGCCTGGACACCGGCGTTGAAGCGGGTCAGCTCGTCGCCCTGCAGTCCGATCGAGGCATAGCGGTCGGAGCCGTTCTCGTACTCCACGGACGGGGCGATGTCCTGGTGGTGCAGGTCCTCCACGTCGACCCGGACGGAGACCTTGCCGCTCCAGCCGTTGCCCTCGAACGGGGCCTCCCAGATGTCGCCGCGGGACAGCGCGGTGAGTTTCGGGCGCAGCGTGGCCGGGTCGAAGAAGTCCTGGGCGACGGTACGGGCGGCCGGCAGGTCGTTGTCGAACCGGGCCTTGAACAGGTCGGTGATCCGGTTGGCCACCACGGTGTCGCCGTCGTGCAGGCCGACCACCAGGTCGGAGGCGGACAGCCGCTTGTGGTTGGACACCCGGGCCGGGGGGAGCCGCAGTTCGGCCGGGTCGACGGGCTTGACGGGGGTGAAGGCGGGGTCGCTGTGGTGGTCGACGCTGTCGTGCGAGAACAGCGACATCCCCATCATCGACGCCTGCGGGGACGGCGGCTCGGACGCCTTCGGCACCTGGTGGTCGGGCGGCGTGACCACGATGGAGGGCGGCCCGGGGTGGGGCTGCGGCTGGGGCTGGGGCTGCGGCTGCGGGGGCCGTCCGGGCTGGACGGGCGGCTGCTGGGCGGGGGCCTGGTGGGTGGTCGTCTGGTGGGTGGTCGTCTGGCCGCCGGTCGCGACCGTGGGGACGGCGTGCGGTACCGGCGGGGTGGGCGGGGTCGGCGGCATGGGCGGGGCGGTCGTCGGGCGGGCGCTGGCGTCGTAGTGGTTGGTCCCGTTGTAGTGGACCGTCACCTGGTGGCCGTCGAGCGGGCCGTACCGCACGTACTCGGTGGAGCCGCCGTGGCCGTCCGGGCCGAGGATCCGCAGCCGCAGCCCGAGCGCGTGGGCGAGCAGCGGCGGGAACGTCTCGCCGTACCCCTGCCACCAGGACGCCTCCCAGGTCCGCACGGCGTGCTGGAGTCCGGCGAACTCGGTGGCGGACAGCGGGGTGTCGCCGAGGACGAGGTGCCGCACGCTCAGGTCGACCAGGGCCTGGTCGGAGAGGTCGTGCAGGCCGATCTCCTGTGGCTTGCCGAGCAGGAAGTGGAACTGCTCCTGGGGACCGACCGAGCCGTCCCCCAGGTTCCAGCCGACCTCCTCCTCGACCAGGTCGCGGTCCTCGCCGCGGGCGACCCGCGCGTCGATGTACTGCCGGCGCAGGTCGTGGACGTCGGCGGCGGGCTGCTCGCCGATGCCCCGCAGGTACGCCTCGGCCCTGGCCTGTTCGGCCGGGTCCTTGAACTTCCACGGCACGGTCCGCTCGGCCTGGGCGCGGGCCACGGCCCGGTCCCCGCCCGGGCCGGCCAACTCGTCGGTGAGGGCGGCCACGTAGCGCTCGCGCAGCAGCCGGGCCGGGATCACCTCGTGCGTACCGACCCCGCCGGCGCCGCCGGGTCCGGTCAGGCCGGTGAGCAGGTCGGCCCGGCTCAGCCCGGCGTACCTGGCACGCAGCTCCGGTGCGGCGATCTGCCGGTAGCCGCGGGTGACCTGCGGGGGCAGCAGGTCCGGTGTGGTGTTGGCCAGGTGCCGGGTGACGGCGTCGCGCATCGCCTCGGGGAGGGTGCGGCCGCCGAGGTCGTGGCCGAGCTGTCCGAGCAGGTGGCGGACCAGGCCGGGGTCGGTGGTGGCGACCGAGTTGAGCAGGCACAGGCCGTTGCCGGCCACCGGGACGCGGACACCCGCCGGTGGGAACGCGGGCTCGGTCGGCGCGGCGACGTGCGGAGCAGGAACGTGCGGCGCGGGGACGTGCGGCGCGGAGGTACCGGTGCCGGTGCTGGTGCCCGCGCCGGTGCTGCTGCCCGGGGCCGGGGTGTCGTGGCCGGTGAAGGCGTCGGCGACGGTGGGCCGGGCGTGCTGCTCGGCCGGGTGTGCGGCCGCGGCGTTGAACCCGCCGGTGGTGGGGATCGGCCGGTTGTCCCGGTCCAGCATGATCGCCCAGACCCGGGTGACCGACTCGGGCAGCGGCCGGTCGCCGGGAGAGTGCAGGCCCTGCTGGGCATCGGCCCAGACCAGGCCGTGTCCGGGGACGTTCACCAGGTTCCAGGCGTGGCCCTGGCCGTTCTCCCGCCAGGCGAAGACCATGGCGCCGGAGCCCGGCCCGCCCTCGGTGATCCGGCGGGTGACCTCGGCGAGGCCCTCACCGCCGAGGCCGACGTACTCCGCCGGGTGCCCGGTCCACTCCTGGGCGTCGGTGTGGGCGCCCAGCGGACGCTTCGACGGCAGCTGGGCCACCTGCGGGTCACCGTGGAAAGTGGCGTGGAAGGCCATCGCCGCCACCCCGCAGTTGACGTCGCTGAGCGGGCTGCCGTTCCCGTCACGCGGGTTGATCTTCTCGACCCAGGCGGCCGGGTGGGCGAAGCGGTCGGGCAGGCCGGGCGTGTCCAGCGCCTGTTCCAGGGCCTGCCGGGCCTCGGTGAGCGGGCCGGTGTGCTGCTCGGGGAGGTACTCGTCGCCGGAGAAGGCGTGCAGGAAGGTGTCGAGCGGGACCAGCGGCTCGGGCGTGCCGTCGCCGTTCCCGTCGAACGCCTCGCGGGGCCCGCGCGGTCCGCCCGGGGACGGGTCGGGGCCGGGGCGGGGGCGCTTCGCCGGGGGCTCCGGCGTGTCCTGCCGGTCGGCGTGGTCGGCGCCGTCGTCCGCCGAGTCGTCGCGGCTGCGGCGGCCCAGGGTGGACGGCGGCTGCGGCGCGTCCTGCGGCGCCGGTCCGTCCGTGGTCCGGGAGTCGGGCGCCGGGGTGTCCGTCGGCCGGGACTCCGGCTGCGGGCTGCCGGCCGAATGCGGCTGCGGCTCGGGCATCGGGTGCGCGTCGGGCTTGGGAGCCGGCTCGGCCTTCGGAGCCGGCTCCGGGTGCGGGTCCTGCTCCGGGTGCGGGTCCTGCTCCGGGTGCGGGTCCGGCTTCGGGTCGGCGGAGCCGGCGTAGTGGATCTGCTGGATCCGGCCGTCCTCGACCCCGACCACCAGCTTCAGACCGCCGGCCTCGCCCTCGTGCAGCATCAGCGCCCCGCTCGGGCGCTCCGGGTCCGGGTAGCTGTGGTCCGGCCGTTGGACGATCCGGTACGCGGCGGCCGTCAGGTCCTCGTCGGTCCAGTGCGCGAGGACGTGCTCGGGGAACCCGTCCTTGACCCACCAGGGTGCGAGCGCCTGCTCGACCGCGGCGGGGTCCGGCCGGTGCGGCTCCGGCCCGCTCGCGCCGCCGGTGTCCCCGGGGCTGCCGGTGCTGACCGTGGTGGTGGTGCGGACGGGGGTGGCGGGTGCCGGGTGGTCACCGCCCGACGAGGTGCCGTTGGAGGTGGCCGAGGAGGTGGCCGTGGTGTGGGCGGGCTCCGGCGTGCCGCTGCCCGGCGCCTCACCGCCGGTCCGCACCGGCCTGGCGGCGGGGATGCCGGTGGTGCCGGGCGCGTCCTGGGAGCCGGTCCGGACGGGGGTGGGACGGTCGGGCGCTGCGCCGTGCGGCGCGTCGGACGGTGTCCCGGAGTCGGTCCGTACCGGGGTGGGCCGGCCGGCCGCCGTACCGCCGCCGCCGGTCGTGGTGACGGTGACGGCGGGCTTGGGCGTCGGCACGTCGGCGAAGACCGACTCCAGGTCGGCGTGGGCGTAGGCCTGTGCGAACAGGTTGGCGTACTCGTGGTCGGGCGGCCCGTCCAGGCCGCGCGAGTAGCCGATCACGTGGCCCGCCGTCACGTCCTCCCCGGTGGGGCCCATCCGCGGCACGGGGAACGGCGCGGGGTGCCCGGCCAGGTTGGAGGCCAGCGACAGCAGGGTGAGCGGGTGCCAGGCCGGGAAGTACGTGCCCTTGCCCTCGCCGATCTGCTCGAACTGCCAGGCCTGGATGCGCTCGGCGTAGCGCTGGCCGATGCCGGTCGCCGCGAAGCCGTGGTGCAGGCCGCGGCCGAGCAGCCCCATCGCCATGCCGGACCCGAAGGTGGCCGCGGTCGAGGAGAACTCGTGGGAGTCGGAGAAGATCAGGTTGTAGAAGCCCTCCGAGAGGTTGCCCTGCACGCCCTCCATCAGCTGCTCGCCGATCGAGAAGCCGATCTTGAACATCTTGTTGCCCTCGGGCATGTGCGCCGCCATGCCCGGCAGGTGGTCGGCCAGCGCGGACACCCCGTGTTCGGCGAGGTTGTGCTCGCCGCGCTCCAGCACCGCGCGCAGCGACGCCCCCAGCGCCTCGTGGCCGACCCCGCCCTTCGTCCAGCCGGCGACGAACGCCTGCGCGTACTCCTTGCCCAGGGTGTGCGCCGCCTGCTCCCCCAGCTCCTTGCCGAGGTGCTTCTCGAACACGCCGGCCAGGTGCTCCACGAAGGTGTCGGCGACCGTCCCGGCGCCGCCCTTGCCGAAGCCCTCGGCCAGCCAGCCCTTCGTCGAGTCCATCAGCTTCCCGATGTCCTTCGCGAAGGCCAGCGAGGCGTCCTTGGTCAGCCACTTCCCGGCCGCGGAGCCGGCCGCGTCCTTCGCTCCGCCCGCCCCCGCCTTGGCGACCGCCTGCGCACCGGCACCGGCCCCCAGTTCTTTCGCGCCCGTCTTGACGGCCGCCCCGACCCCCGCCCCGGCGGCGTCCTTGGCCGCGTTCTTGGTGGCCGCCGCCAGCGCGGCCTTGAGCGCCTCCCGCTCGCCGCCCTGCATGACGTGGGCCAGTTCGTGCGCCAGCACCGAGCCGCCCGACTTGCCCACCAGCGAGCCGAGCAGCTTGCCCAGGCCCATGCCGAGCAGGTTCAGCGGTCCGGCGATCACGCCGCCGAGCGCGCCGAACAGCACGGTCTGCTTGGTGGAGTCGGTGTCCCACTTGTGCCGGTCGCCGTGGGAGAACTGGATGCCCTGGATGATCGCGTCCATCAGCAGGCCGGTCGCGATGCCCGAGAAGGTGTGCAGCAGGATCGTCTTGATCAGGTACTTCACCAGCAGCGACAGCACCTGGCGGGTGAACCAGTACTTCAGCGCCAGCAGTTCGAGGTCGAGACCGAACGAGAACGGGGCCCACAGCATCGCCATCGTGGTCTCGAAGATCAGCTGGACCAGCTGGGCGATGGCCATCCACTTGGTGTACTCGACCGAGTTCGCGACGTCGCCCGCGCAGTCCGCCAGCGCCTGCGCGGTCTCCGCCGCGGCGCTCACGTAGTCGGAGCCGCCGCCCTTGCCGATGAAGTCGTTCATCATCGCCGAGAACGCCTGCGCGGCCTGCCCCTCGAACTGCTGCCTGGCCTTCACCGCCACCAGGGCGATCAGGTCCCGCAGTTGCGGCAGGTCCTTGGCCAGGATCTCGTACTGGTCCCGGATGTCCCGCAGTTCGCCCTCCTTCACCTCGGGCCACGGCATGCCCGAGACCACCGAGAAGAGCTTGGCCACACCGTCCGGAGGATCGATCGACGGGTACGACACGGAGCGGGACCTCCAGGGTGGGAGCCGGCCGGCGCGAGGCGCCCGGCCGGGGGTGGGGCAGGCTTTACAGGTGGGGCAGGCTTGACGGGTGGGGCAGGGCCTACGGGTGGGGCGGGCCTACGGAAGGACCGGGAACGGCCGGAAGGTGACCGTCGGGACCAGCGGCGGATCCGGCGGTCCGGGCGCGGGCCCGGACAGGTCCCCGGCGCCGACCGGCAGCACCGCCACGCCGAGCAGGTGCTCCAGGCGGCGGGCGAACGGCCGGAGTTCCGCCGCTCCGCCGGCCGGGACGGCCAGCTCCACCACCCGCCCCGCCAAGGCGAGTTGAGCGACCAGGCGGGCCACCGTCTCGGGCCGGACGCCGAGTTCACGGAAGGCGCCGGGACCGGGTGCGCCGCCCAGCCACAGCCGCAGCCGGCCCGGCGCCACCTCGGCGAAGCGGTCCTCCCGCCGCCACGGGCCGGCCGACCGCTCCGGCCTGATCCACAGCCCGAGCACCCGGCCCAGCGGGTCGAGGGCGACCTCGGTCAGCGCGGCCGCGGCCCGGACCGGCCCGGACAGCGGGTCGGACAGCAGTCCTGCCGGTGACGCGGCGGACGGGTCGCGCAGCGCGGCGGGCGCGACACACTCGTCCAGCAGCCAGACCGGCTCGCCGTGCCGGGAGCGCGGGGCGCCCAGCCAGCGGCCCGGCCGGGCCGTGCGGTCGAGCAGCGCCTCGGCCTCGGGCGGCAGGTCGACCCGTTCCAGGGCTCCGTCCCCGTCCCGGCGGCGCACCTCGGTCACCGACGTCACCGCGGCCGCCGACGTCACCGGCGGGGATCCGGCGGCCGGGGCCGCGAGGACCGTCAGCAGCGCCGGCCACCCCGCGTCGGGGTCGGGCAGCGAGCGGACCACCGGGTCCACGGCGGCGAGGTAGAGGTCCCCCTCCCGGGCGGTCAACTGCCAGCCCAGGAAGGTCGCGCAGCGGGCCAGCACCCCCGGCACCTCCGCCTCGGGGACCGGCCGCCGGGCCGTCCCGCCACCGGCGACCGGCCGGGCCCAGGCGACCTCGTGGCCGTCCGTCAGCGCGTGCTTGGTGGGCGGCAGCTGTCCGCCGGTCAGGCCGAGCAGCCGCAGCACCTCGTGGTGGATCCGGCCGGAGCGGTGCGGTGCCACGTACCGCTGGTCCTGCCGGGTGCGGCCCGCGTACGGCAGCAGCATTGCGTCGAGCCCGCCGAAGATCTCCGGCTGGGTGCGGCCGTAGTTGAGCCGGGCGCACTCGGACCAGAGCGCGACGGCGGGGTGCCGGGCCGGGGCGATCAGGACGTCGTTGCCGACGCCGAGACCGGGATTCATGGTGAAGCCGGGTTCGGAGCCGGCCACCCGGTCGAGCAGGGCGGGCAGGCTCTCGGTGGGGGCGAGGGCGCCCTCGAAGTGCATGTCCCCGTCGATGTAGGCGCCGCCGAACCGGTGGACGATGTCCACCCGCAGGTGGTCGGCGGCCGAACCGTACCCCCGGGGCAGCTGCTTGGCCGTCTCCAGGACGAACGGCAGGTGCAGCCTCATCGGCGCCCCGGCGTGGAACACCTCGGCGAGGTTCACCAGGTGGATGCCGCTGCGCCGGGCCCAGTCCAGCATCGAGCGGACCTCGGCGAGCGGGTCGTCCGCGCCCGGCGGCGGCGCCGGGGCCGCCGCGGCGGCGACCAGGCCGCGGGGCAGATCGGTCCAGAGCACGAAGTCCAGCTCGCCCCGGTGGGCCGCGGCCGCGGCCCCGAAGCCGCGGCGGAACTGGCCCGCCTCGGGCAGCGGTCCGCCGAGCCAGATGGCGTGCACCACGCGGGGGATCCGGGTGTGCTCCGGCAGCAGCGGAACGGGCCCCGGCGGGCGTCCCCAGCGGCGCAGCTCCGGGTCGCGGTGGGCGTCGCAGGTGCGGCCGGGTTCCCGGCCGAGGGCCTGCGGGGTGAGGTCGGCGGCGGTGGGGGCCGGGCGGGTCAGGCAGAGGCGGCGCAGCAGCGGCGCGACCTGCTCGGGTGCCACGGCGTCGAGGTCGACCCCGGCCAGGAAGGCGGGCGGGGGCGGCAGTTCGCGCAGCCCGTACGGGTCGGTGCCGTGCCAGGCCCGCAGCCCGGTCTCGAACTCCGCGGTGTACAGCGGTGCGCCGGTCCGCTCGCGGAGCCAGCCGAGCAGCAGCGGGTCGGTGGGCGCGGCGGTGGCCGGTTCGGGTCCGGCCGCCCGGACGGCCAGGGCGCGGACCTGCCCGGCCAGCCGCTCGGCGCGCTCGCGGCGCAGCCGGGCGGCCGCGTCCAGGCGCTGCCGGACGCCGTCCGCCGCGGCGGGGACGGCGGTCGGCCCGGCCCCGGCCAGCAGCCGGGCGGTCAGCCGTTCGGCGGCACGGGCCAGTTCCGGCTCGTGGTGGTCGAGGACGGCGGCCGCGGCGCGGGCCAGCGCCGCGGTCCGTCCGTGGCCGTCCGGACGAACGGCGGTGTCGAGGCCGTGTACCAGGGCGCGCAGGCGGGCGACGGCGCCGGCCGCGTCCTCGGCGCGGTGTGCCAGCTCGGGGCAGAGCGTTCCGGTGGGCAGCGCGGCGACGGCCTGCCGGACGCGTCGGGCCGCGTGGTCGGCGGCCTCCGCCGGGGTGACGGCGGGGGTCCCGGTGCCGGGCCGGCGGGCGGGCCCGGGAGCGGCGGGGGGCCGTTCGGCGGCCCGGCGGCTCTCCGCGCGCAGGCGGGGCAGCGCGTGGGCGAGGGCCACGGCTCGGGCCACGTCCTGGACGCCGGGCGCCTGGGTGGCTGCGGGGCCGGCCGGCACGGTGGAGGTCTCGGCGGGCACCGTCGCAGGCACCCCGGCGGGCGTCGCGTCCGCTGCCGGCGCGGCTGCCGCCGTGGAGGGCCCGGGACGGATCCCGGCGGGCGTCACCGGTGGCCGCCGGGCGGGCGGGCGGGCGTCGGGCCGGACAGCGGCCGGTGGACCAGGGCCGGGACGGCGGGCGGTTCGGCGGGCGGCCGGCCGAGGGTGCGCAGCACGTCCTCGGAGCAGTGGACCGGGACGTCCAGCAGGTTCCGCAGCCGGGCGGCGAAGGCCCGGTCGCGGGCGGGCTCCACGCCCGGGGTGATCAGTTGGACGGGCCGGCCGGTGGCGCCGAGGCCGAGGACCAGCAGGGCGATGTCCTCCGGTCGCACGGCCAGGTCGAGGATCCAGTCCTGGTGCGGGGAACTGCCGAGCGCGACGCCGAGGTGGCCGTCCGGGACCTGCCCGAACCGGCCGCCGTGGCGCCAGAAGCCGGCGTCGCGGGGCGACCTGAGCCAGAGCCCGACGGGCCGGCCGAGCAGATCGCAGGCGACCTCGGTGTACGGGGCGAGGGCGGCCGCCCGGTCGGCGCCGGGCCGGTCCGTGCGCAGGCGGGCGGGTTCCACCTGTTCGTCGAGGAGCCAGACCGGTCGGCCGGTCGGCGCCAGCGGGGCGCCGATCCAGGCGGCGGGTGGTGGGGTGCGGTCGATCAGGGCCTCGGCCTCGGGCGGGAGACAGGACCGCTCCAGGCGGCCGTCGTCGGTGCGGCGCAGGTCGGTCACCGAGGTGACGGACGCGGAGCCGGTGCCGTCGAGCAGCGGCAGTACCCGCAGCAGGGCGGTCCACGCCGCATCGGGGTCGGGCAGGGTGCGGATCACCGGGTGGGCGGCGGCGAGGTAGAGGTCACCCTGCCGGGCGATCTGCTGCCAGCGCAGGAAGGTGGCGGTCCCGGCCAGGACGGCCAGCACCTCGTCCTCGGTGCGGGCGGCCGGTTCGGCGGGCTCCCCGGCCGGTGGCGGGGTCCAGCTCAGCTCATGGCCGATCCGCAGCGCCGGGCCGGTGCCCGGGAGGTCGAGGAACGGGATCCCGAGCAGGGCCACCACCTGGTACTGGACGCAGCCGGTGCGGGCGGGGGCGATGTAGCGGGCGGTCTCGCCGGTCCAGCGGCCGGCCATGTGCTGCAGGGAGCCGAAGATCTGCGGCTGGGTACGGCAGTACGTCAGCCGGGCACGTTCGGACCACAGCCGGATCGCCGGGTGGCCGGCGGGCGCGACGATGGCGTCGTTGTCGACCCCGCCGGGGCGGGGGTTGACGGTGAATCCGTGGGTGGAGCGGGCGATCCGGTCGAAGAACGCGGGCAACTCCTCGTACCCGCCGCCGGGCCCGCCGCCGTCCGATCCGCCGCCGTCCGATCCGTCGCCGGACGGTTCACCGGTGGCGGCCGGGGTGGGGTCGGTGTCCGGCCCGGCGAAGGCGATGTCGCCGTCGACGTAGGCGCCGCCGAACCGTTCGAGCAGCTCGACCCGGAGCAGGTCGCCGAAGCTCGCGTAGCCGCGCGGGAGTTGCTTGGCCAGCTCCAGGGCCGCCTGCCGGTGCAGCCGCATCGGCGCCTGCGCGTGGAAGACCTCGTGGACGGCGGCCAGCCGGATGCCGTTCTCCTCGGCCCAGGCCAGCAGCCGGCGTTCGTAGGCGAGCGGGTCGCGGCTGCCGGGCGGCGGGGGCGGCGTGGCACGGACCTGTTCGATGCGGGCCCGGGGTACGTCGGTCCACAGCACGAAGTCGACCCGGCCGGTGTAACGGCGGGCCGCCTCCCCGTAGTTGCGCCAGAACACGCTGGTGGCGGGCAGCGGGCGGCCGACCCAGATGCCGTGCACCAGGTGCGGGATCCGGGTCACCGCGGGCAGCAGGGGGGCGCCCGGCGGCTGCCCCCAGCGGCGGAGCCCGGCCGGGCGCGGCCGGGTGCTCACCGCGCCGCGGTCGGCGTCGAGGGCCTCGCGGGTCAGGTCGGCGGGCGCCGGGGGGCGGCGGGTGAGGCTGATCCGCCGCAGGAAGGGGGCGATGTGCTCGGGCGCGAGCGTACCGGGGTCCACGCCCGCCAGGAACGGCGGCGGCGGGGGCAGGGCACGCAGGCCGAACGGGTCGGGGCCGAGCCATTCGGCGATCTCGTGCTCGGTCGCGGGCGTGTAGAGGCCCTGGGTGGTGTAGCCGCGCAGCCAGTCGAGCAGCACCGGGTCGGCCGGTGCGGGTGGCGGGCCGACGGGACCGTACGGGACGTCCTGCGGGCACCGGGCGAGGAGTTCGAGCAGCCGTTCGGTGAGGTGGTCGGCTGCCCGTTCGCGGCGGCGTCGGGCCACGGCGAGACGGCGGCGCAGCCGGGCGCGGGCGGTGGGGTCCTCACGGTGCGGGGTGCCGCCGGTGCGCAGCCGGGCGGCCAGGTCCTCGGTGGCGGCCTCCAACTCCGGCCGGTGCGCTTCGAGTTCGGCGAGGGCGGCGCGGGCGAGGGCGGCGGTCCTGGCCCGGTCGGCCGCGCCGGCGGGTGCGGCCGCCTGCTCCGGTACGGCCTGCGGGGCAGGCCCCGGTGGGCACTGCGGCGCGGGCTCGGGTACGGGCTGCGGCGCGGGCGGCCCAGCCGGTCCGGGTGACGGGGCGTCGGCGGGGGCGGCTCCGGGGAGGCCGGCGGTCAGGCAGCGCAGCCGGGCGACGGCGCCGGCGGCCGCGACGGCGTGGTCGGCGGCCTCCGCGCTGAGCATCCCGGCGGGCAGTGCCTCGACGGCCCGGCGGGCCAGCCGTTCGGCCTCGCGCTGGGCCTCGGCGGGTGCGCCGGTGCCCAGCAGCCGGGTGATCGCGCGGGCGTCCGCGAGCAGCGCGGCGTGCACGCCGGCGGGCAGCTCGGCGCCGCCGTCGGCGGCCGCGGCGAGCAGGTCGTCCACCTGCTCGGCGGCCTGCCGGCCGCGCTGCTTCAGCCGGGGCAGCAGCCGGGCCAGTGCGACGGCTCGGGCGGTGTCCCGGGCCGGGTCGGTCCCGGGCGCGGCGGCGGGCGCGGGCTCGGCGGCGGGCGCAGACGCCGGGCCGGCCGGGTCGGCCGCCGGGGTGAGGAGGTCGGTGGGGTGGTCCATCACAGGTGGTTGGCGATGTCGGTCGCCGCGTCCTTGGCGTAGTCGAACTCGGCGACCAGGTTGATGCCGTTCTCGCCGGCCTTCTCGACCACCTCGCCGATCTTCTTGATCAGCTCGGCGAGGTCCTTGGTGGCCTGGTCGACCTGCTCGTGGTACTGCTTGCCGATCTCGTCGTTGCCGCCGACCTTGAGGTTGAGGTCGTTGATCGCCCGGACGTCGTCCTCCACCTTCTGGATCTGCTTCTTCAGCTGGCCGAACTCCGCGAACCGCTTCTTGAGGTCCTCGGTGATCAGCAGGAGGTCGGTCTCAGCCACCGAACTCCTCCTGCTTCCCGGCCCGGCGGCGGGCGGCGTCCGCGTCGTGGCCCGGCATCATCGCCCGCAGCGGCTCGAGCAGTTCGTCGAGCTCGCCGCCGCCGCTGAGCGAGACGCGGAGCATGTCGCCGATGCCGTCGAAGCCCTTCATCGCCTCGACGACCTTGCCGCCCATCCGGGCCCGGGCCTCGTTGAGCAGGTCGGTGAGCAGGGTGGCGAGCTGGGCGGGTGCCATCTCCCGGTAGCCGGTGGTGTGGAAGGTCATCGACAGCACCTGCCCCTGCGGGCCGACCTTCACCGTGACCAGGCGGTCCTTGGAGGTGACCGAGACGGAGCTGTTGGCCAGCTCGTCGGCGGCCTCCTTGGCCCGGGCGTGCTCGGCCCGGACGGCCGCCATGGCCTGCTCGATCTGTTCGTTGAACGATCCGCTCATGCTGCTCCTGTCGTCGGGGCCCGGGGCCGCCTGCGTGGCCGCCGGACCGGGTGGGTGGCCGCCGGTCAGCGGCCGATGACCCCGCTGACGGCGGTGGTCTCGGTCCCCCAGACCTCCTCCTCCTCGGCCAGCCAGGTGGTGCGCTGCTTGTCCTTCTCGTTGGGATTCCCGGCGCCCGCGCCGGCTCCCATCGGCGGCATCATCGGGCTGCCGCCGGTGGTGTTGACCTTGCTGCCGGTCAGCGCCTCGCGTTCGGCGGCGGCGACCCGGGCGGCCTCCTGCTCCGCGGCGGCGCGTTCGGCCGCGGCCTTGGCCGCCGCCGAGGGCTCGCCGCCGTTGGCGAGCGCCTTGGCGCTCATGCCGTTGCCGCCGCCGGACACCCCGCTGCCGTACGGGCCGCCGCCGAACGAGGAGCCGTCCGGGCCGCCGGACAGCCCGAGGCCCCCGGTACCGGGGAACAGGCCGGCGGAGCCGTCGCCGAACAGCTTGTCGCGGGTGGCGTCGTAGGCGTGGCGCTGGTCGGCGAGCAGCTGGGTGCTCTCCGAGACGGGGTTGCCGTGCTCGTCGCGGATGGTGCCGTCGGGGCCGAGCGTGTAGCCGCTGTCGACCACGATCGGGTTGCCGTTGCGGTCCAGCACGTCCTTGCCGTCCGGACCGATCACATGGCCGTTGTCGCCGATGTGCGAGCCGGGCGGGACCTGGAGGTAGCGGCCCGGGGTGTCGGTGCTCGCGCCGTCGGGGACGGTGATCGGGTTGCCGTTGCGGTCGAGGAGCGGCTTGCCGTCGGCACCGATGACCTGGTGGGTGACCGGGTCGATGTGGCCGCCCGGCGGCACCACGACCGGGTTCCCGTCGGAGTCGAAGACCGGCTTGCCGTTCTTGTCGTACACCGAGTTGCCGAGGCCGCCGGTACCCAGGCCACCGGTACCGAGGCCGCCGGTGCCGAGGCCGCCCGGGCCGGTCAGGTTGTTGCCCAGGCCGGACAGCGAGTTGCCGATGTTCTGGAAGCCGCTGCCGAGCCCGGAGCCGAGCGAGCTGAAGTTGTTGCCCAGCGAGCTGAAGCTGTCCTTGAGCCCGTCGCCCATCCCCTTGAACGCGTCGTTCATGTTGTTGCTGAGGCTGCTGAAGCCGTCGCCGAGGCCGTTGCCGCTGGAGTTGTTGCTGAGGTCCTTGTCGGACGGCGGTCCCGGGCGCAGCGTCACCGGCGCGAGGTTCTTCAGGGTGGACAGCGCGTCGCCGTAGGCCGCGTCCAGGATCCGCAGGGCCTCGGTCGCGCCGGGGTCCAGGATCTTCTGGACGTTCTGCGTCCAGAGGTCCTTGGCGTTGATCTCGACGTGCTGCCAGAACCCGTCGGTGGCGGGGTCGCCCCACGGGGTGCTGACCTTGAAGGTCGGGATCCCGTCGGCGTCGGCGACGGCGCTGGCGGTGGCGCCCTCGAAGGAGGCGAGCATGGCGTCGTGGAGCGCGTTGATCGGCCAGATCAGCCGGGAGTTCCAGTAGTCCTGCTGGGTGTTGACCATCTTGATGACCGAGCCGCCGAGGACGGTCCTGGCGATGTCGAGGTCTTCCTTGGCCTTTCGGCCGCGCAGGTCGTCCTCGAACATCTGCAGTTCGGTGCCGAGCGAGTTCAGCAGCGACCTGAACTGGCCGGCCGCGCTGCCCTGCCAGTCGGAGTCCGGCGCATTCACGGCCTGCGCCCACTCCCTGGTCTTCGGCACCCAGAACTGCAGCAGCGCCTCGATGCCCTTCAGCATGGACACCGCGGCGTCGAAGCTCCAGATGCTGGTCCGGTCGTTCTCGTAGTGGCCCCAGGCCAGCGGGTTCATCACGGTGCTGCCCTGGCGGACGAACTTGCCGAGGTCGGTCGTCTCGGCGGTGAACTGGGGCCAGTTCAGGGTGGCGCCGTAGACCTGGGCGTAGTCACCGGCGGTGCCGCCGCCGGAGTAGTTGAACGAGAACCAGACGTCGAACTTCTTGTCCATCTCGCCGGAGTTGACCGTCGACAGGCTGTACACGGCCGAGCCGTGGCCGCCGATCCAGCTCTGCTTGTCGTAGTTGGCGACGGCGCTGCGCGGGGTGAAGCTGGTCTGCGACGAGCTGGCGAACACCGTCAGCGCGTCTTCCCAAGTCGCCAATTCCGTGTCTCCTCGGTCTCTCTCCGGTTCGGTTCGGTCCTGCGGGCCGGGCCCTGTCGCGGCGGCCCGGCCCGCGGTGCCGGACGGCGGCGGCCGTCAGTGCGAGGCCACCGGCCCGCCGCCGAGCACATCGTTGATCAGCCACATCAGCTGGGAGGCCTTGAGCGCCTCGTCCTCGCCGTTCTGGAGCAGCACCTGGGCGTGCTCCAGGTCGGCGATCAGCTTGTTCAGCTGCCCTTCGATGGTGGTGAACTGCGTCTCGATGGAGCCGCTGTAGGCGGTGAACGCCTTCTGCAGCGCGGCGACGTTGCTGAGCACCGAGCCGCTGCCGGTCAGCAGCAGCGAGTACTCGCCCGGGCCGTGCACGGCGTTCGGCGACGCCTGCTGGAACCGCTGCAGCGCCTTTCGGGCCGGGTCGCTGCGCAGCGCCTCCAGGAAGGGCTGCAGCTTGTCGTGCGCGAAGTCGCGGAGGAATCCGTCCGTCACCTTGAGGGTGCTGGAGTCATCCTGGGGGGTGTCCGACACCGACGCTCACCCCGTCTACTGGTTGGCCATCCCGCGGCCGGTGCTGACGTCGGCGTCCCGCAGGAGACCGTGCATCAGCTCCAGGGCCGCGGCGGCCCGGTCGATGTCGCCCTTCATCGCCTTGTCGGCGTTGTCCAGTTCGGTGGCGAAGGAGAGCGCGCCGTCGGCGAGCGTGCCCTTGAGCTCGTGGCCGAGCCCCTGCAGGAGGAAGGCGCTGGTCTGCTCCATCGCCTCCTCCATCCGGTGGCCCATGTCCTTCAGCATCGCCGTCGCTTCGTCGATCCGGCCGTGGTGGAGCTCAAGGCCTTCGGTAGCCATGGTTCGGTGCCTTCCTTGTGGTGAGCGGGTGTTCGGCCCCCGGGGGCCCGCCGGCGCCGTGCGCCGGGCGCGCGGTCACTGCAGACCGTGGTAGATCCGGTCGCTGTGGTCGCCGACCAGCGAGTTGGCGACGACCACCGCGTCCTCGCCGGTGCGGTCCATCGTGTTCTGGGCGTCGAGCAGCGCCTGGTGGAAGACGCCGTACCGCTCCTGGACCTGGCGGTAGCGGGACTCCCAGTCCTCCATGTTCCGCTGGAAGGCCTCGCTGGACGCCGCCCGGAAGTGGATGGAGACCTCTTCCACGATGGCGTGGACCTGGTTGCGGGTCTCCACCATGTTCTGTTCCTGCTGCTCGACGACGGTCAGTACCTGCCTGACCACCGCCGGATCGTTGAGGATCGTGTCGCCGGCCATCAGCCGTCCCTCCTGAGTGGGGCGGCGGCACCAGCCGCCGCCGCCTTCGTCCCCGGCCGGGAGCCCCCGGCCCGCCATGGGGAACGGCCGCGGCCCGGCGGGTGGTTCAGCCCGTGCAGGGGTCGGCGGCGGCCGGTTCGGTGACCACTCCGCCGGCGGCGAGCAGCGCCGGGTCCAGGCTCGGGCCGGTGGGCAGCAGCGCCAGCAGGGTCCCGGGAACCGCCTGCGGGCCGGCCTTCTCGTAGCCGAGCTGTTTGGCGGCCGCCGCGGAGGGCAGCGGGTACTTCACGCCCGCGTCGGTGACCAGGTAGAGCGTGCTGCCGAAGCCGCTGCCGGTGACGGCGCGGACCAGTGCGCCGCCGCCGGGCCGCACCGCGATCCGGTCGGCGCCGGCGCAGGGCCGGGCGATCCCGGGCTGGGCGGCCGGGGGCTGTCCGGTGACCGCGGCGGCGTCCGTCAGCACCAGCGCGACGGCGGGGGTGCCGTCCGCCGGGCGGAGTTCGGCGCAGACCGCCTGGCCCGGCGCGGCCGGTACCGGCTGCGGTGGTGACGCGGGCAGGCCGGCCGGGGACCAGGGGGCGGCGGCCGCGGCGGGGGCGGCGTGGTCGGCGAGGTCGGCGGGGCCGACCTGGCCGAGTGCGACCGCCGCGCCGCCGTAGGCGTCCTGCTGGGTCCGCGGGTCGCCCTGGACCAGCGCCAGCAGGGTGGCGCCGAGCGGCGCCAGCCCGTCCTCGGTGAGCACGTAGCGGTCCTCGCCCGATCCGGCGAACAGCTGTCCGATCCGGGTCGGTTTCCCGGCCAGCACCGGACCGGTGGCGCCGCGTCGGCGGATCTCGGGCGCCGCCAGGTCGGGCCCGGCCGGGAAGCCGTTCAGGAAGCCGGTGGTGACGGGGTACGGCGTGGCGGCCGCGTACCCGAGGGCGCGCAGCGCGCCGCTGCCGCCGTCGACCCGCAGCCGCCGGCCGCGCCACAGCAGGTACGGCGTGCCGTCGGGGGCGGCGACCAGCTGGCCCTGGGCGTCGGTGGGCCGGCGGCCCGGGGTGTGCAGGCCGATCGACAGCGACAGCTGCGGCGGCCCGCCGGGCGCGGCGGGCACCACGCAGGACAGCCAGTCCGCGGTGCGCAGGTCCTCGGCGGCGGGCAGGCCGTCGGGGGCGCCGACGATGCCGACCGCGGCGCCGCGCTGCGCGCCGTCCAGCGACTTCACGCTGACCTGCTGGAGGGTCAGCTGGTCGCCCGCCAGCAGCTTGGCGCTGGACTGGTTGAGCACCGGGTGCAGCGCGCCGCCCGCGTACAGGTAGCGGGCGCCGGTCTCCTTGACCACCACCAGCGTGCCGGGTTTCTGCCAGCCGGTCGCGCCGCCCGGCACGATCAGGCCGTACACCCCGACCACCAGGCCGATCAGCATGGCGAGGGCGAGGCCGATCACCGCGCCGCGGGTGGTGCGGGCGATCGGGGAGTCGGGGGCGTCCGGTTCGCCGCGCAGCATCCCGGACGAGACCCGGCCCATCACGAACAGATGGGCCTGTACCTGGTCGCGCCTGGACTGCATCGGTGGTTCTCCTTCGACGACATGGGCGAGGACGTGCGCGGCGCCGCGGGCCGGGGGCCGGTCCCGGCCCCCGGCCCGGGTCAGCCGGCCACGGCCCGCAGCACCTGGTAGAAGCCGAGCACCTGGAGGGCGAGCGGCAGCAGCGCGAGCGCGGCCAGCGAGTGCAGCAGGTCGGCGGCGCGTCCCCAGTACGGCAGCAGGCGGCGGCCCGGTACGGTCCAGGCGACGACCGCCAGCAGCGCCGCGACGCCGAGCAGGGCACCGGTCAGCACCAGGCGGCCCTCCCAGCTGCCGTGCAGGCCGAGCCCGCCGGTCAGCAGCACCAGCCCGTACAGGCCGGGCAGCATCACGCCCAGGCGCTGCCAGAGGCTGCCGATCTCGCGGGCGTGCAGCAGGAGCAGCACCGACAGGTCGGCGGCCATCGCGGGCAGGCCCCAGCCGGCGCCGCCGGCGATCAGGGTCAGGCAGGCCGAGCAGGCCAGGCCGATCGCGATCAGGAAGGCGGTCAGGTAGCCGTCGGCGACGGCGCTGCGGGCCAGCACGTCCTCGGCCGGGAACGGCTCGATGTCCTCCTGCAGTTCCTCCGCGTTGCGCGGCAGGGCCGGCAGTCTCAGCCCGGCCAGCTTGAACGAGATGCCGGGGACGAACGCGCCGAACAGCACCGCGACGGCGGCCAGGACCGCCGCCGAGTGCTGCGGCTGCACGTCGAACAGCGCCATCGCGCCGGCGCCGCCGGCGAGCACCGCCAGCGCCAGCAGCGCCAGGAAGAACGGCATCGAGCGGCCTACCACCGCGAGCGCCAGCACCACCGCGCCGGCCGCGGCCGAGCCGCCGGCCAGCAGCCGGGCGGCGCCGGTGATCCCGGGCAGCAGGACGGCGGCGGCGACCGCGTACCCGGCGCCGGCCGCGCCGAACGCCGTCCCGGCGGCGGCGTCGCCGACCGAGCGGGCGGCGCCCCCGGCGGCGAACAGCAGCAGGACGGCGGCGACCGCGGCCGCGGCGCAGCGCATCTGGGCGGGTCCGGGCAGCGCCAGCAGCACGATCCCGCCGGCCAGTGCCACCAGGGCCATCGCCAGGGCGAGGTGGTGGGTCATCACCGGGCGCCAGGAGTCGCCGCGGGCCAGCATGCCGCTGCGGACGCCGTCGACCAGGTCGTCGAAGTGCACCGGCGGCAGGGCGGCGACCCGGGGGCGCAGGAAGAGTTCCTCGCCGTCGCGCAGGCCGAGCGCCTCCAGGGTGCGTTCCTCGTCGAGGGGGTCCCCGCCGAGGCGTTGCAGCACCCAGCCGGCGTGTTCGATGCCGGACTCCTCGACCTCGGCGCCGGCGTGGCCGAGCACGCCGGGCAGCAGGTCTGCCAGCACCACGTCACTGGGCACCGCCAGTTCGAAGGCCGCGCCGGGCGCCCGGAATCTCAGCCTGCACAGGCCGGCCACGGCTCCACTGCTCACGCCTGTTCCACCCTCCGTCCGGCCCGGGTCGCGGGGCCCTCCGACCGGAGCTACGTCCGGTGGTGCGGTGGCGGTTCAGCTGCGGGGTGAACCGCCCGGGGCCGGCGGGCCGTGCCCTGGGTGGGGCGGCCCCGGGCCGCCGGTGAGCGCGTCGAGTCGAGGAGTGGTCCGTTGAGCGTGGTCGTGGTCGACCGTCCGCCCCGGCGCCCGGGACCGGAGATGCCCGACGGGGACATCCAGCTCCAGGAGCCGCCCGGTCTGCCGGAGTCGCAGAGCGGGCTGTCCAACATGCTGATGATGGCGCCGATGGCGCTCAGCTCGTTCTCGATGCTGTTCATCTTCATCCACCCGCAGGGCGGCGGCGGTGGCCCGCTGACGTACGTGGCGATGGGCATGATGGGCCTGTCCGCGGTCGGCATGCTGGTGGTGCAGCTGATCCGTGGCGCCAGTGACCGCAAGCGGCAGCTGCGCGCCGAGCGGCGGGACTACCTGCGCTACCTGTCGCAGATGCGCCGCCAGGTCCGGCGGCACACCGTCAAGCAGCAGGAGGCGCTGGCCTGGCGGCACCCGGAGCCGGGCGCGCTCGGCTCGCTGGTGCGCACCTCCCGGCTGTGGGAGCGCCGGGCCTCGCACCCCGACTTCGGCGACGTCCGGATCGCGGTCGGGGCGCAGCGCCTCGCGGTGAAGCTGGCGCCGCTGGCGACCAAGCCGGTCGAGGACCTGGAGCCGCTGTGCGCGCACGCGCTGCGGCGGTTCATCCACGCGTACGGCACGCTGCCCGGGCAGCCGATCGCGGTGCACGTGCGCGGCTACGCCCACGTGCTGCTGCACAGCGGTGAGGACGACGGCCCGGCGCGGGCGCTGGCCCGGGCGATGGTGGCGCAGCTGGCGTTCTTCCACGCGCCGGACGAGCTGCGGATCGGCGTGGTGGCGAGCCCGGAGCGGCAGGCTGAGTGGGAGTGGCTGAAGTGGCTGCCGCACGCCCTGCACCCGGACGACACCGACGGCGCGGGCCCGCTGCGGCTGGTGGCGGGGTCCGTGGTCGAGCTGGAGCAGTTGCTCGGCCAGGAGTTCGCCGCCCGGCCGCCGTGGGAGCCGGAGGCGCAGCCGGGCCGGGACGAGCCGTACACGGTGGTGGTGGTGGACGGGGTGCAGCTGCCCGCCACCGGCCGTACCGCGCTGGCGGGCTACCGCAACGCGACCGTGCTGGACGTCGGTGACGCGCTGGAGTGGAAGCAGTCCAAGTACCGGCTGCGGCTGCGGATCTCGGACGGCGCGCTGGAGCTGGTCGGCTCGGACCGCAACCGCCGTGACAGCGTCACCGCGCTCGGCCGCCCGGACGCACTGGGGCGGCCCGCGGCACGGCGCTTCGCGACGCTGATGTCGCCGTACCGGCTCGGGGACTCGGTGGACGCGGCGGAGCCGCTGGCGGGCGACTTCGACCTGACCGCGCTGCTCGGCATCAAGGACCTGTACCGGCACGACGTGCGGCAGGCCTGGGCCGAGCGCCCCCGTGAGCAGCGCCTGCGGGTGCCGCTGGGCCTGGGCGCGGACGGGCTGCCGGTGGACCTGGACATCAAGGAGTCGGCGCAGGGCGGGATGGGTCCGCACGGGATGCTGATCGGCGCGACCGGCTCCGGCAAGTCGGAGCTGCTGCGCACCCTGGTGCTGGCGATGGCGCTCACCCACTCATCCGAGACGCTGAACTTCGTGCTGGTCGACTTCAAGGGCGGTGCGACCTTCCTCGGCCTCGACCAGCTGCCGCACACCTCGGCGGTGATCACCAACCTGGCCGACGAGGCCTCGCTGGTGGACCGGATGCGGGACGCGCTGCACGGCGAGATGATGCGCCGCCAGGAGCTGCTGCGTTCGGCGGGCAACTACACCTCGCTGCTGGACTACGAGAGCGCCCGGGCCGCCGGCACCCAGCTGGACCCGATGCCGACGCTCTTCGTGGTGGTCGACGAGTTCTCCGAACTGCTCGCCGCGCACCGCGACTTCATGGAGCTGTTCATCATGATCGGCCGGCTCGGCCGGTCGCTGGGCGTCCATCTGCTGCTCGCCTCGCAGCGCCTCGACGAGGGCCGGATGCACGCCCTGGAGTCCCATCTGTCGTACCGGATCGGCCTGCGGACCTTCTCCGCGATGGAGAGCCGCGGCGTGCTGGGCGTCCCGGACGCCTACCAGCTGCCCTCGCAGCCCGGCAACGGCATCCTGCGCAGCGACATCGCCACCCTGACCCGGTTCAAGGCCGCGTACGTGTCCGGCCCCTACCGCCACAAGCGGTCCTCCCCCGCCGAACAGGCGGTGGTGGCGGGGCAGATCGTGCCGTACGGCACCGGGTACGTGGCGCCCCGGCAGCCCCCGGTGGTGGTCCAGGAGGAGGAGCCCGAGGAGGAGCCCACCCACACGCTGCTGGACCTGGCGGCCGAGCGGATGCTCGACGCGGGCCCGCCGGCCTACCGGGTGTGGCTGCCGCCGCTGGACGTGCCGCCCACCCTGGACGAGCTGCTGCCGCCGCTGGCCCCGCACCCGGCGTACGGGCTGACCACCGACGGGTGGGCCGGGCGGGGCGGGCTGTCGGTTCCGGTCGGGGTGATCGACCGGCCGTTCCAGCAGATGCGCGACCTGCTGACGGCGGACCTGTCCGGCGCGGGCGGGCACATCGGCATCGCGGGCGGGCCGCAGAGCGGCAAGTCCAACCTGGTGCGCACGCTCATCTGCGGGCTCGCGCTCACCCACAGCCCGCGCGAGGTGCAGTTCTACTGCCTGGACTTCGGCGGCGGCACGCTGTCGGCGCTGCGCGACCTGCCGCACCTGGGCGGGGTGACCGGCCGGCACGACCCGGAGCGGGTGGGCCGCACCCTGGCGGAGATCAACGGCATCATCGCCCGCCGGGAGCAGAGCTTCGCCCGGCTGGGCATCGACTCGGCCGCCTCGTTCCGTCAGCGCAGGGCGGCGGGCGACCAGGCGCTCGCCGACGAGCAGCACGGTGACGTCTTCCTGGTCGTCGACGGCTGGAACACCCTGCGCCAGGAGTTCGCCGACCTCGTCCCGGTGATCAGCCTGATCGCCGGACGCGGCCTCAACTACGGCGTCCACCTGGTGGTGACGGCCGCCCGCTGGGGCGAGATCACCGGCGCGCTGCGGGACCAGCTCGGCACCCGCTTCGAGCTGCGGCTCGGCGACCCGGTGGACTCCACCGTCAACATGCGGGCCGCCGCCACCGTGCCGCGCACCCCCGGCCGCGGCATCACCGACGAGCAGCTGCACTTCCTCACCGCCCTGCCGCGGATGGACGGCTGCGGCGGCAGCGACGACCTCGCCGAGGGCGTCGCCGACCTGGTCGACGCGGTCGGCGACCACTGGACCGGCCCCCGGGCGCCCGCCGTCCGGATGCTGCCGCTGGAACTCCCGGCCGCCTCGCTGCCCGCACCGCACGGCAGGCTGCGGGTCGCCCTCGGTCTGGAGGACCGGGAGATCTCGCCGCTGTGGCACGACTTCGAGGAGTCCCCGCACCTGCTGGTGGTCGGCGACAGCGAGTCCGGCAAGACCAACCTGCTGCGGCTGCTGGTCTCCGGGATCACCTCGGCGTACGCGCCCAACGAGGCCCGGATCATGCTGGTCGACTTCCGCCGCGGCCTGTACGAGCTGGTGCCGGAGGAGTACCGGCTCGGCTACGCGGTGGCGGTGGACGTGCTCAAGCAGATCGTCCAGGGCGCGGCGCGCGCGATGGAGGGGCGGGTGCCCAGCGAGGAGATCTCCCCGGCCCGGCTCAAGCTGCGCGACTGGTGGACCGGCCCGGAGCTGTTCGTGATCGTCGACGACTACGACCTGATCTCCGCACCGCCCGGCGCCCACCCGTTCGCCCCGCTGCTCGACCACCTCGCCCAGGGGGCCGAGCTCGGCCTGCACCTGATCGTGGCGCGCAGCGCCAACGGCATCGGCCGGGCCATGACCGATCCGCTGCTGCGCCGGCTGGTGGACGTCAACACCCCGGCGGTGCTGCTGTCCTGCCCGCCCAGCGAGGGCACCCTGTTCGGCAGCGTCAAGCCGCGTCAGCTGCCGCCGGGCCGCGCCCTGCACATCACCCGGCGACGTACGGTGCAGCTGCAGACCGGCCTGGTCGCGGCGCCCGCCGAGGACGGCCCCGGCGGGTGAACCGTGCGCGGCACCGGCCGCGTATACCTGGGCAGGGCCGCGCCGCGAGTGCGGGCCCTGACCGGCGAGCAGGGGAGACGTACCGCATGGCCGACCAGGAGCCGCGACGGACCGGCGGGCAGGCGGCCCGCCGGGTGATCCGGGGCGCCCGGTGAGCAGGCCGGCCGCGCTGCCGGCGGCCGGTTCCGCGGACGGCCCGGCGGCGGACGGCCCGGCGCCGCGGTGGCGGTTCGGCCGCCGGCCGGCCGGCCCGGAGCCGGTCCCGGCCGTCACCCGGCCGGTGCCCCCGGCACCCCGCTCGGGGCTGCGCCCGCTCGGCCCGCACTTCGTGATCGCCCCCGACTCGGTCGGCGACGACGAACTGGCCGTCGCGGTCGGCAGCCTGCAGCCCGTCCCGGACTCGGTCATCGTGGTGGCCGCCGCACCGGACGCCGCGCCCGTGCTGCGCGACCGGATGGGCGAGCTCGGCGACATCGCCCGGGCCCGCGGCGCCTCCACGCTGATCCTCGCGGCGTCCGGGCTGGCCGCGGCGGCCCCTTCCGGCCGGCGGCCGTCCGAACTGGTCGCCGCGAAGGCCGGGGTGTCGGTGATCGCACCCGACGGCCTGGTCGCCATCCAGCCGGACGGCACGCTGAAGGTGTCGGCGCCGCCCGGTCTGACCCAGCCCGCGTCCTGGTGGATCTGCCGGCCGGGCGGCAAGCCGCACCGGCTGCGCGAGACGGTCACCGGGACCACCCCGGGCGAGGCCCGGGAGAACCTGCCCGCACCGGCCTCCGCCCGGCCGCTGCTCCCGGCGGCGGTCACGGTGACCCGGCTCGCCGCCGGGTACTGGCTGAACCACGTGACCGCTCCCCCGCCGGGGCCGCTGCCGGCCGTCGGGGAGATCTGCGCGCCGCCGGGCACGGTGGTCCTGCTGGTCGGCACCCCGCAGCAGCCGGCCTTCGACCCGGGCGACTTCGCCGACGCCGTCCTCGCCCTCCCGCTCGGCGGCGCCCAGCTGCTGGTCAGCGCACCGTGGGCGGATCCCGAGACGCTCACCGTGCTGGCCGGTACGGCGGCCGAGCGGCTCGGCCGGCCGGTGCACGCCGCGATCGGCCTGCCGGTGGCCGGCCGGGTCGGCTACACCACCCGGGTGCTCGACCGCGGCGGCGCCGCCACCTGGGAGCCGTACCTGATCCGGCTGACCTCCACCGACCGGCACCGCATCGTCACCTCGGCCTGGCGCGACGGCGGCGCCCGCTGGACCCCGGCCGGGCCGGGGATGTTCCAGGCCTTCCCGTACTGGGCGCTGGAGGCCGTCCCGGCCGGGCTCTGGCTGCGGCCCGACCCGCCGTACGCCTGGGCGCCGCGCTTCCTGCGGCCTGACCCGGGACGGCCGCTGCTGATCGTCGGCGAGCAGTCGCGGCTGATCACCCAGGACGTCTGGGAGGAGCTCGGCAACCTGCTGGACCGCTGCCCGCCGCCGGGGCCGCGCGGCTTCGGCCTGCTGCTGCACGGGCTGGTCGACGCGGCGTCCGAGTCGGTCGGGCGGTTCGTGGCCCGGATGCACGACCTGGAGTGGCTCGGCCCGATCGGCTCGCCGGTCCCGCTCGCCCTCGCGCCGGGCCCCGCACCCGTCCCGGCGGTCGCCCCGGCGCCGGGGCCGTCCGCGGTCCCGTACCCCGCACCGCACCCGGCACTCGGCGGGGGCGCCGCGGACCGCCACGCCCTGGGCTCAGGCCCCGGCCCGTTCCCGGGTCCGGGCAGTCCGGCCCTCCCGCCACCCCGCCACCCGTCCACCGCCGCCGACCCGCTCGGGCTCGGCCCGGACCCGCTCGGCCCGGACCCGCTCGGCCCGGACCCGCTCGGGCCGGATCTGCTCTGGCCGGATCGGCTCGGCGCTGGGGCGAGCGCGTACCCGGTCACCGGGCCGGACGGCGTGGCCGCCACAGGTACCTCCAGCGGCGCCACCGCCGGCGCCTCCGTGGGTGCCGCCACCGGCCCGTTCCCGGGTCCGGGCGGTCCGGCCCTCCCGCCACCCCGGCACCCGTCGACCGCCACCGACCCGCTCGGGCTCGGCGGCGGGCCGGGCCCGTACCCGGTCACCGGGCCGCACCCGGTGACCACGACCACCGCCGCCGACCCGCTCGGTACCGGGCCCGCCGCGGCGGCCGCCGACCCGGCGCCGGCCCCCGCGCCCACCGCCGCACCCGAGCCCGAAGCCGGGGCCGAACCTGAGCCCGCGGCCGCACCCGAGCCCACGCCGCAGCCCGGACCGCAACCCGCACCGCAGCCCGCACCGGAACCCGCCGCCGGGCGGCTGTTCGGTCCGCAGGATCTCGGGGCGCTCAGTGCCGCCCACACCGCCACTCACACCGCCGCCGTCAGCAGCCCCGCAGAGCGGGACGCCGTCCGGCTGCTGCTCGGCGAGCACTACACGCGCTGCGCCGGGCGGGTCGAGCAGGCCGCGACCCGGCTGCCGGGGCTGCGGTCGAACAGCAGGGACGACATCAAGCCCGATCTGGTCGCCGTGCTGCTGCACCACCAGGCCGGGGACGTCCCGGCGAGCCGCGCCGAGCTGATCGGAGCGGCCCGCTGCGGGGTGCCCGGCCGGCTGGCCCCGTTCCTGGCCTGTCTGGGGTCGGGACTGCGCCGGCTGCCCAGCCACCACGGTGCGGTCCTGCTGGGCGCCGAACTGTCGCCGGAGGCGCTGGCCGCCTACCGGGTCGGCGTGCACCTGGTCGAACCCGCGCCGGCGGCCGGGCTGACGTCACCGTCGGCGGGGCTGGGCACCGCGGTGGAGTTCGCGGTGTGGTCGTCCACCGGGCGGCGGACGGCCGCGTTCGGGGCGGACGGGGAACCCGCCCAGGTGGTGTTCGCGCCGGGGAGCCGGTTCGTCGTCCTCGACGTGCTGCCGGGGGACGACGCCGGGCGGCCGTCCCGGGTCCTGCTGCGCGAGGCCGCGCAGACCGCCGCCGCGGACTCCGGCGACCGCGACCGCAGTGCGCTGGAGCGGCTGAACGGCTGGCTGGAACGCCGTGACAGGGTGGCGCCTGCCGACCGTACGGCGGTGGACCGCCCGGAGCGCTTCCGGCTGGCCCTGGGCATGGACCTCCCGGTGCCGTAGGTGTACTGACCACCGGCCCGGGCACAGCCCGCCCCTGCCGCCTCCGGCCGGTCGCAGACCTGCCGACCCACCGTCCCACCGTCCCGCAGACCTGCCGACCCGCCGTCCCGCAGACCGCCGGGGGCGGCGGTCAGCAGGTCCGGGACGGCAGGATGAACCGGGCCCAGGTCGGTGCGTCGAGCCCGGCCGACCGGCAGTGTCCGACGACCTGCTCGGCCGTGGCCAGGGCGTCCCGGACGGTCGCCGGCTCGATCCGCATCGCCGCCCCCATCTGCAGGTCGGTCCAGCCCCGGTCGGCGAGCAGCAGCACCACTCCGGGGCGGGCCCGGCGGTCGGTCCGGCCGAGCTCCATCAGCTCGAGGTCGCCCCAGCGGGCCAGCCCCTCCCCCAGGGCCAGCAGGTCGTGGATCTGCCCACTGAACCTGCGGCGCTCGGCGGGGGTGAGGCCGCCCCAGACTCCGTCGCTCTCCTCGTGCTCCATCGCCCGGGTCAGGCAGGGCTCCCGGACCAGGCAGCCGCCGCAGACCAGTTTGGCGGCGCGGGTGCGGGACGCGGCGTTCTCGGCGCGGACCCCGAAGAAGATCTCCGGGTCCACGTGGCGGCAGGCGGCCGCCTCCATCGACGGCCGTCGGGTGATCGACTGTACGGACATCAGCTGCCTCTCCCATCGGTGCTCACCCGGCGGGCCGCCGTTCGCACGGCGAGCGCCTGTGGCCGGGCGTCCTCAGGACAGGAGACGCATCGAGCGGACGCTTCGGTTCAGTCGGCACCGATCCGCCGACGGTTTTCCCTGTCTTGACAATTTTTCTTGTCGGTCGCACCCTGAAGAGGTGCTTGATGTCGCAGTGATCGAGGAACCCGCCGCGGCCGAGGCCTCCCTGGACCCGATACGGTCCCGGATCCTCGCCGCCCTGGCCGAGCCCGGCTCGGCCGCCATGCTGGCCGGCCGCCTGGGACTGCCCCGGCAGAAGGTCAACTACCACCTGAAGGAGCTGGAGCGGCACGGGCTGGTCGAGCTCGCCGAGGAGCGGCGCCGGGGCAACGTCACCGAACGGGTGTACCGCGCCACCGCCGCCTCGTACGTGATCTCGCCGGCCGCGCTGGGCGCGGTCAGCCCGGACCCGGCCCGCTCCCCCGACCAGCTGTCGGCCCGCTGGCTGCTGGCCCTGGGCGCCCGGCTGGTCCAGGAGGTCGGGGGGCTGCTGACCGGCGGCGCCCGGGCCGGCCGGCGGGTCGCCTCGTTCGGGATCGACGCCCAGGTGCGGTTCGCCTCCGCGGCCGACCGGGCGGCGTTCTCCGAGGAGCTGGCCCAGGCCGTGGCGGACCTGATCGGCCGCTACCACGACGAGTCCGCCCCCGGCGGCCGCCGCCACCGGGTGGTGGTCGGGCTGCACCAGGTCCCCACCGCCGCCGTCCCCGGCACCACCGTCCCCGGCACCACCGCGGCCGCCGGGGGGAGCCCGACCGGCCGGGCCCGGGACGACGGGCCCCCGCCGCCCACCCGTACCCCCGCCGCCCAGGACGGGCCGGAAGAGGAGAACCGAGGATGACCCACCCGTTCGAAATCGGGCTGGAGACGAGCCTGCCCGCGAGCCCCGAGCAGGTCTGGGAGGCCATCGCCACCGGGCCGGGGATCGACTCCTGGTTCATGGGTCGCAACCAGGTGGAGCCGCGCGAGGGCGGGACCGCCGCCATGGAGACCGGCGGCCGCCGGGCGGAGGCGCTGATCACCGCCTACGAACCGGCCAAGCGGTTCGCCACCCGCACGCCCACCGCCGAGGACGGCCGGTTCATGGCCTTCGAGTACCTCATCGAAGGGCGCGAGGGCGGCAGTACCGTCCTGCGCGTCGTCCACAGCGGCATGCTCGGCGACGACTGGCAGGACGAGTACGACGCGCTGCGCCGCGGCTGGCCGTTCCACCTGGGCACCCTGCACGCGTACCTGACGCACTTCCCCGGACGCACCGCCGTCCCGGTCTTCGCCGCCGCGCCGACCGCGCTGGCGCCGCAGGAGATCCGGGCGGCGCTCGCCCGCGGGCTGTCGATCCCCGTCCCGGTGGCCGTCGGGGCGCCGGCCCGGGGCGGTCCGGACGCGCCGGTGCCGCTGGACGGCGAGGTGGTCCGGGCGGACGACGAGCGCTTCGAGGTCCGCACCGCCGACGGGATCTACACCTTCCACCAGGGACCCGGCATCGCGCTGATGTTCCACCACCTGTTCGGCGCCGCCACCGAGGGCGCCGAGGACGCCTGGCAGCGGTGGCTGACCGCCCTGCTCACCTGAACCCCTCCCCCGGCCCGCCTCCGCCGTCCGACCCGCACCCACGAGACACCGAGGAACCACCGATGCGCACTCTCATCAGCACCGCCTTCATCTCCCTCGACGGCGTCGTCGAGGCGCCGGGCGGCGAGCCCGGCTACCGCAACGCCGGCTGGACCTTCAAGGAGGTCGAGTTCGTCCCCGAGGCCTTCGAGATCAAGGGGCGCGAGCAGGAGGAGTCCACCGCCCTCCTGCTCGGCCGGACCAGCTACGAGGCGTTCAGCCCCGTGTGGCCGGACATGCCGGAGTTCGCCCGCTACCGGACGCTGCCGAAGTACGTCGTCTCCACCACCCTGACCGACGACCGGCTGGCCGGGAACTGGGGCGAGACCACGATCCTGCGCTCGCTCGACGAGGTCGCCGAGCTCAAGCGGACCGAGGGCGGGCCGATCATCGTCCACGGCAGCGCCACCCTGAACCACGGCCTCTCCGACGCCGGCCTGATCGACCGCTACCACCTGCTGGTCTTCCCGTTGCTGCTCGGCGCCGGCAAGCGCCTGTTCAGCACCACCGACAAGGACACCCAGAAGCTGTCGCTGGTCGAGCACGAGGTCTACTCCAACGGCCTTCAGAAGCAGGTCCTCGACGTGGTCCGCTGACCCCGCTCCGGCCGCCGTCCTGGCCATCGCGCCTGCGTGAAGCACGAGTTGCCGGTCCGTCAGGTAAGCAGACCCCTCCGGCCGCCGGCCGCCGTGCCCGCCCCGCCCGTCCCCGGGGGGGCGGGCACGGCCGCGTCCGCCCCACGGCCGCGGGGGCTGAACCCGGCTCCGGCCGCCGCCCGTTCCCCGTAGCGGGGATGCCCACGGCATGCCCGAGGAAGCAGCGGCGATGACAACCATGGAGCCACTATGCGGTCGAAGCACGCCCGTTCAACCCGGCCTGCCACCTTGCGGGTGGCCCTCGCCGTGGTCCTGATCAGCACCATCCCCGCCGCCGCGGCCATCGCGAAGCCCCACCGGACGACCCAGCCCGGCGCCACGACCGGCGCCACGGACGGTTCGGGCGCGCCGGGCAGCGGCCTGAACGACCCGCGGCTGAAGGAGATCGCCCAGGAGCTGGTGTCCAGCGCCGAGAACTCCTCGCTGAACTGGAAGGCCCAGGTGCCGTACCTGGAGGACATCAAGGACGGCCGCGGCTACACCGGCGGCATCATCGGCTTCTGCTCCGGCACCGGCGACATGTACGACATGATCAAGCACTACCAGCAGCTCAACCCGGGCAACGCCCTCGCCAAATACCTTCCCGCGCTGAGCAAGCTGGACGGCTCGTCGTCGCACTCCGGCCTCGACCCCGACTTCGCCGGCGACTGGAAGAAGGCGTCCGGCGACCCGCTCTTCCAGAAGGCCCAGGAGGACGAGCGCGACCGGGTGTACTTCGGGCCCGCCGTGATGCAGGCGCAGAGCGACGGGCTGCGCGCCCTGGGGCAGTTCATCTACTACGACGCCATCGTGATGCACGGTCCGGGCAACGAGCCGGTCAGCTTCGGCGGGATCCGCGCAACCGCGATGAAGAAGGCGAAGACGCCCGCCCAGGGCGGCGACGAGAAGGCCTACCTGTCGGCCTTCCTGGACGCACGCCGGGCTGCCATGAAGACCGAGGCGGCGCACGACGACACCGGCCGGGTCGACACCGAGCAGCTGGTCTTCCTCAAGGCGGGCAACCTCGACCTCCAGCCGCCGCTGGTGTGGAAGGTCTACGGCGAGAGCTACCGCATCGACAAGTGAACCCCGCCGGCGGGACCTCCGGCACCCGGGCCCGTCCGCCCGGGCGCCGGGCCCGGCCCGCGCGGCGGGCCTACGGCCGGGCGCCCCAGGACGACTGCGCGGCCGGGCCGGGTGCGGGCCGCGCCGCCGGGCGGGCCGTGGCGGCCGCCGTCCGGACGGCGGGCGCGGCAGCGCGGCCGAGGTCCGGGTCCGAGCTGGTGCGGGCGGTGGGGGTGGCGGCCGGGACCGGGGCCGGTCCGGCCGCGCGCCGGGGCGCCTCGGCGCCCAGCGCGTCGAGGCGGATCACCAGGTTGCGCAGGCTGTCGTCGTGCGGATGCTGCGGCCAGTGGCGGTCCTTGGCCCGGACGAGCCGGCTGCGCCCGGCGCCCCGGCCGGTCGGCGGGTCCGGCACCACCCTGACGTCGGGCCGCCAGCCGATCCCCGGGTGGAGGTGCTCCAGGCCCAGCTCCCAGGCGTCCTCCCGGACGTCGAGGGACTCACCGGCGCGGCCCGGCAGGACCACCGTGCCGTACGGGGTCCGCACCACCACCCGCTGCTCGTAGTCCGCGTCCTTGCTGACGACGGTGATCCGCCACGGGCCGTCCATCCGAAGCATCGGTGTCCTCCTGAGGTCCCCGCGGTCCGCCGGACCGGGTGCGGGGCAGGCCCCCGCGTCCAGGAGTACGGGCCGCCGGGCCGCGGTGGTTCGCCACGGCCCGGCGGCGTCACCGGTCCAGGGGGGCGGCGAGTCCGGCCAGCTCGGCCAGCTCGGCCTCGAACAGCACTTCGGGGTCGAACCCCATCCCGGTGAACTGGCCGGCGAGTTCGAGCGACAGCACCCCGTGGAGCCGGGTCCAGGCGAGCAGGGCCAGTCGCAGCACCGCAGGTTCGGCGGGGTGGTCGCCGGCCCAGTCCCGGTGCCGGGCGAGGTGCGGGTCGAGCGGGGACGCGGTGCCGGGTCCGGGCCGGGCGGGCTGCCGGGCGCAGGTGTCGAGCAGCACCGACATGATCTCCGCCGCAATGGCCGTGGTGTCCGGCGGGGCCTGGTAGCCGGGCACAGGGGTGCCGTAGATCAGGAAGTAGCGCTGGGGGTCGTCCAGGGCCCAGCTCCGCAGGGTGCGGGCCAGCCGGGGCAGGTCGGCGCCGTCCGCCGCGGCGGCCCGGAAGGCGTCGGCGAGGCTGCGGTAGGCGTCCGAGATCAGCTCGGTGATCAGCTCGTCGCGGCCGGCGAAGTACCGGTACAGCGCGGGGCCGCTCATGCCCATCTGCTTGGCGATGGCGTTGAGCGAGAGCGCGGAGGCGCCCGCGGTGGCGATCTGCTCGCGGGCCAGCGCCTTGACCTCGGTCCGGATCTGGTCCCGGTAGCGCTCGCGAGGGGTTCGTGCGGCCTGGGCCATGGGGTCCGCTCCTTCCGCTCGGGCGGCGAGCCGCCTACTGGTTAGACCCTATCACTATCGGCAGACCCACTTGACGGCCCCGGATCGATGGAGTTATACCTTCTAACGTAAGCAAGAGTCAGTCACCCGAACCAGTCATCAGAGTCAGTCATCAGCAGCGAGGTGGAACGAGATGCCGGTCACCGAGGAACTCGTCGAGGTGGTCCTGCCGGGCACGGTGGAGCCGGAGGGCCTGGAACTGCACCGCCGGGCCGTCCCGCGGCCGGGGCCGGGCCAGGTGCTGGTCGCGATGGAGGCCACCGGGGTCTCCTTCGCCGAGCAGCAGATGCGCCGGGGGCGGTACTACGACCAGCCGCCGTTCCCGTTCGTGCCCGGCTACGACCTGGTGGGCACGGTCCGGGCCGCCGCCGAGGACGTCCCGCCCGGCCTGGTCGGCCGCCGGGTGGCCGCGCTGACCAAGACCGGCGGCTGGGCCAGCCACGTCCTGCTGGACGCGGCCGACCTGGTGGAGGTGCCGGACGGGGTCGGCGCGGCCGAGGCCGAGACGGCCGTCGTGAACGGGATCACGGCCTGGCAGATGCTGCACCGCAAGGCGCGGGTGCGGGCCGGGCACACCGTGCTCGTCCACGGCGCCAACGGCGGGGTCGGCTCGGTGCTGGTCCAGCTGGCCCTCGCCGCCGGCGCCCGGGTGATCGGGACGGCGTCCGCGCGCCACCACGACGCCCTGCGCGGGCTCGGCGTGGAGCCGGTCGACTACCGCGCCGGGAACGTCCCGGCCCGGGTCCGGGAGCTGGCCCCCGGCGGGGTGGACGCCGTCTTCGACCACGTCGGCGGCCGCAGCGTGACCGACTCCTGGCACCTGCTCGCCCCCGGCGGCACGCTGGTCTCGTACGGCAGCGCGGCCACCCGGGACGACTCCGGCTCCAAGCAGTGGCCGGTGCTGCGGATCCTCGGCCGGGTGTGGGTGTGGAACGCGCTGCCCAACGGCCGCCGGGCGTACTTCTACAACGTGTGGGCCGGCCGGGCGCTGGGCCGCGACCGGTTCCGGGCCCGCCTGCGGGCCGACCTGTCCGCGGTGTTCGCGGCCCTGCAGCGCGGCGAACTGACCGCCCGGATCGCGGCCGAACTCCCGCTGCACCGGGTGGCGGAGGCCGTCCGGCTGGCCGAGTCGGGCACCGTCAGCGGCAAGGTCGTGCTGACCCCGTAACCGCTCGGCACCCCGGCACCGGACGGCCCCGCGTCACCGGCCCCCCGTCACCGCCCCCGCGTCACCGGTCCCGTCTCACCGGGACAGCCGCTCGTACCAGCGGCGGAACAGCTCCTCCGGGTCGTCCGAGTACGACCACGGGATCCGGGTCGGGCGGTTGCCCAGCAGTGTGAACACCTCGCGGGCGCGGTCGGTGGCACCCGCCATCACCAGGCCGTGCGCGAGGAAGTTGAGGTCCGCGACGTCCTGGGCCAGTTCGAAGGTGCGGTGCCCGAGCCAGTGCTCGCAGGTCTGGCCGAGGTCGCGCAGCGCCGCGTCGCTCTTCCAGTGGTGCGACAGCGCGAGGTCGGTGGCGCCCCCGGTGGTGACCAGGTGGCGGTAGTGCTCGGCCCGGGCGGCCTGGGTGAGCGCCAGCAGCGGCGAGCCGGACGGCGCGAACGAGGCCGTCTCCCAGGCGAAGTCGTACATCTTGGAGTGCGAGCCGTGCCAGCGTGCCGAGAGGTGGCGCAGCACCTGGTGGTGGCCCTCGCGGGTGTCCCGGTCGCGGGCCTGGAGTTCGCGCCACCACTGGCCGGACTGCGGGTGGCCGCCCGCGTACAGCCGGGCGACGGTCATCAGCGACACCCAGGGCACCGGGTCGTCGGGGTAGCCGTGGGCGGCCTGGAGGCAGATCCGCACCACCCGGTCGAGGCGGTCGCGGTCCAGCGCGTCCCGGTCGGGGGCGGGAGCGGGTCCGGTGGCGACGGCGTTGAACAGCCGCATCACGTCGGTCTCGGCGCGCAGCACCATCGCGTCGGGGTTGGCCGGTTCGGCGGCCTGCCAGGTCTCGACGGTGCGGTTGCCGGCGGCGGCGTCGGCGAGCAGGCGCATCCGGTGGGTGCGCCGGTCCCAGTCGCGGCCGGTGGCCCGGAGCAGGTCGCGGGCGCCCTGCCAGCGGCCCACCAGGATGTCCTGGCGGGCTTCGGCGAGCGGCCGGTCGCCGAGGGTCGGGTCGAAGGCGGATGCCTGCGGGCGGCTGCGCGATCGGGCCATGGGTGGGTGCTCCTCGGGTGTCGGGTCGGGGACGGGTGGAGTCGGCGGCACGGGGCCGGGGGCGGGGCAGGGAGCCGGGGGAGCCGGAAAACGCGAGGTGGGCCGGCCGCGGGGGCCGGCCCACCGGGTGGGTCACAGATCGGTGGCGAGGCCGTCCTGGCCGGTGCCGGACAGAGCCAGTTCGCTGTCCCCGTACCGGGCCTCGATGTCGTCGGCGTCGGCGGCGTCGAGCCTGGCGGGGCGGTAGTAGGAGCTGCCCTTCGTCCAGTACCAGGCCATCGGGATCAGCCCGAGCGCCAGGGTGCCGAGGCCGAGGCCCAGCTGCAGCGCGGTGAAGTCGAACAGCGCCTGTACGAAGACGAAGGCCATGAACAGCGCGCCGGCCAGCGGCCACAGGCCGATGAACACCGCGTTGGAGAGCGACTTGAGCAGCAGCCGGCGGTAGGCGACGACCACCGCGAGGCCGGCCAGCGCGTAGTAGAACGCGATCTGCAGGCCGATCGCGTTGACCGCGGCGGTGAGGATGGTGTTCACCGAGCCGAGCGCGTTGGAGCCGACGAACAGCAGCAGCGACACCACCGAGACGGCGGCCAGCGCCACCCACGGGGTCTGCCAGCGCAGGTGGGACTTGCCGAACACGGCGGGCACGGTGCGGTCGCGGCCCATCGCGAACAGCGAGCGGGAGACCTGGATCAGGGTGGTCTCCAGGGTGGCGATGGTGGACAGCACCACGGCCACCACCAGCACCTTGCCGCCCCAGCCGGGCCAGACCGCCTCGCCGAGGTCGGAGAGCAGCGTGCCGCTGTTGGCCTGGATGTCGTCCTGGGTGATGATCAGGTTGACCGAGATGGTGATGATCTCGAAGATCGCGAACGCGGTGACCACGCCGAGCAGGCCGCCCAGACCGGCGTTGCGGCGGCTGTTGGTGGTCTCCTCGCTGAGGTTGGCGGTGACGTCCCAGCCCCAGAAGTAGAACGCGGCGATCAGCGCGGAGGCGGCGAAGCCGCTCACCCCGCCGAAGTTGCCGAAGCCCCAGATCCAGGACCAGTCGAAGACCGCCGCCGTGCCGCCGTGGACCAGCGCCGCGACGCCGAAGACGATCAGGATCAGCACCTCGATCCCGGTCATGATCCACTGTGCGTGGGCGGTGATCCGGGCGCCCATCAGCACCAGCGCCGCCATCACCAGGAACCAGCCGGCGCCGACGGTGGTGGCCAGCGCGGTGTTCTCGGCCAGGTCGGGCGAGAACAGCGACAGCGTGTACGAGCCGGCCGGCAGCGAGCCCGCCACCATGAACAGCGTGGCGGAGACCACCAGCGCCCAGCCGCTCATGAAGCCCAGCGACGGGTGCAGCGCCCGGCCGACCCAGGAGTAGCTGGCGCCGGCGTTGACGTCGATCCGGCCGAGGTAGTTGAACGCCCAGGCGATGCCCAGCATCGGTATCGCGCACCACAGCAGGGCGGCGGGCGAGTACAGCCCGGCGGCCCCGGCGAGGGTGGCGGTGGTGGCGGCGAGCGAGTAGGCCGGAGCGCTGCCGGCCACCGCCATCACGATCGTGTCGAAGGTCCCGAGGACGTTCGACCGCAGGCCTGACCTTCCTTGGGAGGTGTGCCCAGAGCTCATCGGTGGCGCCTTTCCTGCCATGCCGCAGGGCACGCCGGCGTCGGCGCGCCCGTGAAGGGGGGGTGTCGGTCGCCCGGGTCGCCGGGCGTACGCGGCTCGCCGCCGGTGGGGCGGTCCGCGGTGCTGCGGGAGTGGTCCGTACCGCGGTGGGACGGCTGCGGCGGCCCGGGTGGGGAAGCGGGGAAGCGGTGGGAGCAATGCAGTCCCGCCCGCCGTCGGCCGGCGACTCTGCCGCCTGCGGGCCTCACTGCTCCCGGCGGGGACACCGACCGGGAATGGCCAGGAGTATTTCCACTGGCCAAATCGCTGTCAAGGCAACCAGGTTGATAAGCGGTTAATTGTGCCGGGACAGCCTGCGCGCGGCCCGCTCCGATCGGACACGACGGATCCACCCGCCACCCGGAATCGCCCGATCGATCCGGTGCGTACGGCCTGCCCCGCTCCTGCCCGACACCCTCCGGCGGCCGCGACGGCCCCCGGGCCGGGTCCCGCGGGCCGGTGCCCGGCGTCCGCCCACCGGACACCGCGGCCGGACCCCGCCCTGTCCGCATGCCGGACACCGCAGCACGGCTGACGGCCGGTCAGGTCGAGCGGGCCGGCACCAGCACCACCACCGAGTCGCCCGGCCCGGGCAGCGGCCGGCTGGCGTCGGTCACCGGGTCGAGCCGCCCGTCGCCGCGCACCAGGAACAGCAGGTCTCCCCCGGGCGGGAGCGCCGCGTCCGCACTCCGCGCGACGATGCCGGCGCCGCCCGCGTACCGGCCGGCCAGCTCGGGCCCGGTCAGCTCCGGCCCGAACAGCACCTCACCGCCGAGGAACGGCGCCACCACCCCGAGGCTGTCGCGCGGCGCGGCCAGCCGGTGCACCGTGCCCTCCACGGTGCCGCGCAGCACGGTCGCGGCGAGCGCGTTGAAGTCGTCCTCCTCGGTGAGGAAGTAGACCGCCGTGATGCCCTCCAGCTGCGCGCCCTCGCCGGTCGCGGCGGCCAGCAGCTCGCCGGGGGCCAGTTCGATCCCGGCCTGCCCGATGTGCTCCCGCTGGCGTTCCTGGCCGGCCCACATCAGCACGTCGAGACCGGCCGCCTTCAGGGCCTTGCCCAGCCCGATCACCCACGGCTCGCCGCCGACCAGCAGCGGACGCGACCGGGCCGGCCGGATCACCCGCAGGCGCCGGGCCACCGGCAGCGCGGTCAGGCCGTAGAGCGTCACGGTGGCGACGATGACCACGAAGGTGGCGGGCAGGATCTTGGCCGCGCCGCCGATGCCCTGCTTCACCAGACCGGCCGAGAAGGTCGACGCGGTGGCCGCCGCGACGATGCCGCGCGGCGCCATCCAGCCGACGAAGGCCCGCTCGCCCCGGGACAGGTCGGTGCCGCGGCAGGACAGCACCGCCACCAGCGGCCGCACCGCGAACACCAGCACCCCGGCCAGCGCCAGCGCGGGGAGCAGCACGTGGTTCAGCGAGTCGGGGGTGACCGTCGCCGAGATCGACACGAACAGCACGCCGATGATCAGGGTCACCAGGGTCTCGAAGAACGGCCGCCGGGCCGGCACGTCGAAGCCCCGCAGGTTGGCCACCGCCAGGCCCATCACCACCGCGGAGATCAGCCCGGTGTCGTCGCGCAGCACGTCGCACAGGGCGGCCGTGCCGATCACCGCGGCCAGCTGCGCCGCGGTGCCGAGCACCTCGCCGAGGTGCAGCAGGCGGAACAGCACCCACAGGACGGCGGCGCCCAGCAGGCCGCCCGCCACGCCGACGCCGACGCTGCCGAGGAAGGCGAAGACCCCGGCGCCGAGGTGGCGGCTGTCCCCGGAGACCACCAGGTGGAAGACGAGCGCGCCGAGGATGCCGCCGACCGGGTCGATCAGCGAGCCCTCCCAGACCAGGATGTGCTGCAGCCGGTCGTTGGGCCGCACGAACGCGAGCAGCGGTCCGACCACGGTCGGGCCCGAGACCACCAGGATGGTGCCGAGCATCAGGCCCGCCCCCTTGGCCAGGCCGAGCAGCGGGATGGCGACGGCCGCGGCGGCCAGCGCGGTGACCACCACACCGATCCAGATCAGCCGGACCACCACCCGCCGGACGTGGCCGGTCAGTTTGGCCAGTTCCAGGCCGAGTCCGGCGTCGTAGAGGATGACCGCGACCGCCAGCGACACCAGCGGGGAGAACGCCGGTCCGAGCAGCTGCTGCGGGTCGAGGTCGTCGACGAGGGCCCCGGCGGTGAAGCCGACCGGCAGCAGGACGATCAGCGCGGGGATCCGCAGCCGTCCCGCCAGGATCTGCGAGCCGACCGCCAGGACCACGGTCAGGCCGACCCCGGTGAGGATCTGATCGGTCGTCACACTCCGCGCCGCCACGGGGTGATCCCCCAGCGGACGGTGTGCTGCTCGCCCGGGCCGAGGGTGACCAGTCCGGTGCCGCTGCGGAAGGCGTCCGGCGGGCAGGTCATCGGCTCGACGGCGACCGCCCGGCGGCGCTCGCCCGGCGGGAGGGTGTCGCCGGTGTAGAGCTGGACCCAGTCCACGCCCTCGCCGAGCCACAGGTCCACGCCGCGGCTGCCGTCCGGGTGGGCGAGCCGGACGACGGCGCGCCCGTCCGCGCCCCGGTCGAGATCGCCGAAGGCGGTGTCCAGCGCCAGGTCGCCGATGGCGCGCGCGGTGCGGAAGTCGTACGGGGTGCCGGCCACCGGCTGCTGTCCGGTGGGCAGGCCGCGTCCGTCGGTGGTGATCCGGGTCCGGGCGGGCAGGGTCAGCACGCTCAGGTCGACCGGCGCGGTGCCGGCCGTCAGGTACGGGTGCTGGCCGACGCCGTACGGGGCCGGGTCCCCGCCCAGGTTGCGGGCGGTGACCGCGGTCTCCAGCCCGGCCGGGCCGAGCGTGTACGCGGCGCGGACCCGCAGGTGGAACGGGTAGCCGGGCTGCGGCCACAGGGTGGTCTCCAGGACGGCCGCGGCGGGGCCGGACTCGACGGTGTGCCAGGCGGTCCAGCGCAGCAGTCCGTGGATGGCGTTGCCGGCCGGTGCCTCGGAGAGCGGGAGCTGGAGATCGGTGTGCTGCCACCGGTAGCGGCCGTCGCCGACCCGGTTGGGCCAGGGCACCAGCAGCTGGCCGCGGCCGCCGGTGATCAGGTCGTCGGCGCCGAACCCGTCCAGGACCGGGGTGCCGGCCAGCTCCAGCGACCGCAGCGCGGCGCCGAGTTCGACCACGACGGCGCTCAGCTCGCCGTGCCGCAGGCCCAGCTGGGCTCCGGTCGGGGTCTCGGGCACGCGGGGCCTCCTGTGGTCTGCGGCGCGCCCGGCGGCCGGGGTCCGGCGGGCCGGGCGGCGGATCGTACTCCGGGAGCGTGCGGGCCGCCCGCCGCCGAGTCAAGGGGCCGCCCGGCGAGCCGTCGAATGCCCCGCCGGATTTCGCCCGGCGGGGCCATTCCCGGCGCCTTCCCGGGGCGGGACCGGCCCGTCCGCGGGCCCCCGGCGAGGGCTTTCCCGGGGTGCACCCGACCGGGGACGGTGGTTCTATGAACGGGGGTGTCGTGACGGACGCGCACACGTGTGAGCATTCTCCCCCACCTCGTCGAATCGCCCCGAGCCGAACCATCCGAGGGAGCCGACGTGAGCGACGAAATTGCCGAAATGGGTCCGGTCGACTATCTGATCGTCGAATTCCCCGGGAACCACATGACCGGGGAGGGGCTCCCGCTCCTGGTCGACCTGGTGGACCGGGGCATCATCCGGCTCATCGACCTGGTCTTCGTCCGCAAGGACACCGACGGCTCGGTGACCGTCATGGAACTGACCGACCTGGACGGCGACGGCGAGCTCGACCTCGCGATCTTCGAGGGGGCGTCCTCCGGGGTCCTCGACGAGGAGGACATCGAGGAGGCCGCGCACGCCGTCGAGCCGGGCAACTCGGCCGGCATCGTCATCTACGAGAACCTCTGGGCCGCCCCGCTCGCCGCCGCCCTTCGCCGCGGCGGTGCCCAGGTGGTCGACAGCGGACGGATCCCGGTCCAGCAGCTGGTCGACACCCTGGAGGCGCTGGAGGCCGCCGAGACCGGCGCCGGCATGTGAGCCGCCGCACGGCGGCACCGCACCCGACGTCACGGTGCCCGCCGTCAGCGTTCCCGACATCCCCACAAGGAGTACGAACATGCCTGGTCTACTTCGCGGCGTCGCCCGCACCGCGGTGGTCGCCGGCACGGCGACGGCCGTCTCCAACCGGGTGTCCCGGCGCCAGGCCGGCCGCTGGGCCCAGCAGGAGCAGCAGCAGGCCCCCGCCCCGGCCCCCGCACCCGCGCCGGCCGCCGCACCGCCGCCGGCCGCGCCCGCCGACAGCATGGGCGACAAGATCTCCCAGCTCAAGGAACTCGCCGAGCTCAAGTCCCAAGGGGTCCTGACCGACGCGGAGTTCGAGGCCCAGAAGAGCCGCCTGCTCAACTCCTGAGGCAGTCCCGGCCTCCTCCCGCGGCGGTCCCGAAGGAGCGCCGGCCGGGCCCGCGGGCCCGGCCCCGGGCGGGGCTGTGCCGGGGACCGCCGGAGAGAAGTCGGAGCCAGCCATGGACCGCTACCCTCCCATCGCCGAACACGGCCTGGTCGGCGACCTGCAGACCACCGCCCTGGTCTCCTCCCAGGGCGTGATCGACTGGTTCGCCGCCCCGCGGTTCGACTCGCCGAGCATCTTCGCCGCCCTGCTCGACCACGACCGCGGCGGCTACTTCCTGCTCGCCCCCGACCAGCCCGACGCCATCTGCAAGCAGCTCTACTACCCGGACACCGCCGTGCTGGTGACCCGCTTCATGTCACCGGACGGGGTGGGCGAGGTGGTCGACTACATGCCGCCGCTGACCGGCCCGGCGACCGACCGGCACACCCTGGTCCGGCTGGTGCGCACGGTACGCGGCACGGTGACCTTCACCCTGGAGTGCCGGCCCCGGTTCGACTACGGCCGCGCCGAGCACGAGACCGGGCTCACCGACGCCGGGGCGGTGTTCCGCGCTCCCGGGATCGCCGCGCACCTGCAGAGCACCTTCCCGCTGGAGCGCGACGGCCAGGACATCCGCGGCACCGTCACCCTGTCCGCCGGCGAGGTCGGCGGCGCCGTGCTGACCGTCTGCGACCCGGACCGCGAGCCGCCCGCGCCGCTGAACCGCAAGCGGGTCGAGGAACAGACCTGGGCTGCCGCCCAGTACTGGCAGCGCTGGCTGCGCACCTCCCGCTACCGGGGCCGCTGGCCCGAGCTGGTGCACCGCTCCGCGATCACCCTCAAGCTGCTCACCTACCACCCCACCGGCGCGCTGATCGCCGCCGCCACCATGGGCCTGCCCGAGCAGGTCGGCGGGGAGCGCAACTGGGACTACCGCTACACCTGGGTGCGCGACGGCTCGCTGTCCGTGCGGGCGCTGGTCGACCTCGGCTTCGTCGACGAGGCCACGGCCTTCGTGCACTGGCTGGTCGCCCGGCTGCACGAACGCGCGGGCACCGAGGGCGAGCGGCTGAAGACCATGTACCGGGTGGACGGCGACCCGGACCTGCCGGAGATCAACCTGGAGCACTTCGAGGGCTACCGGGGCTCCTTCCCGGTCCGGGCCGGCAACGGCGCCGCCGACCAACTCCAGCTCGACATCTACGGCGAGGCGATGTACGCGCTCTCCCAGAGCAAGGCCATCGTCCAGCAGGCCACCTACAAGGGCTGGCAGGCACTGTCCTCGACGCTGGACTGGCTGGCCGAGACCTGGGACCGGCCCGACGAGGGCATCTGGGAGACCCGCGGCGGACGCAAGGACTTCACCTACAGCCGGCTGATGTGCTGGGTCGCGCTCGACCACGGCCTGCAGCTCGCCGACGCGTTCCGGCGGCCCGCCCACACCGCCAAGTGGGCCGCCGCCCGGGACGCCGTCCTGGAGCAGATCATGGCCCGCGGCTGGAGCGAGACCGAGCAGGCCTTCGTCCAGCAGTACGGCGCGGACGTGCTGGACGCCTCGCTGCTGCTGATGCCGCGGGTCAAGTTCCTGGCCCCGCGCGACCCGGTCTGGCTGTCCACCCTGGACGCGATGGACCGCAAGCTGGTCTCCGACAGCCTGGTCTACCGCTACGACCCGGCCGCCTCCCCCGACGGCCTGCGCGGCTCGGAGGGCACCTTCAGCCTCTGCACCTTCCTGTACGTGGACGCGCTGGCCCGCGCCGGGCGGGTGCCGCTGGCCCGGTACACCTTCGAGAAGATGCTGACCTACGCCAACCACGTCGGCCTGTTCGCCGAGGAGATCGGCCCCAGCGGCGAGCAACTGGGCAACTTCCCGCAGGCGTTCACCCACCTGTCGCTGATCATGGCGGCCACCACGCTGGACGAGGCGCTCGACGAGCTGGAGGGACGCTGAGCACCGGCCGGCAGCCGGCCCCCGGGGCGCTCGGCGCCCGGGAGTTCGCCGCGCTCTACGCCCGGGTCCGGCGACCGGGCGGGCCCGCCGCGGCCACCCCCGAGCAGGTGGTGGCCGCCGCGGCCGAGGTCCGCTCCGGGCGGTCGGTGAGCCTGGCCGCGCCGGTGGAGACCCGGGCCGGCCCGGACGACCCGGAGCCCGCCCGGCACGAGATGACCGGCGCCGTCCGCGGCGCGGTCGACCCGGACGGCCTGGACTTCGCCCGCGACCGGTTCGCCATGAACGTGCACGGCGACGCCGACAGCCACCTCGACGCGCTCTGCCACGTCGTCTACCACGGCACGCTGCACGGCGGCGTCCCGGCCGACACCCTCGCCCCGGACGGCGCGCGGGCGCTGGACGTCGAGGCGGCCCGGGACGGCATCGTCGGCCGGGGGGTGCTGCTCGACCTCCCCCGGCTGCGCGGCGTGCCGTGGCTGGAGCCCGGCGAACAGGTCGGCGCCGCCGAACTGGCCGCCGCCGAACGGGCCCAGGGCGTCCGGGTGGGCGCGGGCGACCTGCTCCTGGTCCGGGTCGGGCACCGGCGGCGGCGCACCGAACTCGGCCCGTGGGACGCCTCCGCCTCCCGCGCCGGGCTGCACCCCGGCGCCATGGAGTTCCTCGCCGAACGCGGCGTCGCGGCGCTCGGCGGCGACGGCAACAACGACGCGGCGCCCAGCACCACCGAGGGCGTCGGGTACCCGGTGCACGTGCTCGCCGTCCACGCGATGGGCCTGCACCTCCTGGACTACCTGCAGTTCGAGGAGCTGGCACCGGCCTGCGCGGCCGCCGGCCGGTGGTCGTTCCTGTGCGTGGTGGCCCCCCTGCGACTGCCCGGCGCCACCGGCTCGCCGGTCAACCCCATCGCGATCATGTGAGCACGGCACGAAAGGCAGGACCGTGACCGAGAACCAGCACTACGACGTGATCATCATCGGCACCGGCGCGGGCGGCGGCACGCTCGCCCACCGCCTCGCCCCCTCCGGCAAGCGGATCCTGCTGCTGGAACGCGGCGGCTACCTACCCCGCGAGCTGGACAACTGGGACTCCACCGCGGTCTTCGTCCAGGGCAGGTACCTCGCCCCGGAGACCTGGTACGACCGGCACGGCAAGGAGTTCACCCCGGAGGTCAACTACTACGTCGGCGGCAACACCAAGTTCTACGGCGCCGCGCTGTTCCGGCTGCGCCCCGAGGACTTCGGCGAACTCCACCACCACGACGGCATCTCCCCGGCCTGGCCGATCCGGTACGAGGACCTGGAGCCGTACTACACCGAGGCCGAGCACCTCTACCTGGTGCACGGCCGGCACGGCGAGGACCCCACCGAGGGCCCGGCCGGCGCCGACTACGCCTACCCGCCGGTCGCCCACGAGCCGCGGATCCAGCAGCTCAGCGACGACCTGGAGAAGCAGGGCCTGCACCCGTTCCACCTGCCGATCGGGGTCAATCTCACCCAGGACGCCGACGGCCGGGCGACCCACACCAGCGCCTGCATCCGCTGCAGCCGGGTGGACGGCTTCCCCTGCCTGGTCAACGCCAAGTCGGACAGCCAGGTGATCTGCGTCGACCCCGCCCTGCGGCACCCGGGCCTCACCCTGCTGACCGGGGCCGACGTCCGCCGGCTGGAGACCGGCCCGGACGGCCGGACCGTCACCGCGGTGGTCACCGAACTCGCCGACGGCACCACCGAACGGTTCTCCGCCGACCTGGTGGTGGTCGCCTGCGGCGCGGTCAACTCGGCCGCCCTGCTGCTGCGTTCGGCCAACGACCGGCACCCGCGCGGGCTGGCCAACAGCTCGGACGTGGTCGGCCGGCACTACATGCGGCACAACAACCTCGCCCTGATGGCCGTCTCCCGCGAGCCCAACCCCACCGTGTTCCAGAAGACCCTCGCCCTCAACGACTGGTACCTGGGCGCGGACGACTTCGAGTACCCGCTCGGCGGCATCCAGATGCTCGGCAAGTCCGACGCCGAGCAGATCCGCGGGGAGGCGCCGCGCTGGGCGGGCAAGGCCTCGCCGCGGATGCCGTTCGAGGTGCTGGCGCACCACGCCGTCGACTTCTGGCTGTGCGGGGAGGACCTGCCGCTGCCCGACAGCCGGGTCACCCTGGACGGCGAGGGCCGCATCCACCTGTCCATCGACGAGCAGAACAACACCACCGGGCTGGAACGCCTCCAGCACCGGCTGCGCGGCATGCTCGACAGCCTCGGCATGCACCCCCGCCGGATGTTCGACCACAGCATCTACCTGCACAAGGGGATGCCGATCGGCGCCACCGCCCACCAGGCCGGCACCGTGCGCTTCGGCACCGACCCCGCCTCGTCCGCGCTCGACGTCGACTGCCGGGCCCACGACCTGGACAACCTGTACGTCGTCGACACCAGCTTCTTCCCGAGCATCGGCGCGGTGAACCCGTCCCTGACCGCCATCGCCAACGCCCTGCGGGTCGGCGACCACCTCCTGGCCCGCCTGAACTGACCGGCCCCGCCGGCGGCCCGCTCAGGGTAGGTCGTCGCCCTTGGCGTGGCCGGTGGTACCGGTGTCGGCGTCAGTCAGCGGCTCCAGCTCACCGTGGGTGTCCAGCCAGAACAGCAGGACCAGCGCGGGCCCGACCAGCACCACCGCGACCAGGGTGACGATGAGCAGCCAGGTCAGGGTGTCCCCGTCGCCGGCGGCGTCGGCCACGGTCAGGGTGGTGGGCAGCAGGTAGGGGCGCTGGGCGAAACCCCAGGCGACGACGGTCAGGGCGACGGCGGCGGAGGCCGTCCAGCGGCTCCAGCGGTGCGCCCGGCGCACCAGCAGCACGGCAGTGGCGGCGCCGGCCGCCGCGGCCAGCAGGATCAGCGCCAGCCCGGCGCCGCCGGTCAGGCCGTCCCAGACGTAGCGGGCGTCGTCGTGGGTGACCGGCAGCCCGATCAGGGCGAGTACCACGACGGCGCCCAGCGCGCACAGGGCGCGCAGCCGGAAGTAGCCGACCAGGTCCTCGGCGCCGAAGCGCCGGGCGTCGGAGCACAGGAACACCGCGCCGAGGAAGGCGGTGGCGGCGATGGCCAGCAGCCCCGCCAGGACCGAGGTGGGGTTGGCCCAGGCGTCGGCGGTGGCGGGGGTGCCGACGGCGACCCGGCCGGAGGCGATGCCGCCGAGGACGGCGCCCAGGAAGAAGGGGGTCACCAGGGAGGCGACGGCGAACGCCGCGCCGTAGATCCGCCGCCGGGCGAGGCGCCGGGTGGGCTTGCGCAGCGCGAACCCGGCGCCGCGCAGCACCAGGCCGACCGTGGCGAGCGCCAGCGGCAGCCACATCGCGGTGAACACCGCCTGGAACATGGTGGGGAAGCCGGTCCACATCACGACCAGCACGAAGACCAGCCAGACGTTGTTGACCTCCCAGACGGGGGCCATCGCGTGGTCGATCAGCCAGCGCGGCCGCTCGCCGCGCCGCGCGCCGCCGGCCAGCAGGTCCCAGAACCCGGCGCCGTAGTCGGTGCCGCCCGCGCAGGCGTACGCGGCGACGGCGAGCACCAGCACCCAGGCGATCACCTCGGCCATCAGGCGCCACCTCCGGGGGTGCGGTCGTGGCCGCCGTCGACGGTGGCGGGCAGCCTCCGGCCGCGGGGCCCGTACGGGGTGTCGGCCTCGGGCGGGGCGGCGCCGGCCGGGCCCGCGGTGTCGAGGTCGGTGGCGCGCCAGCGGGTGCGCATCTTGAGCAGCACGGTGAGGAATCCGGCGATCACCGCCGCGTAGACCACGATGACGATGCCGAGCATCGCCCACAGCGAGCCGGCCCGGGTGCCGGTGACGGCGTCGGCGACCCGCATGTTGTTGTAGACGATCCACGGCTGGCGGCCGACCTCGGTGCTGATCCAGCCGCACTCCACGGTGAGCAGGCAGGCGGCCCCGGCGACGGCGGCGCAGCGCAGGAACCAGCGCGAGCGGGGCAGGTCGAGGTGGCGCAGCCGGATCCAGCCGTACCAGAGGGCGAGCAGGATCAGCAGGCTGCCGATGACGGCCATGGTGTCGAAGGCCCAGTGCGCGATGGTGGCCTGAAGGGCGGTCGGGCGGTCGTCGGCGGCGACCGAGCTGAGGCCGGTGACCTGGGTGCTGGGTTTGAACCCGGCCAGGACGGAGTCGAGTTGGGGGATCTTCAGGCCGCCGGAGATGGTGCCGTCCTCGTTCAGCCGGCCGTAGATGTACTCGGGGACGTGGGTGTCGGTGTTCCAGACCAGTTCGAGGGCGGCGAACTTGATCGGCTGTTTGTGGAAGACCGAGCGGGCGATGGAGTCGCCGAGCACGAACTGGATCGGGGTGAGGATCGCGGCGACGGTGAACGGGACGGTGAAGCCGAGCAGGTGGTAGCGGTCGTGGCGGCCGCGCAGCAGGCCGACCGCGTACACGCCGGCGGTGACGTAGGCGGCGGTGAGGAACATCGCGGCCGCGAAGTGCCAGTACTCGGGGCCGAACATGGGGGTGAACACGGCCTGCCGGACGCTGACGCCGACCGGGTTGCCCTCGGCGTCCAGGGTGAAGCCCTGCGGGGTGTTCATCCAGGAGTTGGCGGCGATGATGCCGAACGCGCCCATCAGCGCGGTCAGCGGGAGCGGGACGCCGAGCCAGAAGTGCGTCCACGGTTTGAGCCGCCGCCAGCCGTACAGGTAGATCGCGATCAGGACGGCCTCCAGGAAGAACGCCCAGGCCTCGACGCCGAACCCGAGGCCGAACACGTCGCCCCAGCGGCCCAGCATGCCGGGCCAGAGCAGGCCGAACTCGAGGGAGAGCACGGTGCCGGTGACCACGCCGATGGCGAACTGCACGGCCATCACCGCCGACCACCGCCGGGCCAGCAGCAGCGCCGTCGGGTCCTGGCGGCGCAGGCCGCGCAGGTGCATCAGCAGGGTGATGAACGGCAGTGCGACGCCGAACGGGACCAGCAGGATGTGGGTGGCCAGCGAGAAGGCCATCAGCTCCCGCGCGGGCAGGAGCTGGGGCGGGGTGCCGGCGAGGAGGGCGGCGGTGCCGTGCATGGGTGCCTCTGTCTCGTACCGGGGGGCCTGCCGGGGCCCGGACCGGGCGCGGGCGGGTGGCGGCCGGGGATGGCCTGGGGAGGGTCAGCCGCCGGTGGCGAAGCCCGGGAAGAGGGTCATCCCGCCGTCGACGTACAGCGTGGTGCCGACCACGTAGTCGAGCAGGTCGGAGGCGACGGCGACGACGGCGTTGGCGATGTCGTCCGGGTCGCCGACCCGGCGGTACGGGATGAGCTTGAGCAGTTCGGCCTCGGCCTCGGGGGTGGACCAGGCGTCGGTGTTGATCGGGGTGCGGATGGCGCCGGGGGCGACCGCGTTGACCCGGATCCGCTGCGGGGCGAGCTCCTGGGCGAGGGTCTGCATCAGCATGCCGACGCCGCCCTTGGAGGAGGCGTAGTTGACGTGGCCGGCCCACGGGATGATCTGGTGCACCGAGCTCATGCAGATGATCTTCCCGGCCGACCGGGAGACCTCCGGCACCACGCCCCGGCGGACGAACTCCTTGGCGGCCTCGCGGGCGCACAGGAACTGGCCGGTCAGGTTGACGTCGATGACCTTCTGCCACTGGGCGAGGGTCATCGCGGTGGAGGGCGCGTCCCGTTGCAGCCCGGCGTTGGCGACCATGATGTCGATGGTGGAGAACTCCTCGACCATCCGGGCGACCATCGCCACCACCTGGTCCTCGTCGGAGACGTCCGCCTCGTGGGCGTAGGCCCGTACCCCGAACCCCTGGAGGGTGGCGACCACCTCGGCGGCGGCGTCGGCGCCGGCCACGTAGTTGACCACCACGTCGGCGCCGGCCCGGCCGAGCGCGATCGCGGTCGCCTTGCCGATGCCCGAGTTGGCGCCGGTCACCAGCGCCTTCTGGCCCTTCAGGAGTTGCGCGGAGACCGCCGTGCGCCCCGCGCCGTCGCCTGCTGCCACCGGTTCTCTCCTCCTGCCGTCGGGCCGGCCCCGCGGGCCGGTGAGGACTGCGGGTCCTCCCGAGGACCAAACCACCGTGCCGGTGCCCACCGGCCGACCGGCACGCGGGCCGCGCCGATCCGGGGGCCGTACGTCACACCACCGGCCTACCGTGCCGCCGGGGCGCCGGGCTGCGGGTCGCCCGGGCGGCCCAGCGGGCGTCGCTCGTTGGTGGCGCGGCGCCGCGCTCGGGGCGGGCCGGCCGGGCGGCTGGCCCAGGATGGCCGGATGGACATGCTCCACGTCCGGCTCGTGGTGCCGCCGGACCTCTCCGCCGCGACGCTCCGCACGCTGGCCGACGACCGCTACGTGTTCAACCTGGTGGTGCTGCCCGCCGCGGCCCGGCACCCGGCGGGCGACGCCGTCGAGTGCGACGTGCTGGCCGGGGCGGCCAACGGCCTGCTGCGGCGGCTGCGCGCGCTGGAGGTGGAGCGGCGCGGATCGATCGTGGTGGAGCCGGTGGAGATGGCGCTGTCCGGCCCGGCGGCGGAGGCGGAGTCGGGCCGGCTGGGGCCGCTGGCGCACGCACCGGTGTGGGAGGAGGTGGAGGCCCGGATCCGCGCCGAGGGCACCTACCTGCCGAGCTTCTACCTGTACCTGACGGTGGCGGGGATCATCGGCGCGGTGGGGATCATCACCAACTCGCAGATCCTGATCGTGGCGGCGATGGTGGTCGGCCCCGAGTACGGGGCGATCACCAGCGTGGCGCTCGGGCTGGAGCACCGCAACGGGCACCGGGTCCGGCAGGGCCTGCTGGCGCTGCTGATCGGCTTCGGTTCGGCGGTGCTGGCGACCTTCCTGTTCGCGTTGCTGGTCCGGGGCTTCGGGCTGCAGCCGGAGGCGTTCGCGCTGGGCGTCCGGCCGGTGTCCGACCTGATCGACACCCCGAACTTCTACTCGGTGGTGGTGGCCGTGTTGGCCGGTGTGGTCGGGATCGTCTCGCTGACCCAGGCCAGGACCAGCGCGCTGCTCGGGGTGTTCATCTCGGTCACCACCATCCCGGCGGCGGCCGACGTCGGGGTCTCCTGCGCGTTCTCCAGCTTCACGGAGGCGCGCGGGGCGCTGGCGCAGCTGCTGCTCAACATCGTGGTGCTGATCGTGGTCGGGCTGCTCACGCTGAAGGGCCAGCACCGGATCTGGCGGCTGATCGAGAGCCGGGGCCGGCGCTCGCCCGGGGCCTGACCCGGTCGGGTCGGCACGGGTCAGGCCCCGGGCGCCGGGCCGACCCGGTTCAGCGGCGGCTCGCCGCGCAGGTGGCGCTGGAGCTGGGTCCGGATCAGCCGCAGCGCCCGCGGGCGGAACGCGCTGCTGTTGCCGCCGACGTGCGGGCTGATCAGCACGCCGGGGGCGTGCCAGAGCGGGTGGCCGGGCGGCAGCGGCTCCGGGTCGGTGGTGTCCAGGGCCGCGGTGAGCCGGCCGGTGGCGAGTTCGGCGAGCAGCGCGGTGGTGTCCACCACCGCGCCGCGGGCGACGTTCACCAGCAGCGCGCCGTCGCGCAGCCGGGCCAGGAAGTCCCGGCCGGCCAGGCCCCGGGTGGCGGCGGTCAGCGGCACGGTGAGGATCACCACGTCGGCCCGGGGCAGCAGGGCGTCGAGGTCGGCCAGGCCGTGCACCTCGCCGCGGGCACCCGGCCGGGCGATCCGGGCCACCCGCAGCACGGTGCACTCGAACGGGGCGAGCCGGGCCTCCACCGCCTGGCCGATGGCGCCGTACCCGACCAGCAGCACGGTGCGGTCGGCGAGCGCGGGGTGGCAGCCGCCCTCCCAGCGGCCCTCCTGCTGGGCCCGGACGAAGCCGGGGACGCCGCGCAGCGCGGCCAGCGTCAGGGTGAGCGCCAGCTCGGCGGTGCTGGCGTCGTGCACCCCGCGCGCGTTGCACAGCAGGACGCCGCGCGGGATGTGCGGGACCAGCTCCTCGACGCCGGCGCTCAGGCTCTGCACCACCCGCAGCCGCGGCATCAGGTCGAGCAGCGGCAGCGCGCGGTGGGTGCGGGTGTAGGGGATGACGAAGAACTCGATACCGGCCAGCGCGGCCGCGCCCGGCGGCTCGGCCGCGCCGTCCCACACCAGCGTCTCGGGGGGACCGGGCAGGGGGGCGCCCAGGTCGGCGAGCGGGTACGGGAGCAGGATCCGCGCGGGGCCGGTCACCGCGCGTCCGGGCGCTCGGCGGCGAGCAGCGCGAGCGCGGTGTCCGCCGTCCGCGCGGCGCTGTCGTCGGGACCGGCGCCGACCGGGACCACCACGACGTCCTCCGAGGGGCCGGGCTCCTCGAGTTCGGCGAACTGGCTGTCCATCAGCCGGGCCGGGAAGAAGTGCCCGTGGCGCTCGGTCAGGCGCTCGGCGACCAGTGCGCGGTCGGCCTTCAGGAACACCATGCGGACCTGCGGGCGGCCCTCGCGCAGCAGGTCGCGGTAGGAGCGCCGGAGCGCGGAGCAGGCCACCACGGCCGATTCGCCGGCCGCGATCCGCTCGTCCGCCCAGTGCGCGACGGCGAGCAGCCAGGGCCTGCGGTCCTCGTCGGTGAGGGGGTGGCCGGCCGCCATCTTGGCGCGGGCCTGCGGGGCGTGCAGGTCGTCGGCGTCCTCGAAGGCCCAGCCGAGCCGCTGGGCGAGCAGCGCGCCGACGGTGCTCTTGCCGGATCCGGCCACGCCGAGCACCACGAGGACGGTGGGTCCTGGTCCCGGGTCCGCCTCTGTCGCCACCGCCGCTCCCGGTCCCTCGGCCCGCCGGGCCGGTGCGGCCCGTGGCAGGAGCCAAGCACCCCGGTGTGCCGCGCCGCGCCGTGGTGCCCGTCGGGCCACCCGACCGGGCGGCCCGGATCACCTGTCCGGAGCAGCGCGCGGGCGCCGGGGCGCCGACCCGCCGTCAGGGCCGCGCGGGGACGAATGCGGATGAACCGCCCGTACTGCTGGCATCATCGACCCGGACCCTGGGCGCTGCGGCCCGCGGGACGGTGACGAGGAGGCCTGCTGGATGGCATCGGACCAGCCGCCGGGCGGCGCTGAGGCCGCACTGGCCGCCGACCCGTCGGCCGTGCTGCGCAGCCGGGGGTACCTGGCGCTGCTGGTGGTCGCGGCGGTGCTGGGTGTGGTGCTGTCGGCGGGCGCGTGGGGCTTCCTGCAGCTGGTGGCGAAGCTCCAGCGCGCCGTCTTCGACGACCTGCCGACCTCGCTCGGCTTCGACGGGGCGCCGCCGTGGTGGCCGCTGCCGCTGCTGGCGGTGTCCGGTGTGCTGGTCGCGCTGACCATCCGCTACCTGCCCGGCAGCGGCGGCCACGAGCCGGCCGAGGGCCTCAACACCAAGGGCGCGCCGTCGGCGGCCGAGCTGCCGGGGGTGCTGTTCGCGGCACTGGCCTCGCTCGGGCTCGGCGCGGTGGTCGGCCCCGAGGCGCCGCTGATCGCGCTCGGCGGCGGGATCGCGCTGTACGCCTTCCGGCTGCTGCGGCCGGACGCCGACGGCCGGGCGCAGGCCGTGGTGGCGGCCTCCGGCAGCTTCGCGGCGATCAGCGCCCTGCTGGGCTCGCCGCTGCTCGGGGCGTTCCTGCTGATGGAGGCGTCCGGGCTGGGCGGTCCCACGATGGGGGTGGTGCTGCTCCCCGGGCTGCTGGCCTCCGGCGTCGGTTCGCTGATCTTCAGCGGTCTCGGTTCCTGGACCGGGCTGGGCAATGTCACCCTGGTCATCCCGAGCCTGCCGCCGGTCGGCCGCGCCGACATCGCCCAGTTCGGCTGGGCGCTGGTGATCGGCGTCGTGGCCGCGTTCCTCGGCATCGGGGTGCAGCGTACGGCGCGGTGGTTCGAGCCCCGGGTGGGCCGGCGGCGGCTGTGGTGGACCCCGGTGATGGGCCTGGTCGTGGCGGGGGTCGCCATCGCGTACGCCGAGGGCACCGGGAAGGCCGACTCGGACGTGCTGTTCTCCGGGCAGGACGCGCTGCCGCAGGTCCTGCTGCACCAGGGCGACTACACGGCGGCGACCCTGGTGCTGCTGGTGGCCTGCAAGAGCATCGCGTACTGCGTGTCGCTGTCGGCGTTCCGCGGCGGTCCGATCTTCCCGGCGATGTTCCTGGGCGCGGCGGGGGGCCTCGCGATGTCGCACCTGCCGGGGCTGCCGTACGTGTCCGCGGCGGCGATGGGGATGGGGGCGATGTCGGTGGCGCTGCTGCGGCTGCCGATGACCTCGACCCTGCTGGCCACGCTGCTGCTGGGATCCGACGGCGTCACCGTGATGCCGCTGGTGATCGTCTCGGTCGTGGTCTGCCACGTGACCGCGTCCCGGCTGCTGCCGAAGCCCGCCGGAAAGCCGGTCGCCCCCGCGAAGTGACGGCCGCGACCGCGCGTAGCGGCCGACGGTCCGTCGGGTACGGCGGGTAGCCGCGGAACGCTGTCCCGGTACCCCGGGTGACCGTCAACCGCCTTGCGGGCACGGCCGGTAGCGGATCCCCGGAGCGCTCCGTGACCGGCCGGCCCGGGGGCCGGCGGCGGGTCCGGAAGCGGGCGCGCATTGTACCGGCGGTGCGCCTACGGTGGATTGAGGGAGGGATTCGGCACGGATCCACACCCTGACTGGAGGGGTCATGGGCAAGTACAGCACAGGCACGTTCAGAACCTACCGAGCGGTCGCCGACCTCACCCGCGCCCAGCAGATCGCCGCGACGACCTCGCCGTTCTCGATCGAGGTGAGGTTCCTCGGCGGGCTGACGGAGACTCAGGAGAAGGCTTTCGCCAAGGCCGCCGACCGCTGGGCGCAGGTCATCGTCGGCGACCTGGACACCGCGGTGGTCGGCTCCGACGTCATCGACGACCTGCTGGTGGAGGCCGAGGGCGTCGAGATCGACGGCACCGGCAACATCCTCGGCATGGCAGGCCCCACCGACTTCCGCGACGCGTCCGCCGTCTCCGGCGCGGGCCTCCCGGCGAAGGGGACCATGCGCTTCGACTCGGCCGACCTGGAGCAGATGGAGGCCGACGGCACCCTGGTCGACGTCATCACCCACGAGATGGGGCACGTCCTGGGGATCGGCACCACGTGGAACGCCTTCGGCCTGCTGGCCGGGGCCGGGACCACCAACCCGACCTTCACCGGGCGCAGCGCCGAGGCCGAGTTCGGCAAGCTGCTCGGCAAGGGCGGCGAGGCGGTCGCGGTGCCGGTGGCGAACGTCGGCGGCCCGGGCTCCCGGGACAGCCACTGGCGGGAGTCGGTGTTCAGCAACGAGCTGATGTCACCGTCGATCGCCGGCCCCGGCAACCCGCTCAGCCGGATCACCGTGGCCGGCCTCGAGGACATCGGCTACCAGGTCGACCTCGACGCCGCCGACCCGTACGACCTGCCGGACCTGCTCGGCATCGCCACCTCGGGTGCGGGCGTGGCCCGCAGCGGCCTGGTCAACGGCGGCGTGGTGCTGCCGGTGATCCCCACCGGGCGGCCCGCAGGGCGGCCCTGAGCGACCGCCACCCCGGCCCGGCCGGGCCCTGATCCGGCCGGGCCGGCGGTCGGTCAGTCCGCGGGCAGGCCGGTCTCCAGCCCGTCCAGCGCGTGCGAGCAGACGCAGCCCCGGTGCGCGGGCAGGCCCGCCAGCGCCGAGAACAGCACCGTCCGCAGCCGGTCGACGTTGCGCGCGAAGACCGCCAGCACCTCGGTGTGGGTGACGCCCTCGCCACTCTCCACCCCCGCGTCCAGATCGGTGACCAGCGCCAACGAGCTGTAGCAGAGCCCCAGTTCGCGGGCGAGCACGGCCTCGGGGTGGCCGGTCATCCCGACCACCGACCAGCCGTTCGCGGTGAACCAGCGCGACTCCGCCCGGGTGGAGAACCGCGGACCCTCCACCACCACCAGGGTGCCGCCGTCCACCGGCTCCCAGGCGTGCGCCCGGGCGGCGGCCAGCACCGCCGCCCGGCCGTCGGGGCAGTACGGGTCGGCCACCGAGACGTGCACCACCGACGGCAGCGAGCCGTCCGGCAGCGGCAGCCCGTCGTAGAAGGTCTGCACCCGCCCGGTCGTCCGGTCCACGAACTGGTCCGGCACCACCAGCGTCCCCGGGCCGTACTCCGGGCGCAGCCCGCCCACCGCGCACGGCCCGAGCACCTGCCGCACGCCGAGCGAGCGCAGCGCCCACAGGTTGGCGCGGTAGTTGATCCGGTGCGGCGGCAGGCTGTGGCCGCGGCCGTGCCGCGGCAGGAAGGCGACCGGACGGCCGGCCACCTCGCCGAGGAAGACCGAGTCACTGGGCGGCCCGTACGGCGTGTCGACGGTGACCTCGGTGACGTCCTCCAGCAGCGCGTACAGGCCGGAGCCGCCGATCACGCCGAGTTCGGCCCGGGCGGGACCTGCGGGGCGCGGACCTGATACCGAGTCGGCCATGGGCTGTTGTCTCCTTGCGGGTTGACGTGCGGGGGAACGGTGCGAAAGGCCCGGCGGACCCGTCGTCCACCCTATGAGCCACCGCGTCCCGGGATCCCCGGACGATGCTTACGGTTCGCGGACGGCGGCGCGTAGAGTGACACCCCGGAGCGACGGGAGTGACTGCGTGGACAGACGGACGGCACCGCCGCGGGCCGGTGCGCACCGCGCCCTGGTGTGGCGGGTACGGCCCGAGTCGCCGAGCGCCGCGGTACTGGTGCTGCACGGCGGCCAGGTGGACGGCCTGCGCGCCCCGGGCCCGGTCAACCTGCCGGGCCTGCGGATGCGCGGGTTCAGCTGCGCCGTGGAGCGGGCCACGGCCGGCGGCGGGGTCGCCGTCGGGACGGTCCGCTACCGCTGCCGCGGCTGGAACGGCGAGCGCGCCGACCCGGCCAGGGACACCCTCGCTGCCCTGTCCGACCTCACCGAGGAGCTCGGCCCGGTGCCGACGGTGCTGATCGGCCACTCGATGGGCGGGCGCGCGGCGCTGCGGGCCGCCGGGCACCCGTGTGTGACCGGCGTGGTCGCGCTCGCGCCCTGGTGCCCCGAGCAGGAGCCCTGCGACCACCTGGCCGGGCGCCGGCTGCTGATGCTGCACGGCGACCGCGACCGGGTCACCGCGCCCGCCGACACCCTGCTGTTCGCCGGCCGGGCCCGCGCCGCGGGCGCCCAGGTGGCCGGCTACCGGGTCGAGGGCAGCGGCCACGCGCTGCTGCGCCGGGCCGGCGACTGGCACCGGGCGGCCGCCCGGCTCAGCGCCGGCCTGCTCGGCCTCGACGAGCTGCCCGCCGAGGTGGCCGCGGCGCTCGCCCTGCGCTCCCCGCTGGAGGGCGGCCTGCAGCTGTCGCTGACGCGGTAGCCCGCCCGGACGCGGGAGCCTGCGGCCGGCCCGGGGCGGGCGTAGATTGGCGGCCACGATGCGACGTGAGCGAGGGACCGGGTGACCGGGCCGGGCGTGGACTACGGGGCGGTGTTCCGGGCGCTGCCCAGCCCGACCCTGATCCTCACCCCCGATCTGGTCATGGTGGACGCCAACGACGCGTACCTGCGGACCTCGGGGCGGAGCCTGGCGGACCTGGCCGGCCGGTACGTCTTCGAGGTGTTCCCCGACAATCCGGCGGACCCGGAGGCGAGCGGCGTCCGCACGCTGCGGGCGTCGCTGGAGCGGGTGGTGCGCACCGGCGCGCCGGACAGCATGGCGCTGCAGAAGTACGACGTCGAGCTGCCGGACCGCCCCGGTGAGTTCGAGGAGCGGTACTGGAGCCCGGTCAACACGCCGGTCCTCGGCCCCGACGGCCGGGTGGCGCTGATCGTCCACCGGGTGGAGGAGGTCACCGCGCTGGTCCAGCAGCTCAAGGCGCACCGGGACGGGGAGGCGCCCGGCGGGGAGCTGACCCACGAGGAGCAGATGGCGGCGGACCTGTTCGCCCGCGCCCAGGAGCTGCAGGAGCTCAACGCGGAGCTGCGGCTGGCGCACGCCCGTGAGCGGGCGGTCGCGGTCAGTCTGCAGCGGGCGATGCTGCCCGTTCTGGCGCCCGCGCACCGGTCGTTCGCGGCGGTGCGGTACCGGCCGGCGACCGGCTCGCTGAACGTGTGCGGCGACTGGTACGACCTGCTCGACCTGGACGAGCACCGGGTCGCGGTGGCGGTCGGCGACGTGGTGGGCCACGGCCTGGAGGCCGCCGGGGTGATGGGTCAGCTGCACAGCGCGCTGAACGCGGCGATCCGCGCCACCGGGCGGCCGGCCGAGGCGCTGCGCACGCTGACCCGGTTCTCCTCGGGGCTGGACGGCGCGCTGGCCACCACGGCCGTGCAGACCGTGATCGACCGGGCGGCGGGCACGGTCGTGTACAGCAGTGCCGGGCACCTGCCGCCGGTGCTGGTCCATGCCGGCGGCGAGGTCGACCTGCTGGACGCCGCGACCGACCCGCCGCTCGGGGCGTGGCCGCAGTCCGCGGCCCGTTCGGAGGCGACGGTCCGGTTCGGCCCCGGCGCGACCCTGGTGCTCTGCACCGACGGTCTGGTGGAACGGCGGGGCGAGTCCATCGACACCGGGATCCGGCGGCTCGTCGACAGCGTCGTCCGGCACCGGGCGGGCGCCCCCGACCTGCTCGCGGACGCACTGCTGGAGGATCTGTGCCCGGGCGGGGACGACGGCGCCGACGACGACACCGCCCTGGTGGTGGTCCGGCTGTGACGGCCGCGCCCCGGCCGGGCCCGGTCAGGCGACGCCGCGGATGCGGTGCACCAGGGCGCCGGCCAGCAGGGTGACGGCGGCCGTGGCGAGGTAGAGGCCGGTGTAGCCGCCGAGGTGGGCGACCAGGGGTGCGGCCAGTGCCGGGGCGAGCACCTGCGGCGCGGAGTTGGCGATGTTGATCACGCCGAGGTCCTTGGCGCGGTCGGCCGCGGCCGGGAGCACCTGGGTGACCAGCGCCTGGTCGACCGCCAGGTAGATCCCGAAGCCGGCGCCGAGCACGGCGGCCGCGGCCACCGCGGCCGGCCAGCTGTGCCACAGCGCCAGGATCACGGCGGCGGCCGCCATGGTCAGGCAGGAGACCACCACCGGCCGCTTGCGCCGGCCGGTGCGGTCGGAGATCAGGCCGGAGGGGATCGCGGTGAGCAGCGCGGCGGCGGTGTAGACGGCGGTGAGGATCAGGACGCCCTGGTCGGGCGAGGCCAGGTGGACGGCGTCGGTGAGGTAGTAGAGCAGGTAGAGGGTGCCGAGCGCGTTGCCCAGGTTGATCAGGAACCGGGTCAGCCACGACCAGCCGAAGTCCGGGTACCGGCGCGGGCTGACCCAGTAGCCGGTGAGCAGCGCGCGGCGGCCGGACGGCGCGCGGGCGCCGCGCGGCAGCACCGGCTCGCGGTGGCCGAGCACGAACGGCAGCGCGAGTGCCACGGTGAGCACCGCCGTGAGCGCGTAGCCGACCGGCACGCCGCCGCCCACCAGGGTGACCAGCAGCGCGCCGACCACCAGTCCGAGGGACTGGCTGATGCCGGTCCAGCCGGAGACCAGGGCGCGCTGGGAGAGCGGCACCTGGTCGGCGACGGGCGCGGTGACCCCGGCCAGCATGGCGTTGAGCCCGGTCTGGGCGAGGCACCAGCCGGCGGTGATCCCGGCCAGGCCGTGCCGGCCGGCGGTGAGCAGCAGGCCGGCGGCGCCGAGCAGGGCGCCGCCGAGGATCCACGGGCGGCGGCGGCCGTAGCGGGAGTGGGTGCGGTCGCTGAGCGCGCCGGCCAGCGGGTTGACGACCATCGCGACCAGGGCGCCGGTGCCGGTGACCCAGGCCAGCAGCTCGGCCTTGCGGCCCGGGTCGAGCTGTTCGAGCTGGAGCGGCAGGAGGATCTGGATGGGGGTGAAGAACCCCAGGAAGACGGCGAGCGAGGCGAGGCTGAGGGTGGCTGTCCAGCCGGCCCGGACCGGCGTCACGGGCTCGGCGAGCGCGGCGGTGGCGGTGGCGGTGGCGGGCAGGACCGTCGTGGTGGCGGGCAGGGCGGTGGTGGCCGGGGCGGGGGGTGCGGCCGGGGCCGCCGCCGGGGGTTCGGCTCCGCTGATCTCCGCCTCCTCGAGGAACATGAGCTTGGCTCGCGTTCGGCCGAGTGTAGGGGCCGGCCCCGGCGCTGCCAAGGGAACGGACGCCCCGCCGTCCCACCGGTTCCGCGGGGACGGCACCCGAACGGGCCAACGCGGCCGGGCGGCGGCGCCCGCCGGTGCTGTACTGAATCCCATGGCCAGTGGACAGGGGCGCCGCCGCAGACGCCGCGCCGAGCGGGCGGAGCGGGAGCGCCGGACACAGGAGACCCGCGACCGGGTCCGCATCCTGATCGAGCTGACCGCGCAGAACGGCACCTACCGCAAGGGCCTGCTGGCCGCCGCCGGCCTCAGCCCGCAGGAGGCCGCCATCCTGGCCGACCTGGAGGGCAACGGCCTGCAGGTCCCGCAGCTGCACGACGTGCTGTGCGGCGGCCACGTCCTGGTCGACGACCCGCAGCTGTACGAGGCCTGGCTGTTCCCCGAGGTGAGCCACCGCCGGATCTCCAGCCACCACCGCGACATCGACAAGACCCGCTACCCCGACATCGGCATGCGCGGCCTGGTGGTCCGCGAGAAGCTGCACGGCCGCACCGCGACCGGCACCTGGCTGCAGCTGGAGAAGACCCCGGCCGCGTTCGGCGCGCGCAAGCTGCCGAGCCTGGACGACGTCCGGCACCTGATGGACTACGTGGTCTACCGGGTCACCCGCAGCAACGTCGGCCCCTGGGGGCTGTCCCGGGTCACCGAGCGGCGGCCGATGTACCTCTCCCCCGCCGTCACCGCCCCGACCGAGCTGGCGCCGGCCGTCTCCCGGGCGCTGGCCGCCGCGCTGCGGCGGATCGAGGCCGACGACGACACCACCTCGGCCTCCGCCGACCTGGCCGTCCGGTTCCCGCCGCCGGAGCTGGCGGACCCCTCGGACGAGCTCGGCGAGACCCTGTTCGACCGGGCCGGGCGCGGGCTGTTCGGCAACTCGCAGGTGTGGATCAGCGAGGCGCCGCTGCCGCCCGCCGCCCGGCTCCTGTTCACCCCCGGCGAGCAGCCGCCAGCCGGGACGCAACCGACCCGGGAGGACCGGTGAGCGAGAGCGACGGCCGTGAGCCGCAGGCGGGATCCGTCTCGGTCCCGGAGGGACTGGTGACCGCCGTGGTGGGCCTGGTGCACACCGGAGCGGTCCCGCTCGGCGCCTACACCAGTGCCGAACTGACCGTGGTGGACGCGGTGGTGGACTTCCTGGAGGCCCGCCCCGGCGACGAGGTGCTGGCCGAGGCGGTCCGCTCGCTCGCCGCCCGGCAGCTGCTGGTGCCCGGCGCCGGCGCGGACCAGATCCAGGTCCGCGGCGACCTCGGCATCGCCGTGACCTTCCAGCGCCGGGCCCGGATGGTGCTGGACGCGCGGATCACCGGCGCCCGGCCGGGCGAGCCGTGGCGCGTCCTCGTCCTGCCCCAGCCGGAGCAGATCTGCCTGCTGGTGCGGATCGACGCGCTCGGGGTGCACGAGCTGTCGCTGCACACCCTGGAGGAGACCCTGCGGATGGTGACCGACTGGCTGCCGCAGGGCCCGTGGGCCGGGTCCGATGCGGCACCGGACGCCGACGCCGTGCTCGCCGCGGCCGAGCGCTCCGCGCTGCTGACCGCGGTCCACTACACCACCGACGGTTCGGCGGAGATCGCCGGGGAGCGGACGGACCTCGTGCTGGCCGCCCACCGGGAGCGGCTGCACGCCTTCGTCCGAGACTCGGCCGACCCCGCGCGGCTGGTGCCGAAGGCGGGCCGCAACCGGAGCCCGCGCGACACCGTCGCGGCCCTGCTCGGCCAGGAGCCCGCCGCGCGGCGTGAGCAGCCGCGCTGACGGTGCCCAGGAGGGCGAGAGACGGCGTCCGGGCCGGTCCGTGCGGACCGGCCCGGACGCCGTCGACGGGATCAGACCAGGTCGAACCGGTCCAGGTCCATCACCTTGGCCCAGGCCGCGACGAAGTCCGCCACGAACTTCTCCTTAGCGTCGTCGCTCGCGTAGACCTCCGCGAGCGCCCGCAGCTCGGAGTTGGAGCCGAACACCAGGTCGGCCCGGCTGCCGGTCCACCGGACCTCGCCGGTGGCCGCGTCGCGGCCCTCGAACGTGTTGGCGTCCCCGGAGGCCGCGCTCCAGGTCGTGCCCAGGTCGAGCAGGTTGACGAAGAAGTCGTTGGTCAGCGACCCGGGGGTGGCGGTCAGGACGCCGAGCTGCGACTGCTGGTGGTTGGCGCCCAGCACGCGCAGGCCGCCGACCAGGACCGTCAGCTCGGGGGCGCTGAGGTTCAGCAGGTTGGCCCGGTCGATCAGCAGGTACTCGGCGGGCAGCCGGCTGCCCTTGCCGAGGTAGTTGCGGAACCCGTCCGCGGACGGCTCCAACGCCGCGAACGACTCCACGTCGGTCTGCTCCTGCGAGGCGTCGGTGCGGCCCGGCGCGAAGGGCACCTCCACGTCGAACCCGGCGTCCTTCGCGGCCTTCTCCACGGCGGTGCCGCCGGCCAGCACGATCAGGTCGGCCAGCGAGACCTGGCGGCCGCCCGCGGCGTTGAACTCCTGCTGGACGCCCTCCAGGGTGCGCAGCACGGTCGCCAGCCGGTCGGGCTCGTTGACCTCCCAGCCGGCCTGCGGCTGCAGGCGGATGCGTGCGCCGTTGGCGCCGCCGCGCTTGTCGCTGCCGCGGAAGGAGGAGGCGGCGGCCCAGGCGGTGGAGACCAGCTCGGACACCGACAGGCCGGAGGCGAGGATCCGGGCCTTGAGGTCGGCGATCTCGGCGGCGCCGACCGGCTCGCCGGCCGCGGCGGGCAGCGGGTCCTGCCACAGCAGCGTCTCGGACGGGACCTCCGGGCCGAGGTAGCGCACGACCGGGCCCATGTCGCGGTGGGTCAGCTTGAACCAGGCGCGGGCGAAGGCGTCGGCGAACGCGGCGGGGTCCGCCAGGAAGCGCCGGGAGATCTGCTCGTACGCCGGGTCGAAGCGCAGCGACAGGTCGGTGGTGAGCATGGTCGGGGCGTGGGTCTTCGCCGCGTCGTGGGCGTCGGGGACGGTGCCGGCGCCCGCGCCGTCCTTCGGCCGCCACTGGTTGGCGCCGGCGGGGCTCTGGAACAGCTCCCACTCGTAGCCGAACAGGATCTCGAAGAAGCTGTTGTCCCAGGTGATCGGCGTGTTGGTCCAGATGCCCTCGAGGCCGCTGGTGATCGCGTCGCCGCCCTTGCCGGTACCGAAGGAGTTCTTCCAGCCGAGGCCCTGCTGCTCCAGCGGGGCGGCCTCGGGGTCGGCGCCGACGGCGTCGGCCGGGCCCGCGCCGTGGGTCTTGCCGAAGGTGTGGCCGCCCGCGATCAGGGCCACCGTCTCCTCGTCGTTCATCGCCATCCGGCGGAAGGTCTCGCGGATGTCGCGGGCCGCGGCGATCGGGTCCGGGGTGCCGTTCGGGCCCTCCGGGTTGACGTAGATCAGGCCCATCTGGACCGCGCCGAGCGGGCTCTCCAGCTCACGGTCGCCGGTGTAGCGCTCGTCGCCGAGCCAGGTGGTCTCGGGGCCCCAGTAGACGTCCTCGTCGGGCTCCCAGACGTCGGCCCGGCCGCCGCCGAAGCCGAAGGTCTCGAAGCCCATCGACTCCAGGGCCACGTTGCCGGCCAGGATCATCAGGTCGGCCCAGGAGAGGTTCTGGCCGTACTTCTTCTTGACCGGCCACAGCAGGCGGCGGGCCTTGTCCAGGTTGCCGTTGTCCGGCCAGCTGTTGAGCGGGGCGAAGCGCTGCTGGCCGGCGCCGGCGCCGCCGCGGCCGTCACTGATCCGGTAGGTGCCGGCGCTGTGCCAGGCCATCCGGATCATGAACGGGCCGTAGTGCCCGAAGTCGGCCGGCCACCAGTCCTGCGAGGTGGTCAGGACCTCGGCGATGTCCTGCTTCACCGCCGCGAGGTCGAGGGTGTTGAAGGCCGCGGCGTAGTCGAACTCCCCGCCGAGCGGGTTGGCGACGGCCGGGTTCTTGGCAAGGATCTTCAGATTGAGGCGCTCCGGCCACCACTGGCGGTTGCCGCCGCCCTGGGTGGGGTGCGGGGCCCGGCCGTGTACGACGGGGCAGCCGCCCGCGCCCTCCGACTTCGCCTCGGTGACAATGGCGTCATGGTTCTCAGACATGGGAATCCTTCCGGACCTGGCGGATCACGATGCTAAGGACGTGCTGGTGGTGGGCCCGGACACCGGCGCCGGCGGGTACGGCGCAGCCGGCCCCGGCGCTCTCCTCGAACCGGGCCGGGCGGCCCGCGGGGTCGGTCCGGCGAAGCCGGCGCGGCCGCCGTCACGGACGGTTCCGGGCAGCGCGACACGGGTACCCGTCACCCGAAGGCCGGCACCGCAACGCTCCTCGGCGGTGGCCGTCACGTCGCTCTCTCCTACCGTTCCGGGGTCGACCCGTCCCTTGGCTATCACCGGAACCGATCCTACGATGGACAGGATCCAAGTCAAGAAGGACACCAGGCTCATATCCGATCGGACCCGAGACACCCGCTGATAAACTCCGGACACCCCCATGATCCTGAATAGGTGAAGCGATATGAGTGACCTACTGGCGCGACTGCGCGAACGCGGCTGGCGGATGACCTCCCAGCGGCGTGTCGTAGCGGAGGTCCTCGACGGCGACCACGTCCACCTCACCGCCGACGAGGTGCACGCCCGCGCGGCGCAGCGGCTGCCGGAGATCTCCCGGGCGACCGTCTACAACACCCTCGGCGAACTGGTCTCCCTCGGCGAGGTCATGGAGGTCTCCACCGACGGCCGCGCCCGCCGCTACGACCCCAACGCGCACCACCCGCACCAGCACCTGGTCTGCTCCGGCTGCGGCACCATCCGCGACGTCCACCCCACCGGCAGCCCGCTGGCCGACCTCCCCGCCGAGGAGCGCTTCGGCTTCACCCTCTCCGGGGTCGAGGTCACCTACCGGGGGCTGTGCCCGGCCTGCGCGTAGCGCGCGGCCGGCGGATCCTGTGCACGGGACGCCCGGCGCCGGGAATCTTCCTCCGTCCCCGGTGGTTCAGGTGCCCGGAGCACAGAACTACGGCAAGGGCGCCCGGGATTCGGGGCGGCCGCCGGTCCGGCTGCCGCAGACTGTGGCCTGAGCACATGTCGAGCCCGAGGATGGATCTGATGGTTGAACGGCCCCTGACGCTGATGGCGGTGCACGCGCACCCCGACGACGAGGCCACCGGGACCGGGGGTGTCCTGGCCCGGTACGCGGCCGAGGGCATCAGGACGGTCCTGGTCACGTGTACCGACGGCGGCTGCGGCGACGGACCGGGGGGTGTCAAGCCGGGCGAGGCCGGGCACGATCCGGCGACCGTCGTCGCGATGCGCCGCGAGGAACTCGAGGCGAGCTGCGAGATCCTGAAGGTCGGTCACCTGGAGCTGCTGGAGTACGGCGACTCCGGGATGATGGGCTGGGCGGCCAACGACGTCCCCGGGTCGTTCTGGCGGACGCCCGTGGCGGAGGGCGCGGCCCGGCTGGCCGAACTGATGCGGCGTCACCGGCCCGACGTGGTCGTGACGTACGACGAGAACGGGTTCTACGGCCACCCCGACCACATCCAGGCGAACCGCATCACCATGGCGGCGCTGGAGCTGACCGATCTGACGCCGAAGGTGTACTGGACGACCGCGCCGCGCTCGATGATGCAGCGCTTCGGCGAGGTCATGCAGGAGTTCGGCGAGGGCCGGCCCGAGCCGGACCCGGCGGAGGCCGCCGCGCTGGCCGAGATCGGCCTGCCCGACGAGGAGATCACCACCTGGGTGGACACCACCGCGTTCGGCGGCCAGAAGTTCGACGCGCTCGCGGCGCACGCCAGCCAGGGCGAGAACATCTTCTTCCTCAAGATGGGCAAGGAGCGGTTCACCGAGCTGATGGGCACGGAGACCTTCGTACGGGTCCGGGACACCACCGGCGCGGCGCTGCCGGAGAACGACCTCTTCGCCGGACTGCGCTGACCCCCTGCGCGGTCGCGGTACGGACCCTCACCGCGGGCGGACCTGGCGCGCCAGGTCCGCCATCAGCTCGTCGGCGACCACCTCCTCGACCACCGCGGTGCGCAGCTCGGCCATCGCGTCGGCCAGGTCGCGGTCCCACGGGGCCGGCGTGAGGCGCCCGGGGTCGGGGCCGGCGGGGACCCGGGCCGCGGCGGCCCGGTAGTCGGCGGCGGCCATCCGCCAGGGCGCGGCGCCGGTCCTGGCGAGGACGTGCGCGGCGATCCGGATGCCCTCGCCGTCGAAGTCACCGTGGTGGTGCAGGGCGGCGCCGCGGTCGCCGAGCAGGTGCAGCAGCCGCACGACGGCGGTGTTGGGCCAGCCGGAGGTGCAGACCACCGGCGGGCAGGACGGGCCGAAGCGGCGCAGCGCGAGGGCGAGCACGCTGGGATTCTCGGTGATGTGCACCGGCCCGCCGAGGCCGCCGAGCGGCCCGGGTGAGCGCAGTTGGGCGAGGGTCAGGCTGACGGGGTGTCCGGCCCCGGCGCAGATCCGGGCGGTCCGGGCGAGCGGCCCGTCGCCGGGCAGGCGGAGACCGGCGGCGAGCACGGTGGCGGAGAGTTCGTCGTCGGTGACGCCGGCCCGGCTCCAGAGCGCGCGCCGGGCGGCGGCGCCCTCGGGTGCGCCGGTGCCGTACAGCACGGCCAGCGCCCGCAGGACGAGCGAGGACAGCCTGGTCCCGTCGTCGAGGGCGTGGGAGTCGCCGTCGAGCAGCCGGGCGGCGAGCACCGGGAGCGGTTCGCCGTCGGCCGGGACCGCTGCCAGGACGGTCAGCGCGGCGGTCAGCAGACCGCGGGTCCGCTCGGGTGAGCCGTCGATCAGGCCGTGGCCGCGCAGTTGGGCCGCCCACTCCAGCAGCACGGGCTGCGCCGTGACGACCTCGTGGCCGGCCAGCCAGTCCCAGACCGCGGCGCGGCGGTCCGCCTCGCGGGCGCGGTCGGCGGCCCGGTCGCCGACCGGCCCGAGGATGGCGGCCGCCACCTCCCGGACCGGCCCGCCGCAGGCCTCCGCCACCGCGGTCTCCAGCTCCGCCAGCGGGACCGTTGTCACGGCCGCGGGGAGCCGGTCGAGGCCGAGGAGGTCGGCCAGGGCCTCGCGGCCGGCCTCGTCGAGCGGCCCGACCCGGATCCGGCCGACCGGCCGCCCGGTCGAGAGGCGGTCGTGGACGGCCCGCCACAGCGGCCGCAGCGCCGGGACGTCGAGCGGGTGGCGGCCGGTCATCCCACCGCCGCGGGGCCCGGGGCGTCCTCGTCCGGCACCAGGTCGGCGCCGGTCCAGGTGAACCGGGCGCTGGTGACGGCGTCGTCGCCGTCCGTCCCGGTGATCAGCTGGTGGACGGCGATGCCGGGGAGCTCCCGGTAGGTGCCCCACTCGTGGTCGGAGGTGAGCACCAGGTCGAGGTCGAGCGCCGCCAGCAGGCCGAAGACCTGGCCGCGGTTGACCGTGTCGACGCCGACGAAGACCTCGTCGAGCAGGATCAGCCGCGGGGACTCCGGGACCGCCTCGTAGTGGGCGGCGACGGCGGCGAACAGCGGCAGGTGGAGCGCGATGGCCTTCTCGCCGCCGGAGAGCGCGCCGTGGAGCTTCTTGGTGAGCAGCTGCCAGCCGGCGCCGTTGGCCCGGTCCAGCTTGACGACGAACTGGTGCCAGGCCGTGTAGTCGAGCACCTCGGCCAGCTGTTCCTCCCAGGTGGCCGCCGTGTTGCGGGTCCTGGCCTCCTCGATCCGGCCGCGGAAGAAGGCGTGCAGCGCCTCGCGGTCGGCTTCGGTGATCCTGGCCGGGTCCTTGAGCAGGAGTTCACGGGCCGTCCTGGTGCCGGCCGGCAGGTCGGGGTGGATCTGCCAGACCAGGCGGACGGCGACCCGGGAGGCGGTCCGGACCCGTTCGAGATGGCCGTTCATCCGCTCGACCAGCTCGCCGGACTGGCGGATCCGGGACGCCAGGTGGCGCCGGATGTCACCGGTGAGGGTCTGGTCGAAGAGGTCGCGTTCGGCGGCGGTGATGTCCTCGCGGCTGCGGTCCCGGTCCTCGGTGAGGGCGGTGAGCAGGCCCGCCGCGCCGGTGCGGACACCGTCGACGGTGGCGGTCAGGACGTGGATGTCCTCGTCGGCCTCCAGTTCGAGGTCGGCGCGGGCGCCGAGGCTCTGGCGGGCCCGATGGACGGCCTCCGCCAGGCGGTTGAGCGCGTCGCCGAGGTTGCGCGGCCCGTGCGGCAGGTTCGGCCAGCCGGCGGCGGCCTCGCGGGCCGCTTCGAGGGTGGCGCGGGTGCCGTCCTCGGCGGTGAGGGCGAGCGGGTGGCCGGCGTCCTCGGGGAAGCCCAGCGCACACAGGCGCCGGAACCGCCGGGCGGCGTCGTTGCGCCCGGCCACCGCGTCGTCCCGGCGTGCCGCGTCCTGGGCGGTGGCCGTGCCCAGCGAGCCGATCCGGCCCTCCAGGGCGATCAGGGCCCTGGTGCCGTCCGCGAGTGCGGCGCGGGTCCGGCGCAGCGACGTGCGCAGGCCGCTGATCCGGGCGGCCACCTCGCGGTAGTCCGCCCCGATGGTGCTCTCGACGGCGGCCAGCGCCGCGCGCAGGCTCCGGGCGACGGCCTCGGCCTGGTCCGCCTCGGCCGCGCCGTCCTCGGCCACGGCCCGGGAGTCCTCGGCCCGGGCGCGGGCGGCTTCCCAGGACTGGCGGGCGGCCACCGCGGCGAGCCGGGAGTCCAGCCAGACGTCGGCGTGGTCGCGCAGCGCGTCGACGGCCGCGGCGGCGGACGCCAGGGCGGACCGCTCGGCCGGCAGGCCGTGCCCGGCGGCGGTGACCGCGAGCCTGCGTGACGCGCCGTCGACCGCCTCCTCGCGCCGGGCGAGCCGTTCGACGGCGGCGCGGACGGCGTCCTCGCGGGCGCCCACCTCGGACTCCGAACGCTCCCGGGCGCGCCGGTGCTGTTCCACCTCGCGGTGGTGCGGCCGGGCCGCGAGGTCGGCGCCCAGGCGCTGCCGGCGGCCGGCCAGCTCGCGCAGCTCCTCGTCGGCCGCGGCGACCTCGGCGCTCACCTCGGCCAGCCGGGCGGTGAGTTCGGTGATCCGGCGCTGCCGGGCGCGGGCCCGGGCCACCGCGCCGATGTGGCCGGACTCGTCCTTGGTCCAGCTGCCGGTGGCCGTGGCGAGCCGCCAGCCGCCGTCCGCCGCGACGGCGGCCGGGTGGCCCGCGGGGAGGGTGGGGCCGTACGCGATGCCGGCGAGCAGCCGCCGGACCAGGTCGGCCGGGACGGGGCCGTCGGGTTCGGGCTGCAGGACGTCCAGCAGTGAGCGGCCGGGGGCGGGGGCGGCCGCTGCCGGGTCGGCCAGGGTGTCGTGGCCGGGGACGGCGGTGCCGCCGTCGGGGGTGAGCCAGGCGTCCAGCAGTCCGGACGCCTCCAGGGCCGCTTCGATGCCGGCCTGGTCGGTGGCGGGCACGTCCGGGCGGAAGGCCAGCAGCTGCCACAGCGGTGCGCCCGCCAGGGCCGAGCGGTCCGCGGTGCGGGTGCGGGGCGGCGCCGGCGGGGCGCCGGCTCCGCCGGCCGCGTCGTCCAGGTCGGCGGCGGTCTGCGCACGCCGGGCGCGGGCGGCGTCCCGGGCGGCCCGCGCGGTGGTCTCGGCGGCCGTGAGGGCGCTCTCGGCGCCGCGGACGGCGGTCTCGACCAGGGCCAGGACGTCGGTCTCGGCGGCGGCCCGGGAGGCGAGCTCCTCGGGGTCGGCGATGCGCAGTTCGGCGCAGTCGGCGGTCGCCCACCGGTGCAGCCGGTCGGCGAGGGCGTCGACCGCGGACTCGTGCTCCCTGGCGCTGCGGTCGCGCCGTACGACGGCGTCGGCCAGGCCCTCGCGGGCGGTGTCCAGGTCCTCCTCCGCGGCCGTGCGCTGCGCGGTGCACCGCTCGTGGAGGTCGACGGCGGCGCGGACCTCGGCGATCTGGCCGTGCCGGGAGGTGACCGCGCCGCGCAGGAGGCGGCGGGCGGCGGACGCCTGCTCCGCCGCCTCCGCGGACGGTCCGGGGGTGTCGAGCATGGTGCGGAGCTCGGTGCAGAGGGACTCCATCGCCGCGCGGCGCGCCACGCCGCGGGTCTCCTCCTCGGCGGCGCGGGTGTGCTCGGCCCGGCGCTCCGCCAGCAGCCGTGCCTGCTCGGCCCGTTCGGCGTCCTCGGCGGCGGTCCCGGTCCGGCGGGCGGCGGCGGCGCGCAGCCGGGCGGCGGTCTCGTCGGCACCGTCGGTGCGGCGGCGGAGCTGGTCGAGTTCCTGGCCCTGCCGGTGGATCTCGGAGTCCAGCAAGCCCTCGACGGCGCCTTCGGTCTCCTGCGCGGTGTGCTCGAGCCGCTCGTTGGCGAGGGTGTGGCGCTCGCGTTCGGCGAGTGCCTCGGTGTGCTGCCGGTCGCTCTCGCGGGCGACCCGGGTGAGGTTGTCCAGTTCGGTGGTGGCGGAGATCAGCGCGGCCGCGCCGGCCCGCAGGACCCGCTGGGCGTAGCCGCGTTGCTGGGCCGCGACGGTGGTGGCCGCGGCGACCTCCTCGTCCAGGGTGCGCAGGTGCTCGCGCTGCCGGTCGAGCCGTTCGAAGCCTTCGGCGAGTTCGGCGATCTCGCCCTGGCCGAGCGGGGGCAGGGCCCGGGAGAGCAGCGAGGACAGCAGTGACGGGTCGAGCCGTTCGGAGAGTTTCGGGGTGCGCAGTTGCAGCAGGGCGGTGATCAGGGCGTCGTAGCGCTGTTCGCTGAGCCCGGGGAAGAGGGTGGTGCGTACCGCGGCGCGGTGGTCGGCGGCCGAGGCGTGCACCTCGCCGCGGCCCTGCAGGGCCTCGGCGAGTGCGGCGCGGGTCAGCGGCTGGCCGGAGCCGCCGGTGAGGGCGAGCCCGCCGGGGCGGTCGATCCGTGCGGTGGTGGTGAAGAAGTCGGCGGTGACGCCGCTGGTGTGGACGCTGGCCTGGAGCCGTGCGCCGCAGGTGAACCAGGCCGGGCGGCCGCCGCGGGCGTCGACGAACTCCAGCCAGACGTAGCCGACCCGGGTCTTGCCGGAGGCGCCCTCCCCCATCAGGTTCCAGTGCATGGTGCGTTCGGAGCCGCCGAAGGTGGACAGCCGGTTGGGGCGCAGGCTGGCGTCGAGGAGGAAGGGCAGCAGCACCTCCAGCGCCTTGGACTTGCCGGTGCCGTTCTGGCCCCTCAGCAGCAGCCGGCCCTGGTGGAAGGTGAACGTCTCGTCGTAGTAGCGCCAGACGTTGAGGATGCCGGCCCGGGCGGGCTGCCACCGTGGCACCGGCCCGGGGCCCGGGTCCGTGGTCCGGGCCGCGGACGGCTGCGGGAGGTGCGTCACGGTCATCGGGTGGGGTCCTCCGTGGTGGGGGCCGGGGTGCCGGCGGCGGGGTCGGCGGCGCGGTAGCGCAGGGCCGCGGGCCGCGGGAGCGTCCGGTCGCCCGCCCGGCGGGCCAGGCCGAAGTCGGTGAGGACCCGGACGGCGTCCGCCGCGAGCCGCGCGGCGCCGTCCTGGGACTGGTAGCCCTTCGCCCACTGCGGGAAGCGCCGCAGCAGGTCGTGGGCCTCGGCGGTGAGCTGTTCCGGGGTCAGTCCGCCGGCGGCGGCCGTCAGCGGTTCGAGCAGCAGCAGGGCCGCGACCCGGGCGGTGGCGGAGTCGTCGGGGAACCGGCTGTCCGTGGCGATGGCGTCCGGGTCGACCAGCAGCAGCCCGTCGGCCCGCTCCTCGAGGACGAAGCCGCCCTGCTCGGCCGCGCGCCGGACGATCTGGCGTCCCGTGGGCGAGGAGAGGTAGGCCAGTTCCTCGGCGGAGAGTTCGTCGTGGTGGAGCACCGGGTCGTCGAGGAGCCGCCGCAGCACCGAGTGCCGGAGCCCGAGGTTGCGCTGCGTCTCGGAGGCGTCGGCGCCGCCGTACCGCTGCTCGCGCACCGTCTCGCGGAGGAGTTCGGTGAACCGCGCCGGTACCTCCTCGGCCGGTACGGCCAGCCGGGAGGGGCCGACCGGCGCGGCGAGCAGGCGGATCAGCACGGTGGCGTCGACCCGGTAGAGGACCTTGGCGTCGGAGGAGTCGGCGAAGCTCTCCGTGGCACCGTCGACGGTGAGCAGCGCGCCGTAGGTCTCCAGCAGCTTGAGGACGTCCACGAAGGCCATCCGTTCGGCCCGGCTCGCGGTGTCGAAGGGCGGCAGGGCCGGGTCGGTGGCGCAGGCCTGGACGACGCGGTCGGCGAGCAGGCCGACGGTGGTGACGGGGACGGACAGCAGCTCGGCGGCGGCGACGCACAGCAGGGTGTAGCGGCGGCGGTCGAACGGCGCCCGGCCGGAGCGCGGCCGGCGGGCCGGGCGGGAGGCGTCGGGACCGGTCCGGATCTTGAGCAGCCGGGCGTAGCCCAGCCGTGGCTCGACCACCAGCTGCCAGCCGCAGTGGTAGTCGAACCACGTGGTCAGCGGGGCCTGCCGGCGGCGGATCAGTTCGAAGGCGGGCGGGTCCCCGCGTTCGGTGATCAGGGGGCGGCCGAGCAGCAGTCTGACGCCCCGGGCGATGTCCTCCCGCTCGGCGAGGACCAGTTGGTTGGCGAGGGTGCTCATCCGGCGGCCTCCCGGACCAGGGCGGGCCGGCCGCCGGGGCTGCGGATCTCCACCAGGTAGTCGGGGCCCTCCAGCCGGCCGCGGGAGGTGTGCAGCAGGGCCCGGCCGCCGTCGCCGGGCCGCAGGACGATCTCGACGCGGCCGTCGGAGGTGACCGCCCGGCGGGCGCCGCCGCTGTCCGGGCGGGCGGCCAGCGCCCGGCCGAGCAGGTCGAGCAGCCGCTCGAACACGGTGTGCTCCAGCCGGCCGAAGGCGGACAGCCGGACCGGGCCGTCGGTGCCCAGGACGTCCCAGGCCGCTTCGAGTTCGGCGCGCTCCTTGCGGGCGTGCTCGGCCCGGCCGGCCTTGACCTGCCCGATGTCGCGCACCCGGCCGGTGCGGGTGAAACGCTCGGTGCGGCCGCTGGTGCGCAGCAGCGCGGACACCTCGACGGGTGGCGCCTCGGCCCAGCTGTGCGAGGAGGGCACCAGTTCGGGGTCGGGATGGGCGAGGTGGGCGTGGCGGGCCGGGCCGAGCCCGAAGGCGGCCGACCACAGGCGGTGCAGGTCGTCCTCGGCGGGGGCGGCGGCGAACCAGCGGGCCAGTTCGCGGAAGTCCTGGGCGGCGCTGGAGGACCGCCGCCGCGAGTCGGTGATCCGGTCGAGGACCTGGAGGAGCGTCACGATGGCCCGTCGCGCGACGTCGTGCAGCTGCTCGACGCGCGGCCGGGTGCCGTCGGCCGGCAGGAACCAGGCCCGGAGGCCGTCCCAGCGCGCCCGGCGCCGCTCCAGCCACGCCGGTGCCGGGTCCCCGTCGGCGGCCGGGGGCAGCTCCGCGCCGTTCAGCGCGCGCCGGTGCAGCAGGTCGAGGCCGCGCTCCTCGACCCGCCGGACCGCCGAGGCGACGGCCTGGCCGCGCTGGTCGAGGTTGCGCAGGAACTCCTGGAGGTAGGCGACGGTCGCGGCCTTGACCTCCCGGAAGGTCGCCAGGTCCGCGCCCTCGGCGCGCAGCAGTCGCTGCAACTCGCCGTTGAAGGCCTTGGTGTTGGCCAGCAGTGCCTCGAGGTGGCCCTCCAGCTCCTGCAGGGTGGTGAAGACCCGGCGGTCGGAGGTGGTGGCGTCGCCGAGCAGCGTGTACAGCTCGTCGAGCCGGTCGGTGACGGCCTCCAGGACGGCGGTCTGCAGGGCACCGGTCGCGGCGAGCACGGCGAGGGCCTGCTCGACCGCGGCGAGCGCGGCCTCGCCGCGCCGGGTCAGGGAGTACTGGAGGTTGCGGCGCTCGTACTCCTCGGCCGTGCGGTAGTTCTCCGCGTGGTTCTGGACGACGTCGAGCAGGCCCCAGGTGCGCAGTTGGCGCAGGGCGTCGTGCAGCTCGTCGTCGTCGACGGCGTCGAGCCAGCCGACGGCGCGCAGCCGGGAGCGGACCTCGTCGAGCCCGAGCGCGGTCTCCAGCCGTTCGTTGGCCGCCCCGAACGCGTGCAGGACGGCGCCGTAGAGTTCGGCCCTCTCCCCGGTCGTGAACCGGAACATCTCCGGCGGGACCCTGCGCACCTGCTCCCCTCCCCTCGGCCGGTCACCCCGTACCCGGCGGGCACCACAGTACGCGGACGCACCGACAGCGCGGAGCGGGATCCGCATCTCGGGCGCCGCACCGGGCGCGCGGGGCGCTCGACGCCGGCCTGCGACGATCCCGTGCGCCGCCCGGAGGGTGGCCGGGTGCGCCGGGCCCGGCCGGGACCGGGCGGCGGGGGCGGAGGGGGCTGACCGGGCAGCCGCCTACGGGGCTTCCGGCGGGCCTGCCGTGGGGTCCGGGGCCGGTGCGGCGCCGGCCCTGGCCTGGGCGGCGGCCCGGATCGGGGACGGTCCGCAGGCCCAGACCATGACCCGGCCGCCGGTCCGGGCCACCGGCAGGTCCCAGGCGGTGCGGACCACCCCGGGCCGGTGGACACCGAGTTCGCCCCTGGCCCAGTCGGGCAGCAGGCCGAGCGAGGCGTTGGTCAGGAGCCGGACGGCGGTCCGCTCGCGGCGACTGCGGCCGAAGCCGCGCAACAGCCGCAGTACGTCCAGGGCGGGTGGCGTGACCCGCAGTTCGGGCCGGATCCGGGCCAGGTAGGCCGCCACCTCGGCGCGGGAGCGCGGTACCCCGGTGGCGCCCAGCCGTTCGGCGACCAGCGCCGCCTGCGCGTAGTAGTCGTCGGCCTCGGCGGCGGTCACGGGGGTGGTGGCGAGGGTCTGGTACCCGGTCAGGAAGCTGTACACCTCGGCGGTGTGCACCCAGGTGAGCAGGGCCGGGTCGTCGGCGCGGTACGGGCGGCCGTCCGGTGCGGTGCCGTGGATGTGCGGGTGGATCCTGCGCACGGCCTCGATCGCCGCGTCGGCGGCGGCCGTCGAGCCGAGCGTCGTGGTGGTGACGAAGCGGGCCGTCCGGTTGAGCCGCCCGGTCGGGTCGGTCCGGAAGTCGGAGTGGGCGTCGACGGCGGCCATCGCGAGCGGGTGCAGGGACTGCAGCAGCAGCGCCGCGAAGCCGCCGACCAGCATGCCGGCGGGGTGGCCGTGCACCCGCCACACCACGCTGTCCGGGCCGAACAGGCCCGGGTCGCCGGCCGGCCGGTCGTAGCGTTCCAGGTGCAGGTCGGGTCCGTGCACGGTCGCGTTGATCTCGGCCAGCAGCCGGGCCCGCAGCTTCCCCAGCACGCCCGCTCCGTCCGCCGCCACCGCCGCACCGGTCCGTACTGTCGCCATGTCCCACCCCTGCCCCGGCCGCCCGGACCACCACGGTACGCCCCCTCGAGCGACGCCGGAGACCCGCGGCCGGACAGCCGCGGGCCCCGGACGCCGCCGCGCAGATCAGCCGCGGATCAGCCGCAGTGGGAGTCGAACCCGCCGCTGACGTTCTCGCCGATACCGCCCTCCCAGTCGATGCAGGAGTTCGGCGCGTAGAGGTACACCGGGCCGGCGTAGCTGGTGTAGTAGTTCTCGTCGAGCGCCGCCCAGCCGGAAGCGCTCGACTTCTTCAGCCCGGCGAGCATCTGCAGTGCGGGGCCCGGGTTGTTGCGGACCGTCACCACGCAGTTCTTGCCGGTGGAGCGGCTGTAGGTCAGCCAGACCGTGCCGCCGGAGTTGAGGTCCCGGTGGTCGATGGTGCTGTAGCCCGAGCCGCAGGCCCCGTTGTACGAGGCGGCCTGGGCGGTCGCCGGCAGGGCCATCGCGGTGGCGCCGGCCACCAGGGCCAGCACGCCGGTCCGGGCGACGAGTCGCTTGCTTCGCTGGTGCATCCGGTACTGCGCTCCACTCTCGTTCGGCCCGCAAGGGCTGGTGCCCGGACGGGAGTTCGAGAGCGTAGGGGACGGCGGTAGCGGCCGCGTATCGCCCACCGGGCCGGCAGTAGCAGTAGGGGCGCCCGGGGGCCGCTACCGGAACAGGCGGTCCCCGGCGGTGGCCATCCGGTGGGTGCCGCTGTGGCGGTTGACCCAGTCGCGGACCAGGTTGACGGCGTTGGCGCACTGCCAGCCGTTGTCGTACTCGCGCACCCCGGTGAAGGCGCCGTAGCCCGCGATGATGCCGTCCACCCCCGCGTCACCCAGCAACTTGTCGACGTACCAAGGGTCGTTGTACGTGGTCGTCCAGGACAGCGTGGCCGCGAGCTGCCCGGCCGCGCGGTCCGCGGCGCCCTTCTTCAGCTCCGCGCAGGTGTTGTAGGTGGCCTCGGTGCAGTTGCCGAACCCCTTGGTGATGTCGCTGTCGCCGTAGTCCATCGCGCGGTGGCCGGCCGGGAACCCGGAGCCGGACCGGTTGAAGGCGTTGCGGGCCTGGTCGCGGGTCCCGGTCGTGGTGATCCCCTCCAGCGGGCCGAGCCGTCCTGCCAGGCTCTGCCAGCCCCGGCCGCCGACGTCCGGGGTACTGCCGCCGTGGTACTCGTAGAAGCCGTACAGCACCTGGATCCCGGCGGCCGTGAGCCGCTGCGCCTTGTCGCGCAGTCCGGCGACGCTGCAGCCCCGGTTCTGCTGCTCCCCGCAGTAGTTGGGGTCCTTGATGTCGAGCCAGACCAGCGCCAGCCGGCGTCCCGCGTCGGCGTTGGCGACGATCCGGTCGATCATGCTGTCGAAGCTGGGGCCGAGCCGGTTGTCCCCTGCCGAGGAACAGTCGTGGTACGCGCGCCACTCGTTCGGGTTCCACCAGGCGCAGACGTCGATCTCGATGCCGTTGGCGCCGTGGCCGAGCGCCGCGTCCACGCCGTCCAGGGTGTCGACCCGGTGCGCGATGGCGTAGACCGGGCGCCGCTGGTCGGCCGCGGCCGCGGGGGCCGTACCGAGGGTGGCGAGGCCGACGAGCGCGCACACGGCGGACATCAGCGTCGAGAGGATCCGCGCGCCTGCGCGGCGCCTGGGTCGGACGGTCACGATGGGGACTCCCTCGCGTTCGGTGACATGAAGCGGACATGTCGATCTCACCAACTGTAAGTTGACGTTCGATAAACGGACATGACGCTCGGTCGGAGCACAACGCCCCCGCCCCGGCGAGGGCCGGAGCGGGGGCGGGGACAGCGACGGGGACGGGGGCCGTGGGGCCCCGGCGGTCAGTTGGCCAGGCTGAAGTCACCGCCCACCGGTGCGGCGATCTTGTCGACGCCGGTCAGCGCGGTGAGCGTGGTGACCGGCTTGCTGCTGTCGTCGGTGGTGCCGTTGCCGAGCTGCCCGGAGCCGTTGTTGCCCCAGGAGCGGACGGTGTTGTCGCCGAGCAGCGCCACCGTGTGCTCGCGGCCGCCGGCCACCAGCTGGACGCCCTTGATGTCCGGGACCGGGACCGGGGTGATCCGGTAGTCGGTGGTGCCGTCGCCGACCTGTCCGGAGGTGTTCTGCCCCCAGGCCTTGAGGCGGTTGTCGCTGTCGGTCACGGCCAGGCTGTGGTTGCAGCCGGCCGCGATCTGCGAGACCCCGCCGAGCCAGATGCCCTGGGTGTCGACCGGCGTGTAGCGGCTGATCGTGCTGTTGTCGCCGAGCTGGCCGGTGGCGTTGTAGCCCCAGGCCTTGACCGCGTTGCCGCTGGTGGGCTTGGTGGGGCCGCTGGGCGGGCCGACCAGGGCGAGGTTGTGGTTGCAGCCGGCGGCGATCCGGGTGACGCCGGTCAGGTTGGTGACCGGGGACGGAACGCTGCGGCTGGCCGAAGTGCCGTCGCCGAGCTGGCCGTTGATGTTGTAGCCCCAGGCCCAGACGGTACCGTCCTCGCGCAGCGCCAGGCTGTGGTTGAGGCCGGCGGCGATGGCGATCACCTTGTTGAGGCCCTCGACCCGGACCGGGACGCTGCTGTCCGCGTTGGTGCCGTTGCCGAGCTGGCCGTAGTTGTTGCGGCCCCAGGAGACCACGGTCTGGTCGGCCAGCAGGGCGAGGCTGTGGGAGCCGCCCGCAGCGATGTCGGTGGCGTTGGAGAGGTTGACCACCTGCCCGGGTGCGTTGTGGCTGAACACCGAGCCGTCACCGAGCTGCCCCGACCCGTTGGCACCCCAGGACATCACGGTGCGGTCGGTGAGCAGCGCCAGCCCGTGCCCGGTGGCGGGACCGGACCCGCCGGCGGCGATCTTGACCACCTCGGCGCTGGTCAGCCCGAGCACGGTGGTCGCGGTGGTGCGGAAGTCGGTCCAGGTGCCGTCGCCGAGCTGGCCCGCGCGGTTGTTGCCCCAGGACTTCAGCCGCTTCTCCTGGGCATGCGCGCTGCCGGCCGGCAGTGCGGCCAGGCCCAGCACCGCGGCGGCGGCCACCGTGGTGGCGAGGACCGGGCGCAGCCGGTTCCGCCGTGCGGTTCGGGAGATCATCATGTGGTGCCTTCCTGCTCGATGAGGGGGAGTCAGCGCGCCAGGCTGAAGTTTCCGCTGCTGGGCGCCGCGACCATGGAGACGCTGCCCGACTTGGCCAGCACCTGGACCGGGGTGTTGCGCTGGGTGGTGGTGCCGTCGCCGAGCTGGCCCTTGTCGTTCAGGCCCCAGGCCTGGACGGTGCCGTCGGAGAGCACCGCCAGATTGTGGGCACCGCCGGCGGCGACGGCCGTCACCCCGGACAGCCCGGGGACCGGCACGCTGGTGTTGCGCTGGGTGGTGGTGCCGTCGCCGACCTGGCCGTTGGCGTTGTTGCCCCAGCCGCGCAGGGTGTGGTCCTGCAGCAGGGCGATGCTGTGGCCGGCGCCCGCGGCGAGCGCGGTGACGTCCTCGAGCTCCAGCACCGGTACCGGGTACGGCTTGTTGACCGCGGTGTCGTCACCCAGCTGGCCCTTGTCGTTCAGGCCCCAGGACATCACGGTGCCGTCGGCGAGCAGCGCCAGGGCGTGGGAGGCGCCGGCGGTGATGCCCTTGACGGTGGTCAGGCCGGGCACCGAGACGGCGGTGGTGCGGGTGGCCGGGGTGGGGGCGGGGACCGCCGCGGTGGAGCTGGCGGGGGTCGGGGTGACGCCCAGCTGGCCCTTGTCGTTGACCCCCCAGGTCTTGACCGTGCCGTCCTTCAGCAGGGCCATGCTGAACGCGTCGCCGGCCGCGATGGCCTTGACGTCCTCCAGCCCGGCGACCGTCACCGGCAGGTTGGCGTTGGTGGTGGTGCCGTCGCCCAGCTGGCCCTTGTCGTTCAGGCCCCAGGCCTTGACCGTGCCGTCCTTGAGCAGCGCGAGGGCGTGCGAGCCGCCCGCCGCCACCGCCTCGACCCCGGTCAGCCCGGCGACCGAGCCGGGGACGGACCACTCGTCGGTCGCCCCGGCGGCGCCGTTGCCGAGCTGGCCCTTGTCGTTCTTGCCCCAGGCCTCGACGGTGCCGTTGCCGAGCACGGCCAGCGCGAAGCCGGTGGTGGCGGTGCCCCCGGCGGAGACCGAGTTGACCTCGGCCCCCGACAGGCCCACCACCGAGATCGGGGTCAGCCGCTGGGTCTTGGCGGTTCCGTCCCCGAGCTGGCCGTTGGCGTTGTTGCCCCAGGCCCGGACCCGGAGGTCGTAGGCGGTGGCCGCGGAGGTGGGCAGTGCGGCGGAGCACAGCAGGGTCAGGCTCGCGACCAGCGCCGGAGCTGCGGTGACGGGCAGGCGGCGGAGCGTGTGGTGCAGCGGGAGCATCTCGTCCTCATGTTCGCGGTGGTGGGGTGGGGTGGGGTGGGTGGCGGGTGCCCGCGGCCGGCGGTCTGCGCGCCCGGCGCTCGGTGCGGTACGGCCCGACGACGGCCTGACGGCGGCCGCAACGGCGACCCGGCGCTGCGCGGCGTCCTGGCTGCGCGGCCGCAGATGGAAACGGGTGTCGGATCGAGCAATCCCTGCCCCCGGGCCGGAACGGTTGTGCGGATACGGACGGCTTTCCACACCGTTGGCCCAGCCGGAAAACCCGCCGTCGCCCTAACGGACCGTCACTGGTTGCGGTGCGTGATCGAACCATCGAAGCATGGACCGTTGGGGGCCCGGATGATCAGCGGCCCGCCGGGACAAATGCCCGACATCCAAGCCGACTTCAGTGGGAGTGAGCAGTGCAGCGGACACAGCGAGCCCGATATCTGGTGGTGACTCTCAGTTGCGCCATCGCCATGGCGGCCCCCGTTCCCGCCGGGGCGGAGGACACCGAGCCGGCCGTCGTGGTGAACGGGACCTTCTCCTCGCCCACGGTGCCGGACCCCGGCTGGTCATCCACCATCGACAGCTGGAGCGGGAACGGATCACTCGCGTCGGTCAGCCGCGCCGACCATCCGCGGGGCTTCCAGGCGGTCGCACTCCCCCCGGCGGACCTGGCTCCGGTCAGCACCCGGGTGCGCGGCGTCCGGGCCGGTGCCACGGTCACCCTCAGCTGGGACGACAACCCGGACCGTTGCGCGGCGGGCATCGCCAGGCGGACGTACACCGTGACCGTCGCGGGCGCCGCCAACCAGCCGGGCAGGTTCACCACCAATGACAACATCGGCAAGGCCAACTGGTTCCTCGGCCGTACCTACTCGTTCACCGCGGCCGAGGACGCCCCGCAGATCACCTACACCTCGACCGTCACCACGGACGTCGGTTGCCGCCCGATGATCGCCAACGTCGCTGCCAAGCAGACGGCTCCGCCTCCGAGCGCCTCCTCGAGCGACCCCTGCGCGGGCGACGCGAAGGACAACCCGCAGTGCAAGGACGTCGCCGCCGACCAGGCGAAGATCGACAAGTGCCCGGCCTCCAGCCGGGACTGCCTGGCCGAGGTGGCGGGCAAGGGCGACAAGGAGAACGCCGGCATCGACAAGGAGACCCAGGCCGTCGAGGACTTCGGCAAGGTCCCCCGCGATCAGGACCCCAACGCCGCGGCCGGCGGCCTGTGCGCCCTCCCGAATGCGCTGACCTCCTCCGTCGGACCCGGGGACGCGGTGGTCCCCCCGAGCGACTGGTGGTTCTGCTGATGGCGCGCCGGCTCCCGCACCGACTCCTGTGCACGGCCGCGACGGCCGCCCTGGCGCTGGCCGCCGCCCCGCCCGCGCGGGCCGCCGACACCGTGGAGGTGCAGGTGCCGAACGGCACCTTCGCGCTGCCCGTCGCGCCCGACAACGGCACGGCGGCCGGACACGCCGACTGGTCGCCGGACAACACCGGCGTGGTCTTCGGCAAGGCGCTCGCCCAGCACCCCCTCGGCCTCCAGGCCGCCGCGCTCAACTGGAACGGCGCCGCGCTCTCCCTGCGCACCCGCCTGTGGGGCGTGAAGGCCGGCTCGCACCTGACCCTCAGCTGGGACGACAGCCCCGGCGTGGACCGCAGGTGCAGGCCCGAGCAGGTCAAGGACGGCCAGACGTACAACGTCTCCCTGGTCACCACCGGCCCGGCACCCGATCCGCAGATCACCACCAACGGGACGGACACCGTGGGCGTCGCCAACTGGGCCACCGGGCGGGTCTTCGAGTTCACCGCGACCGAGGACAACCCGATGGTCTCCTTCGACTCCGCCGAGCAGCGCGACTCGCTCTCCTGCGGCCCGCTGATCACCAACGTCACGGCCAGGCAGACCCCGGCGCCGGTCGACCAGAAGATCCGCAAGGAGCAGCTCCCCGGCCCCAAGGCCTACCGGGGCAACGACCCGCTGGAGCCCGGCATCGCGGTCGACGACTGCGAGGGGTCCGCCGTCAACTGCGTGTTCACCGTGGACAACCGCTCCTCGTACCCGTACTACGGCCGGACCAGGATCGTCGGCGAGGTGTACATCAACTGCACCCGCAACCCGGTGGTGGACGACCACCGGATGGAGAACACCGAGCCGCCGTACGACAACCTCACCCAGTACTACGCGCTCAAGGGCGCGCCGCTGGTGCCCAGCCGCTCCGACATCTCGCAGAGCCGTCCCAACCTGGCCGCGCAGGCCGCCGCCGGGTACAGCGCGGCCGGCGGCAACGCCGCCGCGGTCTCCACCAGCACCCCGCTCACCTGGAGCAGGACCACCACCAAGGCCCTCAATCCCACCATCCAGCCCGGCGAGATGAGCTGGATCGAGGTGCAGCCGGCCCGCGAACGGGTGGTCGGCAGCTTCACCAACTCCCGTAACAAGTACCGGCTGGACGCCGTCTTCGACGTCCCCTCGAACTCCCTCCCGGACCGCTACTACCAGCGTTCCGGCCCGCTCACCGAGACCGAACTGCAGCGCTGCGGCTCCGCCCGGCCGACCGCCGGCACCCCCGACAACGGCACCGGCACCGGCCAGCGCCTGCTCACCCTGGACGCCCCACCCGCCGGGGCGCGCACCAGGGCGGTGCTGCTCGGGCCGTGATCCCGGACCCGAAGGACAGGCCGCCTGCCCCGAATTCGGGCAGGCGGCCTGTTCCTCGACGGCGCGGGCTGCTCCTCAACCGCGGGGCCGGTCCAGCGGCTCCCAGGTCCGCTCGGGCGTCAGCCGGAAGCGCCCGGTGGGTTCGGCGCCGCCGGTGTGCGGCGCCGCCTCGATCAGGCCGTCGCCGGACGGGCGGCCGGCCGAGCGGCCCGGCGGGCGCAGCGAGCGGCAGCGGTCGGTGGCGCTGAAGGTCTGCGCCACCACGGTGCTGACGTTGACGCTCGACGGGCTGTCCACCACGACGTTCTTGATCAGCTTGCCGAGGGAGTCCACCCGCAGCTCGCCGACGGTCCGGGTCATCGCGTTGAGGACGCCGAACTGGAGCTCGTCGTTGGCCTTCACGGTGAACTTGACCTGGGTGGTCTCGGTGCTGGACCGCTTCCACTCGTGCGAGTAGGTGGCCCGGAAGGCCAGCGCGAAGGTGGCCGTCGCACTGAGCTTGAGCTGCGCGGCCCCGGTGACCGTGCCGCCGACGTTCAGCGTCGCGCCGTTGGCGATGTCGGCGTTGGGCCCCTTGTCGGTCGGCGCGGTGTGGTCGGTGTGGGTGATCTCCGTGGTGTTGCTGCCGGTCGCGCTCGCGGACACGTCGGTGGTGTTGTCCACGGTGCCGGACAGGGTGGCGCTGCCCGAGATCTCACCGGCGAGGTTGTCCGTCGTGCTCGACTCCAGGACCACCGTACGGAACACGTCGATCGGGCGGTCGGTGCAGTTGACCGCCGAATTGCCGACCGAGACCACGGCGTTGGTCAGCTCGCGGGAGAGTCCCGGGATGATCCGGAACGAGCAGCCGTACTCCCGGCCGCAGGCGCGGGCGACGGCGGGTGCGTCCGGCAGCGGGGTCTCCCCGTCGAAGGCCTGCGCCACCGCGTCGGCGCCGGTGCCGGCCTCGGTGCCCGCGCCGCCGTCGACGGCGCCGGCCGGCCCGGCGCAGAGGATCAGCGCGGTCAGCGTGGTCAGCGTGGTCAGGGCGGTCAGCGCGGTCAGGGCGGTCGCGGGGGCCGGCAGCGGCCGGGCCACGGGGTGCTGCTTCCGGCGGTTCACCGCTGCCTCCAACTTCCCTGCGCCGTGCGGACGAACACGGCGTCCGGCGTCCGGCGGGCGCTCTCCGCCCGGTCGGGGGCGAGGTCGACCAGGCCGCCGCCGGCCGAGCGGCCCGGGGGTCGCAGCGACAGGCACTTGTCCGGGACGGAGAAGGTCTGGGCGACGATCGAGCTGACGTTGACGGTCGACGGGCTGTCCACCGTGATGTTCTTGATCAGCTTTCCGGTGTCGTTCACCTTCAGCTCCCCGGCGATCCGGCTGGCCGCGTTCACCAGCCCGAACTGGATCTCGTCACCGGCGCCGACGGTGAACACCACCCTGGTCGACTCGGTGTTCACGGCCTGCCACTGCCGGGAGAACGAGGCCTGGAACGCCGACTCGAAGGTGGCCTTGGCACCGAGGTGCAGGGCGTTCGAGCCCGCGACCGTGCCGGTCGCGGAGGCGGTGTTCTTCGCCTGGTCCTCGGTGTACGGGCCCTTGTCCTTGTTCGGCCCGTAGTTGGTGATGCTGTTCACCAGCCCCGCCGTCGCCGTCGCCGACCCCGAGACGGTGACCGTGGTGTCGACGCCGCCCTCCAGCGCGGCCCGGCCGGAGATCTGGCCGCCGATGTTGTCGGTGCTGCTGGTCACGAAGGTGACGGTGCGGTCGATCTCCATCAGGCCGTTGGTGCAGTTGATCGCGGCGTTGCCCACCGACAGCACCCCGCTCACGAACTCCCGCGGGGCGCCGTACATCCGGAAGCTGCAAGCCGAGGCCCGGTCGCAGAGCCGGGTGACCTCCTCGGTGGAGGCCAGCGGCGTCTCCCCGTCGAGGGACTGCGCCACCGGCGGCGGCGGAACGGCCGCGTCCTCGGCGCCGGCCGGTACCGCGAACGGGCCCAGTGCTGCTATCACCGCACCGGGCACCAGGACGGCGAACCGGGCACGGCGCCCTCCGGTCTGCGGGCATGCGGGAACAACCACAGGTGCTCTCCTCACTCAAGGGGCGGGGCCGGCGGCCGTGGGCGGGCGCTGAGGGTCCGTGAGCGGCGCCACCGAACCGGACGGCGCACGGGGCGACGCCCAACGGTGCCTCCACCGCCGAGACTTCCATCGTGGACGAAGGGCCGCCTTCGATCATGCGCCATTCGGTACGGCGCGGCCTCCGAAGGGAGCAATCCCGTTGCTGCGGGCGCCGGGTGGCACGCGGCACGGCCGAGGACGCCGGGCCCGGCCCCGAGCGCGGTCCGACGGCCGAGGCCGATGCGGAACCTGTGACTCCGTCATCATGTGATTGACTCTCCGACCATGACTTGGTGGCGAGGCAGAGACAAGAGTTCCGGGACGGGTGGCGCGGCTTCCCCGTCCGCCCCCGCGTGCACGTGCTGCGACGGCACACTTTCCGCCGGCGATCCCCGGTTCAACCTCTCCCTGCCCGATCCGGTCGCCAAGATGTCGGCCTACGCGCAGCAGACCTACATCAGGTTCATGTCCGACTTCATGGTCTCGACCGAGAACATCGGCGCCTTCACCCGCGCCCTGCTCCCGGTCACCCTGACCGACGGGCGGACGGTGACCTTCGGCGTGTGGGTCGCGATCGACGGGCAGACGTACCAGTACATCTCCGAGCTGGGCCACGACGGCACCGACGAGGAGTACGCGACCATGGAGTTCGAGGGGCTCCTCGCCAACGCCCTCGAGCCGTGGGGGCGCAAGATCCTGCGGGCCGAGGTGTCCGTCGCGATCCCCGACTCCCCGTTCGACCGGCCGACGCCGCAGATCGTCAGCAGCGGCCACGCCACGGTGACCCGCATGCTGACCGAGCCGTGGGCGCCGGGGAAGGTGCTCACGGGCAGCCGCGCCTGGGCGCTGCGGTACGACGCCGACGCACCGCCGGTCCCCCACCTCCACTGATCCACTGAGGTGCGCACTCCGGAGCGTTACTGCTTGACAGCCTGCGCAATACTGTAACGCGCACGGCCCGGGCATCGTCCGAGCGGGCAGCACGGCTCGGGCTCCGTGGCCCGAGGAGTACCTCTCCCCAGCAGCTCCGGAGCACCACATGCACCCCTTCCTCGACCACCCGGGGCCGCTCGCCTTCGCGCACCGGGGAGGCGACCTCGGCCACCCCGAGAACTCGCTCGCCGCGTTCGAGGCCGCCGTGGCCCTCGGGTACCGGTACCTGGAGACGGATGTGCACGCCACCCGCGACGGGGTGCTGGTGGCCTTCCACGACTCCCGCCTCGACCGGGTCACCGACCGCACCGGGGCGGTGGCCGAGCTGCCCTGGGAGACCGTCCGGCAGGCCCGGATCGGCGGGACCGAGCCGGTGCCGCTGCTGGAGGACCTGTTCGGGGCGTTCCCCACCGCCCGCTTCAACATCGACGTCAAGGCGGCTCCGGCCGTCGCGCCGCTGGTCGAGGCCGTCCGCCGGACCGGCGCCTGGGACCGGGTCTGCGTCGGCGGCTTCTCCGACAGCCGGCTGGCCGCCGTCCGCGCCGCGGCCGGCCCCCGGCTGGCCACCTCGCTCGGCCCGCGCGAGGTCGCCAGGCTGCGGCTGCGCTCGCTGGCCGGGCCGCTGCTCCGGGGCGGGGGGCGGCCCTTCGCGGGCCTGTGCGCCCAGGTTCCGGAGCGGCACAACGGTGTACGGGTGGTCGACCGGGCCTTCGTCCGGGCCGCCCACCGCCTCGGCCTGCAGGTCCACGTCTGGACCGTCGACGATCCCACCAGGATCCGGGCTCTGCTCGACCTGGGTGTGGATGGCATCATGGCCGATCGCATCGACGTCCTGCGGGACGTCCTGGACGAGCGCGGCTGCTGGACCGACGGCAGCACCGGCTCCAGCACGGAGACAGGAGCCCCATGAACACCACGGCCCCCTTGCCGGACCCCCTCCCGGACCAGCTGCCGGACGGTCCGGCAGCCGCCGACGACGGCCGTGCCCTGCGCCGGATGCAGTTCGGCTGGTACATCAACGACTGGGCCAACGCCGCCTTCTCGGCCACCGTCCTGACGGTCTTCCTCGGCCCGTACCTGACCACGGTGGCCAAGAACGCCGCCGACGCGTCCGGCGACGTGCACCCCTTCGGTCTGACGATCCGCGCCGGCTCGTTCTTCCCGTACACGGTCTCCTTCTCCGTCCTGATCTCGGTCGCGGTGATGCTGCTGACCGGAACGCTCGCGGACCGCACCGGGCGCCACAAGGAGCTGATGTGCGGCTTCGCCTACGTCGGCTCGATCGCCACCATGGCGATGTTCTTCCTCGGCGGCGACCACTACCTCCTCGGCGGCGCGCTGCTGGTGGTCGCCAACATCGCGTACGCGGTGTCGGTCGCCCTCTCCTACGCCTACCTGCCGGGCCTGGCCTCCCCCGACGAGCGCGACGCCGTCTCGTCCAAGGGCTGGGCCTACGGCTACGCGGGCGGCGGTCTGCTGCTGATCGCCAACCTGGCGCTGTTCGAGGGCCACGACGCGCTCGGCCTGTCCACCGGCACCGCCGTGCGCATCTGCCTGGCCTCGGCGGGCCTGTGGTGGGCGCTGTTCACCATCGTCCCGCTGCTGCGCCTGCCCTCCCGGGCCGGCGTGGCCCCCGGCCGGACGGCGGCGGCCGCCGACCGGCCCGCCGCCGGCAGCCTGCGCGAACTCGGCCGCACCCTGCGCGGGATGCGCGAGTACCCGCTCACCCTGCTCTACCTGGGTGCCTTCCTCTGCTACAACGACGGCATCCAGACCGTGGTGTCCCAGGCCTCGCTCTACGGCAGCGAGGAGCTCGGCATGGGGCAGACCTCGCTGGTCGCCGCCGTGCTGATGGTCCAGATCGTCGCGATCGGCGGAGCGCTGCTGCTCGGCCGGATCGCCCAGCGGTACGGCGCCAAGCGGACCGTGCTGGGCTCGCTGGTCGGCTGGGTGATCACGCTGGCGCTCGGGTACTTCATGCCCGCCCACCAGCCCGCCTGGTTCTTCGCCCTGGCCTGCATGATCGGCCTGGTGCTCGGCGGCAGCCAGGCGCTGTCCCGTTCGCTGTTCTCCCACCTCATCCCGGCCGGCCGGGAGGCGGAGTACTTCAGCGTCTACAAGGTCAGCGACCGCGGCACCAGCTGGATGGGCCCGCTGGTCTTCGGCCTCGCGTACCAGATCACCGGCAGCTACCGCTCGGCGATCATCTCCCTGCTGATCTTCTTCGTGATCGGCTTCGCGGTGCTGGTCAAGGTGCCGGTGCGGCGCGCCATCGAGGCCGTCGGCAACCCCGTCCCCGAGCGCCTCTGACGGTGTCCCACGCAGCGAACGGCCCGGACCGCGACGGTCCGGGCCGTTCGTCGTGTCACCTGGCCTGGGCGAGCCACAGCGCGTCCGGGCCCGCCGGGAAGCGCAGCTGCCCGGTGGTGTCGTGCACGGCGCGCCACACCGCCTCGGCGACGTCCGTCTCGGTGGTGAACAGCTCCTGCGCCGTGAAGTCCGCCATCGCCCGCCCGGCCCAGGCCGCGTACGGCGCCGGGACCAGCGCGTCCGGCGGGGTGCCGCCGGTCGCCCGCTGCGCGAAGTTGGTGGTCAGGCAGGCGCCCGGCTGGACCGTCCGCGCCCGGACGCCGAAGGGCGCGAGCTCGAGGGCGAGCGAGGCGGTGAACCCCTCGACGGCCATCTTGCTCGCCTTGTAGAGCGCGGAGAGCGGCATGTGGCCGAGCACGACGCTGGAGGTCACGTTGACCACCACGCCGCTGCCGCGCTCACGGAACCCGGGCAGGACCGCCTGGGTGGTGGCCATCACGCCGAAGGTGTTGGTCTCGAAGACCTCCCGCACCCGGGACATCGGGGTCCCCTCGAACACCCCGATCGCGGGGATGCCGGCGTTGTTGACCAGCACGTCGACCGGCCCGGCGGCCGCCACGGCGGCGGCGATGCTCTCCGGCCGGGTCACGTCGAGTGCGAGCACCCGCAGCCGCTCGGAGTCCGGGAACAGCTCCGGGCGCGGGGTCCGCATCGTGGCGATGACGTTCCACCCGCGGTCGTGGAAGTGCAGGGCGGTCTGCCGGCCGTAGCCGGACGATGCGCCGGTGATCAGAACGGTGTCCATCGGGAAGCCTCCGAGGTGAGGGGTCCGTGATGCACGGTCTGCACGGTCGTGCTCCACGGGAGAACCAGTGATTCCAGTGAACCGCCCTGACCTGCGCGGATGATAGAACGATCCTCCCGAGCCCTTGCCCGATCCTCCCGACCCCGGCTCCCGGCCGCGCTCAGGGGAGAACGGCCTCCGGGGCCGGCCCGGCGTCCCGCAGCCGGGCCGCGTCCCGGCTCGGCGGCTCGCCGAACCGGCGGCGGTACTCCCGGCTGAACTGCGAGGCGCTGTCGTAGCCGACCCGCCGGCCGACCCCGGTCACGTCGCCCGGGTGGGTGGCCAGCAGCAACCGCGCCTCCTGCAGCCGGATCTGCTTCTGGAACTGGATCGGGCTCATCGCCGTCACCGCCTGGAAGCTGCGGTAGAAGGCCGAGACGCTGAGGCCGGACAGCCGCGCCACGTCCTCGACCCGGAACGGCTCGGCGTAGTGCTCGCGGATCCACCGCACCGCCCGGGAGACGTGGCTGAGCCCGCTGTCGGCCAGGCCCAGCTGGCGTACGGTCGCCCCCTGCTCCCCCGTGATCAGCCGCCACAGGATCTCGCGTTTGACCAGCGGCGCGAGCACCGCCCGGTCGCGCGGCCGGTCGAGCAGGCGCAGCAGCCGGACCACCGCGTCGAGCAGGTCCGCCGGTGCGTCGGCGACGGCGATGCCGGACGGGGCACCGCTGTCGCGCGGGAGGTCGCCGGGCCCGGCCTGCAGCAGCAGTTCGGCGACGGCGGACGGCTCGAGGAGCAGGCCGAACCCGAGCGCCGGGTGCCCTCGGCCGATCCGGGTGAACTGCCCGGTGACGGGCAGGTCGACCGAGGCGACCAGGTACTGCCCGGCGCCGTACTCGTAGACCCGGTCGCCGAGCGCCAGCCGTTTGGCGCCCTGGGCGATCACCGCGAGGACGGTGCCGGACATGGCGGGCGCCGGGGGATCCGACCGGTCGACCCTGGAGAGCAGGACGCCGTCGATGGCGGTGGTCGCGTCGGGCCTGGCGTGGCGCGCCACCAGGGTGCGGAGTTCGTCGAGGGACATGCCCCCATTGCAGCACCGCCCCGCGCCCGATTCCCGAGGGCGCGAGGATCGTGCAAGGACCGGCGAGCATCGTTCTAACGTCTGCGCAGGTCAGGCCGGTTGACTGGAGTCACCGCACTCCACCACCGGAAGGACCGATCCGATGAGCGTCACGTACGGGTTCCACGCCACCATGACCGCCGCCCCGGGCCTGGGCGGCCGGCTGGCCGACCTGCTGCTGACCGGGCTGGACGAGGGCAGCCCCGGCGCCGACGAGCACTGCCTGGTCTACCTCGTCTCGCGTTCCACCGGCGACCCCGACCGGGTCCACGTCGTCGAGGGGTGGACCAGCGAGGAGGACCACCACCGGGTGTTCGCCGGCCGGGCGGCGCAGGAGATCGTCGCGCGGGTCGGCGAACTGCTGGCCGGGGAACCGGAGTTCACCGACCAGGTGCCGGTCCGCGGCAAGGCCGCGGGCTGACCACCGCGGACTCCCCCGTCCTCCGAGCCCCCGCCCTCCGGTCCCCCGCCCTGCGATCCCCGTCGAACCGAAAGGCCCCGCGACCATGAACCCCGGCAGCACCCGCCCCGCCCTCGACCCCGAGCTGGCCGAACTCCTCGGCGGCATGCCCCTGATGACCGAACTGGACCCGGACCTGCTGGCCCGGCTGCGCCGGCACCCCGCCACCCCCGTCGAGACACTGCTCGCCCACCGGCCGGTCCGGCGGCGGGAGTTCACCGTGCCCGGCGCCGACGGCACACCGCTCCCGCTGACGGTCCTCGCCCCCGCCGGCGACGACCGCCCCGCCGCCGCTCCGTGCGTCTACTGGCTGCACGGCGGCGGGATGGTGATGGGCGACCGCTTCTCGCAGCTCGACATCCCGCTGGAGTGGTTCGACGAGTTCGGCGCGGTGGTGGCCACGGTCGACTACCGGCTTGCACCGGAGAGCGGCGGCAGCTCGCTGGTCGAGGACTGTTACCGGGGGCTGTGCTGGCTCGTCCGGCACGCCGGCGAACTCGGCATCGACCCCGCCCGGATCGTCGTCGCGGGCGCCAGCGCGGGCGGCGGCCTCGCCGCCGGCGTCGCCCTGCTCGCCCGCGACCTCGGCACCCCGGCCATCGCCGCGCAGGTCCTGATCTGTCCGATGCTCGACCACCGCAACTCCAGTACCTCCAGCCGCCAGTTCTCCGGCGTGCCCGGGGTCTGGACCCGTGAGATGAACGCGTTCGCCTGGCGGGCGGTCCTCGGCGACACCCCCGCCGACGAGGTCTCCCCGTACGTCTCCCCCGCCCGCGCCGAGGACCTCGGCGGTCTTCCCCCCGCCTATGTCGACACCGGCTCCGCGGAGGTGTTCCGCGACGAGGACACCGCCTACGCCACCCGCATCTGGGCGGCCGGCGGGCACGCCGAACTCCACGTGTGGGCGGGCGGCTTCCACGGCTTCGACGCCCTCCACCCCGGGGCGCGGATCTCGGCCACGGCCCGCCGTACCCGAACCGCCTGGCTCGCCCGGCTGCTCGACCGGATGTGACGCATACGCACCGCCCGCCCTCACCCGGGCGGCAGGCGGACCGCCGGACGGGCCGTCATCCCGTCCCCGCCGCCGCCGAGCTGACCGACCGCGATGACCGGCCGAGGCGACCGGCGCGCGCCGGGCCCGGCGGCACTGCCCCGGCCCGCCCGGTCCGGGAGCCCTCCAGCGCGGCGACCGGGGCCGCTCGACCCCGCACCCCCATCGTCCCTCCCACCAGGCCTCACTCACTCAGTGAGGCTAATCACTGCCTCGCGCTCTCGGCCCCGGACGCCGGGGCGGTGTACGTTCCTGCGACCAGCGGGTGGAGCACCCACCGCTGCCGCAGATGCCCGGTCAGCAGCGCCTCCGACGAGAGAGACACCAGACATGTCTGCACAGGTCCCGACCCATCACCCTCCCCAGCGCATCGGCGTGGTCGCCGAGTCGTCGTCCGGGGAGACCCGCGTCGCCGCGACACCCGCGACGGTGCGGCAGTTGCTCGACCTCGGCTACCAGGTCGTCGTCGAGTCGGAGGCCGGCGCGGCCTCCGGATTCACCGACGGGGCCTACACCGAGGCCGGCGCGACCATCGGCGACGCCTGGGCGGCCGACGTGGTCCTCAAGGTCAACGCGCCGTCGGGCGGCGAGATCGAGCGGCTGCGCGCGGACGCCACCGTCGTCGGGCTGCTCACGCCCGCGCAGCGCCCCGAACTGGTGGAGCAGCTGTCCGCGCGGGGCGTCACTGCGCTCGCGCTGGACGCCGTCCCGCGGATCTCCCGGGCCCAGTCGATGGACGTGCTGAGCTCGATGGCCAACATCGCGGGGTACCGGGCGGTGATCGAGGCGGCCCACGTGTTCGGACGCTTCTTCACCGGCCAGGTCACCGCCGCGGGCAAGGTGCCGCCGGCGAAGGTCCTGGTGGCGGGGGCCGGTGTGGCCGGGCTCGCCGCCATCGGCGCGGCGTCCAGCCTGGGCGCGATCGTCCGCGCCACCGACCCGCGGCCCGAGGTCGCGGACCAGGTCCGCTCGCTGGGCGGCGAGTACCTGGCCGTGAACGTCGTCCAGGAGGCGAGCACCGACGGGTACGCCAAGGCGACCTCCGCGGACTACGACCGCGCCGCCGCCGCGCTCTACCACGAGCAGGCCGCGGACGTGGACATCATCGTCACCACGGCGCTGATCCCCGGCCGGCCCGCCCCACGGCTGGTCACGGCCGCGGACGTGGCGGCGATGAAGCCGGGCAGCGTCATCGTCGACATGGCGGCCGCCCAGGGCGGCAACGTCGAGGGCACCGTGCCCGGCCGGGCGGTGGTCACCGACAACGGCGTCACCATCATCGGCTACACCGACCTGGCCGGCCGGCTGGCCACCCAGGCCTCGCAGTTGTTCGGCACCAACCTGGTGAACCTGCTGAAGCTGCTCACCCCCGGCAAGGACGGCCGGCTGGTCGTCGACTTCGAGGACGTGGTCCAGCGGGCCGTGACGGTGGTCCGGGCCGGCGAGGTCACCTGGCCGCCGCCGCCGGTCGCCGTGTCGGCGGCCCCCGCCGCCCCCGCGGCCCCCGCCGCGCCGGTGGCGGCGAAGGAGTCCCGGATCACCCCCGCGGTACGGTTCGGCCTGATCGGCCTGGGGATGCTGGCGGTCTTCCTGGTGATCGCCTTCGCGCCGACCCAACTCGCCGAGAACTTCACGGTGTTCGCGCTGGCGGTGGTGATCGGCTACTACGTCATCGGCAAGGTGCACCACGCGCTGCACACCCCGCTGATGTCGGTGACCAACGCGATCTCCGGAATCGTGGTGATCGGCGCGCTGGTGCAGATCGGGCACGAGAGCTGGATCGTGACCGCACTGTCGTGCGTCGCCGTGCTGCTGACGAGCGTGAACATCTTCGGAGGCTTCGCCGTCACCCGCCGCATGCTGAGCATGTTCTCGACTGCCCCCGAAAGGCGCTGAGCCCCGATGACTACCACCACGGCCTCCCACGCCGCGGACCTGGTCGCCGCCCTGCTGTTCATCCTCAGCCTCGCCGGGCTCTCCCAGCACCGGACCTCGCGGGCCGGGGTCGTCTACGGCATCGCCGGCATGGCCCTCGCGCTGGTCGCCACCATCGTGCTGGCGGCGCAGAGCATCACCGCCGGCGCGGTCGCCCTGATCGTCCTCGCGATGGTGCTCGGCGGCGCGGCGGGCCTGTGGCGGGCGCGGCGGGTCGAGATGACGCAGATGCCCGAACTCATCGCCGTCCTGCACAGTTTCGTCGGCCTCGCCGCCGTCCTGGTCGGCTGGAACGGCTACCTGGAGGTCGAGGCGCACGGCTCGGCCCAGACCCTGGTCTCCGGTGACCTGCTGGGCATCCACCACGCCGAGGTCTTCATCGGCATCTTCATCGGCGGGGTCACCTTCACCGGCTCGATCGTGGCCTTCCTCAAGCTGTCCGCCCGGATCGCCTCCCGCCCGCTGACGCTGCCCGGCAAGAACGTCCTCAACCTGGGCGCGCTGGCCGCGTTCGCGGGGCTCACCGCCTGGTTCACCACCAGCCCGGGCCTCGGGCTGATGGTCGCGGTGACCGTGCTGGCGCTGCTGCTCGGCTGGCACCTGGTCGCCTCGATCGGCGGCGGCGACATGCCCGTCGTCGTCTCGATGCTGAACAGCTACTCGGGCTGGGCCGCGGCCGCCGCCGGGTTCCTGCTCGACAACAACCTGCTGATCGTCACCGGGGCACTGGTCGGCTCCTCCGGCGCGTACCTGTCGTACATCATGTGCCGGGCGATGAACCGCTCCTTCATCTCGGTGATCGCCGGCGGCTTCGGCATCGAGGCGCCGTCGGGCGGCGAGGAGGAGCAGGGCGAGCACCGCGAGGTCCGCGCCGAGGAGGCCGCGGTGCTGCTGGCGCAGGCCCGGTCGGTGGTGATCACCCCCGGCTACGGCATGGCGGTGGCCCAGGCGCAGCACCCGGTGGCGGAGCTGACCCGGCGGCTGCGCGAGCGCGGCGTGGAGGTCCGCTTCGGCGTCCACCCGGTGGCCGGGCGCCTGCCGGGGCACATGAACGTGCTGCTGGCCGAGGCGAAGGTGCCGTACGACATCGTCCTGGAGATGGACGAGATCAACGACGACTTCGCCAAGACCGACGTCGTCCTGGTCATCGGCGCCAACGACACCGTCAACCCGGCCGCCACCGACGACCCCTCCAGCCCGATCGCCGGGATGCCGGTGCTGCGGGTGTGGGAGGCGGAGCAGGTGATCGTCTTCAAGCGCTCGATGGCGTCCGGCTACGCGGGCGTGCAGAATCCGCTGTTCTTCCGCGAGAACAGCAGCATGCTCTTCGGGGACGCCAAGCAGAGCGTGGACGCGATCCTCCAGGCCCTCCCCGACGACGCCCGGACCACCGCCACCCAGCCCGTCCGCCAGCACACCACGGCCGGCTAGACCGAGAACCCCGTCCACCCGGACCGCCCGCGGCCTCGTGCCCGGGCGGTCCGTCCGCGTCCTCAGGGCCGCCTGGTGCCGATCACCGTCGACAGGTCGGCGGCGAGTCTGACCTCGGTGGCGAGCAGCGCGGGATGCTCCAGCCACGCCAGCCGGGCACCGTCCGGCCTGCCCTCGTGCACCGGGGGCCACGCGGTCAACGGGGTGAAGTCGTCGATCACGATCGAGCCGCCGGGCGTCAGCAGGCGCTCGGGATCCGCGGCGGCACCCTGCTTGCCGTTGCCACCGCCGTCGACCACCAGCAGGTCGAAGGGGCCGTGGCCGTGGACGGCCGTCCAGTCACCGTGGACGATCTCCACCCCGGGTACGCCGGCGAACAGCTCGGACGTCAGCTCCACCAGCCGGCGGTCCCGCTCCACGCTCACCACCCGCACCCCCGGCCGGCGCCCGGCGATCAACCACGCCAGGCCGACACCGCACCCGGTGCCCGTCTCCCCGATGCGCGCCCGCGCGCCCGCGGCCAGCGCGGACAGCAGCCGCCCCTGCTCCGGCCGGCAGGACTTGGTGAACCCGATCCGCCGTGCGAGGTCCACGGCCTCCGCGACCAGCGCGGGCAGGCCAACCTCTCCCGCGTACCTGTCAGTACCCCGGACCGACACCGTGCCACCCCCTCCCCCGGACACCGACTGTAGGCGGCGCGGGCCACCGGAGTCGGCGGTTTCGGTGGGCGTGCTGCGCGCCCTGCGCAGGACCTGACGGCGCTCGCGATCTGCCCCGGGGGCGGCGCCGGCGCCGGCCTGAGCCGACCAGGTGAGCCACCACGCGTGGCGTCCCGGCCGTGCCCCCAGGGCCGCCGCCGCCCGCGGATCATGGGACTTCGCCGTTGGTCCCGACCACCGAGGAGTGCCGCCATGCCGACGATCACCACCAACGACGGCGTCTCGCTGCACTACTACGACGAGGGCGACGGGCAGCCCGTCCTGCTGATCCCCGGCTACGGCGCCCCCGCCGACGACTGGGCGCTGCAGTGGGCGCCCCTGCGCGCCGCCGGCCACCGCGTCATCTCGCTGGACCGCCGCTGGACCGGCCGGTCCGGCCGCCCGTGGTGGGGACAGCGCCTGTCCCGCCACGGCAAGGACCTCGGCGAACTCCTCACCCGGCTCGACCTGCACGCGGTGGTCGCCGTCGGCCAGTCCATGGGCGCCAGCACCATCTGGGCCCGCACCAGCCTCTGCGGGACCGACCGCCTCGCGGGGATCGTCACCGTCGACCAGACCCCCAGGATGGTCAACGCCCCCGACTGGCCGTACGGCTTCTACGGCCTGACCGACGAGAACCTCGGGACGTTCTTCACCTCCCCCGAGGCCTTCGCCACCGGCCACGGCCGGCCCTGGCCCGACCCCGCCGACCTGGACGCCCGGATCAAGGCAGCCGGCGGCCGCGGCGCCGAGAGCCTGATCACTCCGGAGACCTACCCCCTCCTGCTCGACCACTCCCGTCAGGACTGGCGCGACGAGGTCACCCGCGCCGAGGTCCCGATCCTCGTCATCGCCGGCGCCGACAGCCAGTTCTGGCCCAGCGCCCACGCCGGGGCGACCGCCGCCCTCAACCCGCGCGCCACCGCCGCCGTGATCGCCGACGCCGGCCACACCACCCACCTCGACCAGCCGGACGCCGTCAACCGGCACCTGCTCGCCTTCGCCGCCTCGGTCCGCTGACACCGGCCTGCGGGAGCCTTCACGACGGATTCCGAATTTTCGGAGCTTTCCCCATCCCCGCAGGTCAGCGCGTATGTACGGCCGCCCCGGGGCGCTCTACCCACCGAGGGTGACCTGGATCCGCTACGGATTTCGTGCACACTGGGCAGCGGGCCGCTGATGTCCCGCCCCTCCGGCCGGCGGCACCGTACCCACGGTGCCGGTCCGGACCGCTCATCCCCTGCCGGGCTTCGATCACCGGCAGACCTCCACAGGCTCACCCGCCGCAGGAGAACCCGTGCCCGGCCACCCAGCGCCGCGCACCTCGCGACATCGACCCCACGTGATACCGCTCTACCGAGGAACATCACCCATGACCCACGGAGCCCACCCCCACGCTCCCGCCCCGCACGCCGACATCGACCTGGCCCGCCACTGCGCCGACTGCCGCGGCTGGGGAACCGTGATCACCCCGGACGGCCGCCACGAGCTGTGCCCCACCTGCCAGCGCCCCGGAGAGACATACTCGTCGCCCGTCCGGGCCTAGTCTGCGGTCATGGCGATCAACGGCTTCGCGACCACCGAGTTCCAGCTGGTGCTGCTGCGCCGGATGGCCGACTTCCACCCGGAGCTGGTGGAGCAGGCGGTGCACCGGCTCGGAGCGGCCCGTGGCGACCTCCGGGAGGCGAACAAGCGCTGGCAGGCGATGATCCGCTCGAGCCGCTTCCCGCACGGCGCCCGCCGCTACGCCGCGGTCCTCGGCCCACCCGAGGCGGTCCTCCCCCGCCGGATCGGCGACCTCGACTGCACGGCGCAGCAGTGGGAACTCCCGCTCTGGCCCGGTCTGCGCTTCGAGATCCTGCTCGGACCGGCCGGCGCGGGGGCCCCGCCGTGGAACGAGTGGCTGGTCCGCGCGCCGGGGGTCCCGGCGCCGACGCTGCGCTCGCTCGCGGACCTGACCCCGTGGAGCTGCGTCGTCTCGGACGTCGCGGCGGCCTTCCCGCCCGCCGTACCGCGCGAGGGCAGTGCACCGACCCGGTGGCAGCTCGACCTCACCGCACCCGACGCGAGCGGGCGGCCGCGCCCGTGCACCGCCGACTTCACCTGGGGCCTCCTCCAGGAGGTACGGGTCCGGGACGCAGGGGTCCCGGACGCAGAGGTCCGGGAGGTACGCGTCGACACCGGCGGTGAGGCGGCTGCGCCGGGCGGGTGAACCCCGGACGCCGACGCCGGGGCCCGCCGACTCCCCAGGAACACCGGGCCCGCGACACGACCGCGGCACGGGCCCGGCGCAGCGCCGACGGCGCGGCCGGGCGCGCCATTCTGGTGATCATGTCCGACGACAAGCACCGTGCCACCGCCGAGGCCGTCCTCCCGCTGGTCGGGGGCGCCGCCAACGTCCACTCCGTCGCCCACTGCATGACCCGGCTGCGGCTCGGCCTGCGTGACCGGTCCCTGGTGGACGAGGAGGGGCTCCGCGCGCTTCCCGCGGTGCTGGGCGTGGTGGAGGACGACACCTATCAGATCGTGCTCGGCCCGGGCGTCGTCTCCCGCGTGACCCCCGAGCTGCGGGCTCTGCTCGACGGAGGCCTGCCCGACGGGGCCCTGCCCGACGGGCGGCGGGACCACGGGCGCCCCGATACCCCCGATACCCCCGGTGCCCCCGCTGCCCCGCCCCCCGTCGGCGCCGGGGAGCTGGCCCGGCGGGGCGCGGCGATCAGGGCGCAGGCCGGCGCCGGGCGGGCGGCGCCGGTCCGGCGGGTGCTCGGCCGGATCGCGAGCGTCTTCGTGCCGCTGATCCCCGCGCTGATCGGTTGCGGCATCGTGGCCGCCGTCAACGGCGCGCTCGTCAACCTGGGTTGGGCCCCCGCGCTGGTGCCTGCCCTCACCGCGATCTCGGCGGGGTTCATGTCCCTGCTCACGGTCTTCGTCGGCTACACCACCGCGAAGGAGTTCGGCGGCACACCGGTGCTGGGCGGCGCCGTGGCCAGTGTGATCGTGTACGCGGGGGTCTCCAAGGTGGAGGTCCTCGGCCACCAGCTCGTACCGGGCCGGGGCGGGGTGATCGGGGCGCTCGCCGCCGCGCTGCTGGCGGTGCAGGTCGAACGGTGGACCCGGCGGGTGATGCCCGACGGCCTCGACGTCCTGCTCACCCCGACCGTCACCGTGCTGGTCACCGGCCTGGTGACGCTGTTCGGCCTGATGTTCGTGGCGGGAGAGGTCTCCTCGGCGATCGGCGAGCTCGCCACCTGGCTGCTGGCCCACGGTGGTGCGCTGGCGGGGCTGCTGCTCGGTGGGCTGTTCCTCCCCCTGGTGATGTTCGGCCTGCACCAGGCGCTGATCCCGATCCACACCACGCTGATCCAGCAGCACGGGTCCACCGAGCTGCTGCCGATCCTCGCGATGGCCGGGGCCGGGCAGGTCGGCTGCGCCGTCGCCGTCTTCCTGCGGCTACGGGGCAACGCGTCGGTCAGGGCGACCATCAGGTCCGCGCTCCCGGCGGCCCTGCTCGGCGTAGGCGAGCCGCTGATCTACGGGGTGTCGCTCCCGCTGGGGCGCCCGTTCGTCACGGCCTGTCTGGGCGGGGCGTGCGGCGGGGCCGTCGTCGGGCTGCTGGGGCAGCTCGGTGCCACCGTCGGCGCGACCGCCATCGGCCCGTCCGGCTGGGCGCTGTTCCCCCTGCTGACCGGCTCACGCGGCTTCCTGGTGAGCGCGGCCGTCTACGCCGCGGGCCTGGCGACCGGATACACCACCGGCCTGCTGGCCACGTACTACTTCGGCTTCACCCGGGAGATGCTGGACGAACTCGGTGCCGTCCCGCCGCCGCCCCGCGGCCCCGCCATCCGCACCGACGCCCCCGCCGCGGACGCCGCCCGCGACGAACCGGCGCTCCCGAAGCCGTAGCGACGGCCCTGCGCCCGGGTGTCCGGTCAGCAGTGGCAGAGGAGTTGGACGATCAGCGCGTCCTCGGGCAGTGCGCGCAGGTAGGCGTCGGCGAGCCGCCAGTACGCCTCCGGCTCGGACTCCTCCGGGCGGGGACTGCCGAGGGAGCGCAGGTTCCAGGGGTCGGCCCACTGCCCGTCGAGGGTCAGCAGTGCGTACGTGGGCACGGCCGTGGCCGCCGCACGCTCGACGAAGTCGTGCTCGCCGCAGGCGAAGAGAGCAACGGGGTCCTGGGACAGGTAGCTGTTGGGGTAGTGCCGGTCGCCGCCCTCGACCGCGTACTGGGCGAGCGCCTGGACCAGGGGCTGGGCGAGGTGCTCGCGCCTGGCCCGGTCCGCCTCGGGCGAGTGGACGCCGGGGGCGGCGCCGTGGCGCGCGCGGAACGCCGACAGCGGCTCGGCAGGCGGGTGCTCGGCGGAGAAGCGGGCCCACACGGCCCAGGTGGCCGCCGCGTCCGCCGCGCTGATCGCACGCATGCCCGCCAGGTCGAGCAGGCCGCGCGGCCCGCCGTCGCAGCGCAGCGACCCCTGCGGACGGGGCTCGTCGTTCGGCCGGGCCGGCCGGTGGACGAGCCGGGCGTCCCCGGCGTACTCGGGCCGGACGACCAGGTTGTCCTGGCCGGATATCTGCCACCCGTCCCATTCGCCCTGCGGGTTGTATCCCTCTTCCCCGGTGGCCGGGTCGACGTTCTGGTCGAAGGGGCGCATCGCCGCCGCGATGGCGGAGGCGGGATGGTCCACGGCGGCCGGGGGGAGACAGACCGTCACTCTGAACTTCGCCATGCTTCCTCCATGATCATCCGACTGCGCGCGGGCCAGGATATCGACCCGGCGCGGCGCTGGCGGTGGCCGGCGGTCCGGGCCCGGCACCCGGGGCCGCCGGGGGCGGCCACCGGGTCCCTCCGTTCCGGAGGCGGCGGGTCAGTCGGCGGCGTTGCGCATCCGCCGGGCGCGGCGCTCGCGGGCCAGCCGTTCGCGGCGCTGTTCGGCGGCGCCCTCCGGCAGCAGGACCGGTACCCGGTGCGGCTGCCCGTCCGCGTCGACGGCGACGAAGACCAGCTGGGCCGTCGCCACCCTGGTCACCGGTCCGGTGAGGTTCCAGCGTTCCGCCGTCACCACCACCGAGACGTCCATCGAGGTCCGGCCGGCGTGGTCGACCCGGGCACGGACCGTCAGGAGGTCACCGGCCCGGACCGGCGCGAGGAAGGACATCTCCTCCACCGAGACGGTGACCGCGGGCACGCCGGCGTGCCGGCCGGCGGCGGCGGCCGCGGCGTCGTCGATCAGCTTCATCACGACGCCGCCGTGCACCGTCCCGTAGAGGTTGGTGTCGTGCTCGCTCATGATGTGCGCGAGGGTGACCGCCGAGTCGGTCGGCGTCCGGGAGACGGCAGGGGGCATCGTCACGGCGCCACCACCCCGCGGCTCGTCGGCACGGCGGCGGTCGCGGCCCTGGTGGCGCGCCGGCGGTAGGTCTGCTTCACGGAACTCTCCTTCGCGAGTTCGTGAGCCCCGGGGCGCGAAGGAGCAGGAGGTACGGGATCGCCGTCCCTCCCCGCCGCCGACCCGCCCTCGGGGTCCGGTGAGACCGCGGACCACTGCGGTCCACGGGCAGCGGCAGGTCTTCGGACTCGCGGGCGCGCCCGCCCTGTGAAGGGCGGACACCTACTGGCCGTCGCTTCCCGGGCCCGGTACGGGCCCAGTGCGTATGACGGCGGTCGTTCCCGCTCACCGCTGCGGGGCAGCCCCGGATTCCCACCGGGTTCCCTCTTGCGACGCGCCTGCCTGGCGGACAGGGCGAACCAGCTGCGCAGGCCACTCTACGGTCGTCACCGCAGATCAGAACCGGCGGGCAGGGCCCGGACGCTACGCCCCCGGCCGCCGCGCGGCACGACCGGCGCCGAAAGGCGGTGGGCACGCCCTCGCTCCTAGCATGGAACGAGACGGTGGCGGCCCCGACCGAGGCGAGGTGTCCGGTGAACGAGCAGAGCATGATCGAGACGATCAGGTCGGTCTACGAGGCCTTCGGCAGCGGCGACCTGCCGGGGATCCTGGCCAGACTGGACGACGAGGTCGACTGGGCCTCGGAGACCACGTCGACCGCGGCGCCGTGGTACGGCGTCCGCCACGGGAAGGCCGAAGTGGCGGACTTCTTCGAGCAGTTCGGTTCGACCATGGCGGTGCAGGAGTTCACCCCGCTGTCCTTCGCCGCGAACGACAGCGACGTGCTGAGCGTGGTGCGGATGCGGGCCGAACACCGGGCCAGCGGCCGGGTCCTGGCGATGGACCTGCACCACCGCTTCACCTTCCGCGACGGGAAGATCGTCTACTACCGCGGCACCGAGGACACCGCCCAGACCGAGGCCGCCTTCCGGCCCTGACGCCCGGGGCCGCCCCGCGGGGCGGCGCCCCGGCGCCGGGGCGCCCGGTGCGAGCGGGCGCCCCGGCGTACGGTCCGTCAGGCGTTCTTGGCGGCGGCGAAGCGGGTGGCGACGTCGTTCCAGTTGACGACGTCCCAGAGCTTGGTGACGTAGTCCGGGCGGACGTTCTTGTACTGCAGGTAGTAGGCGTGCTCCCAGGCGTCGAAGGCCAGCAGCGGGGTGGTGCCCTGGCCGACGTTGCCGTGGTGGTCGTAGACCTGCTCGACGATCAGGCGCCGGCCCAGCGGCTCCCAGGACAGGATGCCCCAACCCGAGCCCTGGACACCGACGGTGGCGGTGGTGAGCTGCTTGCGGAACGCCTCGAAGCCGCCGAAGTGCTCCTCGATCGCGGTGCCCAGCTCACCATCGGGGCGGTCGCCGCCGTCCGGGGAGAGGTTCTCCCAGAACAGCGAGTGCAGCACATGGCCCGACAGGTGGAACGCCAGCGTCTTCTGCAGGCCCACCAGGCCGCCGAACTGCTCCTTGTCACGGGCCTCGGCCAGCTGCTCCAGGGTGTCGTTGGCGCCCTTGACGTACGCCGCGTGGTGCTTCGAGTGGTGCAGCTCCAGGATCTCGGCGGTCATCGCCGCCTCGAGCGCGGAGTAGTCGTACGGCAGATCGGGAAGTGAGTACGCGCCCATCAGGACACAGTTCCTTTCAACGGTGACGGTCATGCCGAACCCACACTATTGCGTATCACTTGCACCTGCGAACAACATGCCCCTGAACGTCGCCCCGGCCACCCCGACCGGCCCCTCCCGGGCAGTGCGATGATGAATCGACCTTGAGGTGCAGACCGGGCCGAGGTGCCGGATGCGAGTGGAGAACGGGAGTGTGACGGTGGACGAGGCCGGGGAGAGACGCCCGCACGGCGAGCTCGTCGCCGAGGTCCTGGCGGTCCTGTGGTCGGCCTCCGGGCCGCTGACCCCGGTGGAGGTGAACGCCGCGATCGGCCGGGGCCTGGCGCGGACCACGGTGACGACCATCCTGACCCGGCTCTGCGAGAAGGGGACGGTGGTGCGGACCCGCTCCGGGCGGGGATTCGCGTACTCGCCGGCCGACGACGCGGCCGGGCTGGCCGCGGGCCGGATGCGCCGGGAACTCGAGCGCGAGCCGCAGCGCGACCTGGTGCTGAAGCGCTTCGTGTCCTCGCTCTCCGAGGACGACGAGGACCTGCTGCGCCGCCTGCTGCTGGACGCCGGGGACGACCGGTGATCCTCGCCCTGGTGCCCGTCGGGCTCGCCCTCGCCCTCCCCTGGTGCGCGGCGCCGGCCGTGCGCCGGCTGGCCGGGCTGCTCCCGCCCCGGCAGGCGTCCGCGGTGCTCGCGGGCGCCGGGGCGCTGCTCGCCGGAGGTACGGTCGCGGCCCTGGTCGGCCTGTTCCATGTGCCGTTCCTGGCGCGGCTGGAGCGGATCCCGCTGCACACGGTGGCGGCTGCCTGGCCGCTGGTGCTGCCGGTGTCCGCCGTGGCGGGCGTGGTGCTCGTCGTGCAGGCGGCGGTGCTGCTGCGGCGCTGGTTCGAGCACCGGCGCCTGCTCGAGCGGGCCTGGACCTCGGTCCGGGGCGCGGTCCCGGACGGCGATCTGCTGGTGGTCCACAGTGCGGATCCGGAGGCGTTCGCGCTGCCCGCGTTCCGTGGCCGCGAAGGGCGGGTCGTGGTCACGACCGGGATGCTCGGTGTGCTCGGTCCGGCCGAGCAGGACGTGCTGTTCGCCCACGAGCGGGCGCACCTGGCCGGGCGGCACCACCTACTGTCGGTGATCGCCTACCTGGCGGCGGCGGTCCACCCCGCGCTGCGCCCGCTCCGTCCCGACCTGGACTTCCACCTGGAGCGCTGGGCCGACGAGGCGGCGGCCGCGGCGGTGGACAGCCGGAAGCGGGCCGCCACCGCGATCGCGCGGGCGGCGCTGGCGGCCGTCCCGGCCGGCCGGCGGTCCAGGGGTCTCGGGGCGCTGGCGTCGGTGGGCAGCGGGCCGGTGCCCCGGCGGGTCGAGGCGCTGCTGGCGGCGGCGCCGTCCGGGCCGGGCGGCCGCCGCGGGCGGGCCGCGGTGGCGGCCCTCGGTACGGCGGTCGTGGTGTCGGCGCTGCTGGGCCTGCTCCTGGCGTACGGTCTGCACGAGTACGTGGAGTGGGCCGCGGCGGGGTTGCGCGGGGCCTGACCGGCGCGAATGACGACATCGATGTAGACCGATGGCCGTGGCGCACGTATGGTTGGCCCCGGTTTACTTCGCGGGCCGTGCCGTGCGCGTGGAGCGCCGCGTGAGCCCGGGGGCGATGACGCCCTCCCGGTCCGGTGCACGGCCGCCCGGCTGTCGAGGCAGGCATCCCCACGCGGTCCGGGCCGGAGGACTCCCCTCCGTAGCGATGGGACAGGGCGTGTACGACAGGCGGGGCGGACCGACGAGTCCCTCCGAGTGGACCGTTCGTCTGCTGGCCGAGACCGGTCGCGCGGTGGAGACCCTGCTGGCGGGACGGCTGCGGGCGCGCGGGCTGGCGTCCCTGCACCGGTCGGTCCTGGAGGTGCTCGCCGAGCACGGTCCGCATGCCCGCACCGATCTCGCCCGGCAGTTGGCCGTGGACGGACCCGGCCTCGCCTCGGCGGTCGAGGACCTCGTGGCCCGGGGCATGGCGCAGGTCCTGGTGGTGCACATCGGCGGCCGGCAGGAGGTGGTCACCGTCACCGAGGCCGGGAAGGCCGCCCTGGGCGCGGCCCTGGACGACGCCCGGGCCGTGCAGGATCTGGTGCTGGGGCCGCTGACCCGGGGCGAGCGCACCCAACTGCAGTACATGCTGCGGCGGGTCTGCGCGGCGGCGCAGCGGGCCGCCGCCGACCCGGCCTCCTCCTGAGGGCCGGGGCCGGGGCACACCGGCCACCGGACACCGCACCGCCGCGGGCGCTGGAACACCGGGCGCCGCACCGCGGGGCCGCGGCCTCGGGTGCGTCCGGCTAAGCGGGTGCCGGGAGTTGCTCGGTGGCCCCGGTGGGGGTGGCCGGGTGGAGGGTGACGGTGACGTCGGCGTGCCGGGCGACGAGGTCGAGGTCGTGGCTGACCAGGACGACCGCCAGCCCCCGGGTGGTGCGCAGCCGTTGCAGCAGGTCCATGATCGAGTCGGCGGTGGCGGGGTCGAGCGCGGAGGTGACCTCGTCGCAGAGCAGGACGTCCGGTTCGGCGGCCAGCGCGCGGGCGATCGAGACCCGCTGGCGTTGCCCGCCGGAGAGCTGGTGCGGGTGGCGCGCGGCGAAGGATGCGGGCAGGCCGACCGCGGCGAGGAGTTCGGCGATCCGGGCGGGGTGCCGGTCGTCGGGCAGGGTGCGGTGCAGGCGGAGCGGACGGGCGAGGGTGGCCCCGACGGTGCGGGACGGGTTGAGTGCCCCGAGCGGGTTCTGCGGGACCAGCTGGATGCGGCGGAGCTGGTCACGGCCGCGCCGGCGGTGGGTGGCGGCGAGCGGCCGGCCGTGGAGGGTGAGGGTGCCGCCGGCGGCGGGGTGGAGGCCGGCGAGGGTGCGGACCAGGGTGGTCTTGCCGCAGCCGGAGGGACCGACGACCGCGGTGAGGGTGCCGGGCCGGAGGTCGAGGTCGAGCCCGCCGAGGACGTCCCGGCGGCCGGCGCCGGTTCCGGCGTGGGCGTGGAGGGAGCGGGCCGCCAGGACCGGCCCCGGTACGGGACCGGTGGCCGGGGCCGGGGCCGCCGCGGGCTGCTGGTGCGGCCGGGCGGGAGGTGTGTGCGGGCGGGCGGCGGGGGGTCCGGCGGGTGAGAGGTCGGTGGTGTCGTCGGCGCAGCGGCCGACGAAGTCGGGGTCGTGGCTGGAGAGGGCGACGGTGAGGCCTTGGCCGGCGAGTTCGCGCAGGAGGTCGGCGATCTCGTCGCGCAGGGCGGGGTCGAGGCCGGCGGTGGGTTCGTCGAGGAGCAGGAGGTCGGGGCGGCGGGCGAGGGCCCGGGCGAGGGCGACGCGGCGCTGCTGGCCGCCGGACAGGGCGGTGGGGCGGCGGCGTTCCAGGTGCTGGTCGGTGGGGAGGCGGACCTGGGCGAGGAGGGTGTGCACGGTGGTGCGGGAGGTGTCGGCGGCGCACTCGGTGATGATGCGGCCGACCCGCATCCGGGGGTTGAGGCCGGAAGCGGGGTCCTGTCCGAGGTGGCCGAGGTGGTGGCGGCGCAGCCGGCGCAGCTGCGCGGGTTCCAGGGCGAGGATGTCGTGGCCGAGGACGGTGACCTCGCCGGTCGCCTGCGCTCCCGGCGGGAGGGCCCCGGCGAGGGCGCGCAGCAGGGTGGTCTTCCCGGCGCCGGAGGGGCCGGTGACGGCGTGGATGCGGCCGGGGCGCAGGGTGAGGGTGGCGTTGTCGAGGAGCGGGGTGCCGTCGGTGAGCGCGATGGTCAGCGCGGTGACGCGCGCGGTGGGGGCGGTGCCGTTCACAGGGGTGTCTCCGGGGTGGGCCGGGCGGGGGCGATGGCGTCGGCGGCGAGGTTGACGCCGATGGCGAGCAGGCCGATGGCCAGGCAGGGGGCGGCGACGGCCCAGGGGTTGAGGAGGATGCCGGGGGCGTTCTCACGGATCATCAGGGCCCAGTCCGCTTCGGGGGGCTGGGGCCCGAGTTGCAGGAACGCGGCGATGGAGACGACGTAGACGCCTTCGACGAAGCGCAGCCCGAAGAGGGCGAGGAGGGTGGCGCGGAGGTTGGGCAGGACTTCGCGGGCCATCAGGTACGGGAGGCGTTCGCCGGAGGCGGCGGCGGTCTCGACGTAGCCGGTGGCGGCGACGGGGGCGGCGGCCGCGGCGACGACCCGCACGGCGTACGGGATGCCGAGGACGGTGGCCGCGGTGGCGACCGCGAGGCGTCCGCCGCCGGGCCAGGCGGTGGCGACCAGCATGATGCCGAGGACGGCGGGCAGCAGGATCGTGAGGTCGGCGGCCCGCTCGAGCCAGCCGCCGAGCCTCGGGCGCAGTGCGGCGAGGATGCCGATGACGGTGGCGGCGGCCGTGACGGTGGCGGCGATGGCGAGGGCGGTGGCGATCAGCGGGGCGCCGCCGGCCAGCAGGCGGCTGAGCACGTCGCGGCCGAGCAGGTCGCCGCCGAGCGCGGCGGCGGTGTCCGGTCGGCCGTAGGGGGCGGTGACGGGCCGGTCGACGGGGCTGGGTGCGATGAGCGGGCCGGTGAGGGCGAGCAGCACCAGCAGCAGCGCGGGGACGGCTGCGGCCAGGAGCTTCGCCCTGGCGGGCCGTCGGCGGACGGTCGTGGTGGTGGTCACGGTGTCGTTCCCAGGATGCGGTCGCGGATGAGGTCGGCCAGCAGCAGCAGGAGGCTGATGGCCGTGCCGGTGGCGGCGACGACTCCGGCGACGAGCGGGGTGTCGCGGTCGGCGATGGCTCCGGCGAGGACGGCGCCGATGCCGGGGTAGTTGAAGAGGGTCTCCACGACGACGGCGCCGCCGAGCAGCATGCCGGCGGAGGTGGCGGTGGAGATGGCGACGGCCGGCAGTGCCCCGGGCAGCATGTGGTGGGTGAGGACGCGGCGTCGGGGCAGGCCGTCGAGGATCGCCGCCTGGACGTGCGGGAGGGCGGCCTGGTCGGCGAGGGCGCCGCGGACGATCCGGGTGTTCCAGCCGATCTGCGGGATCGCCAGGGCGAGCAGGGGCAGCACCAGCATGTCCCAGGAGGCGGGCGCGCCGTCGGGGCCGGTGAGGGTCACGGCGGGGAACCATTCGGTCCACTGCGAGAGCAGGAGCAGCAGGGCGACGGAGACGACGAACTCGGGGAGTGCGAACGCCGCGGTGGAGACGGTCGCAACGGTGCGGTCGACCGCCCCGCCGGGCCGCAGGGCGGCCCAACTGCCGAGCGCCAGGGCGCCGGTGATGCTGAGCACGAGCGCGAGCACGCCGAGCAGCAGGGTGTTGGGGAACGGGCCGGCCAGGACGGTGGTCACGGGCTGGCCGTGGGCGGTGGTGCCGAGGTCGCCGGTGGGCAGGCCGGTCATCCAGTCGAGGAACCGGGTGGTGACGGGCCGGTCGAGGCCGAGGGCGGCGCGGCGGGCGGCGACGGCGGCCGGGCCTTCGCCGCGTTCGGCGGTGGAGCTGGCGGCGTCCCCGGGCAGCAGCTCGACCGCGGCGAACACCGTGGCGAGCAGGACGGTGAGCAGGGCCAGGCGCCGGACGGCGAGCCGGGCGGCCCGGCCCGCACCGGGGAGGGTGCGGGCCGGGCCGGACCGGGCCTTCGGCGTGGTGGCGCCGTCGGCGGAGGTGCCCCGGATCAACGGGCCAGCCAGGTCTTCTCGAGCTGGACGCGCCCGTAGCCGGGGAGCTTGGGCAGGTTGCGCACGGCCGGTCCGGCGAGGTCGATGCCGTCGGCCATGCCCCAGAGCAGGTAGCCGGATCCGGCGTACTCGATCTCCTGGAGCCGGTGCAGCAGTGCGGCGCGTTCGGTGGCGTCGGCGGTGCCGAGCGCGGTGCGGTACGCCGTGTCGAACGCGGGGTCCTTGAAGGCGGCCTCGTTCTGGCCCGCGTCGGAGAGCATCGTCTTGGAGGCGAAGAACACCACGGAGTCGTTGGTGCCCCAGTAGGTGGTGTAGAGCGGGGCCTTGAGCCAGCTCTCGTCCCAGAAGGCCTTCGACTCCTGCTTGACCACGTTGATCTTCACGCCGGCCTCGCGGGCCTGGGTGGCGAACAGGGTCGCGGACTCCGCGAGGCCGGGGATGTCCTCGGTGGTGAGCAGGTCGTAGGTCTTCGCGGTGTCGAACCCGGCTTCCGCGAGCAGCCGCGCGGCCTTGGCGAGGTCCCGGGTGCGCTGGGGGATGTCCTTGGCGAAGGCGGGGTCGCCGGTGCCGAGGATGTCGTTGGCGACGCTGCCGTAGCCGGAGAGGACCTGCTTGACCATCGCCTCGCGGTCCACGGCGAGGCGCAGCGCCTCGCGGACCCGGGGGTCGGCGAACGGGCCGTCGGCGGTGCGCATCACGATCGGCATCGCCATGTCGTTCGGGCGGCGCAGGATCTGGACGTCCTTGCGGGACTCGGCTGTCCGGGCGGCGACGGCGCCGACGTTGGAGGCGACGTCGATCTGTCCGGCGAGCAGGGCGTTGGCCATCGCCTGCGGGCTTTCGAAGATCCGCACCTCGATGGCGTCCAGCGGCGCCTTGCCGCCGTACCAGTCGTCGTTGCGCACCAGGCGGGCGTTGCCGTCGCGGAACCAGTCGAGCTTGAACGGGCCGGTGCCGGGCGCGCCGGCGATGGCGTCGTCCCCGGTGTCCTTCTTGACCACGAAGGTGGTCAGGCGGGTGAGCAGCGGCAGGTCGGCGTTGGGGTAGTCGGAGACCAGCAGCACGGTCCGGGCGTCGGCGGCGCTGATGCCTTCGGGCTGGATGCCGGGCAGGCGGCTCTTGCCGGCCGGGGTGTTGCGCAGGCGCTTGAGGGAGAACACCACGTCGTCGGCGGTGACGGGGGTGCCGTCGTGGAACCTGGCGCCCTCGGCGATGGTGAAGCGCCAGCTCCTCAGGTCCGTCGACGGGGTCCAACTCGCGGCCAGGCGGGGTGCGGTGTTGGTCTTCTCGCCCGGCACTGCGAGGGTGTCGTAGATCAGGCTGAGGATCAGGTAGTCGCTCTCGTTGGCCTGGGTGCCGTGCGGGTCGCGGGTGACGGAGGCGGCTTTGCCGAGTGCGCCGACCTTCAACGTCCCGCCGCTGCGGGGCTGTTCGCCGGGGGTGCCGGACGCTGCCCGGTCCGTCGCCCCTCCGGTGCCGCTGCTGCAGGCGGCGAGTGCGCCGGCCGCTCCGATCCCGGCACCGGCCCACAGCAGCTGTCGTCTGGTGACGCCCACGGTCGTTCCTCGTTTCAGGTCGAGCAGTACAGGTCGAGCAGGGCTTGCTTAGGTTTACCTATCCTAAGTTTTGAGGCCACCGCAAGCCGGGTGCGACAGTTTGGCCGACGGGTGACCGGTTCGGACCGTGCGTCAATTGAGCACCTCAGCAGGGACTTTGAAGCAGAGACGGTTCGCTCGTATACCGACGCTGTGACTGACGACACAAATGTAGTCAAACTCTCGAGTAAGGGTTGCCTTACCAACTCGGGGTTGTTACGTTCCTGGCTGTCCGGTCGCCGAGCCGCGCCGGACCGAAGCCGTCTGCGCTCCCCGCCCTCCCCCTGCCGGGCCGCCCGCGACCGCGCCCGGACCCCGCCCTGCCTCCGCCCCGGAAGGTGCCACCGTGCCCACCGCCGCCCCAGCCCCGGTACGCCCGCTCGACGCCGGCCAGTCCGCCGAGCTCACCGCCCTCGCGGCCGAACTGCTGGACCTCCACGGCTCGGCGACCAGCCCCGCGCTGCTCGCCGACCTGCCCCGGGTCCGCACCCGCCTCAGCGCCGGGCTGCACCACGCCCTGCGTCCCGTCGACACCGCGGACGGCCTGTTCGTCGTCCGCGGCCTGCCCGTCGACGACGCCGAACTCGGCGCCACCCCCGGCCACTGGTCCACCGTCGGCGACGCCGGCGCCCGCTGGGACGTGGTCCTGCTCCTGGTGTCCGCGCTGATGGGCACCCCGATCGCCTGGGACGGCCAGCAGGACGGACGCTACGTCCACAACATCGTCCCCTCCCCCGGCCACGAGGCGGTGCAGACCGGCGCGTCCAGCAGCGTCCTGCTCACCCCGCACACCGAGGACGCCTTCCACCCCGGCCGCGCCCACCTGCTGCTGCTGTGCTGCATGCGCAACCACGACGCGATCGCCACCACCGCCGCCAGCATCCGCCGGGCCGTGCTCACCGAGCAGGACCGGGCCGAGCTGTCCCGGCCGGTCGCGCCGATCCTGCCCGACGACGCCTACGAGGACGCGCAGCAGTACGCCGGCCCGCCCGCCCCGGTGCCCACCCTGTTCGCCGCCGACGGCGGACCGACCCTGCGCTACGACCCCGCCTACACCCCGCTCGACGCGGCGGACGACACCTGGCGCGCGGCCTACGGGCGCCTCGCGGACGAACTCGCCCGGGTCTCCGTCGCGGTGAGCCTGGAACCCGGCGACGTCCTGGTGGTCGACAACGACCTGGTCGTCCACGGCCGGGTCCCCTTCACCGCCCGCTACGACGGCACCGACCGCTGGCTCAAGCGCGCCTCCGTCCGCGTGCCCGGCCGCCGCACCCGCCCCGAGGCGGAGGCCGCCGAGCACGGCTACGGCCAGGCCGCCCTCGAGGCCTGGGCGGGCTGAACCGCCACCGGCGCCTCCCCCTCCCCGCCCACCCCCTCGAAGGGACACCCGGATGAGCACCCGGCCCACCGTGACGCCCCACGACGGCGCCCTGCGCGTTCTGAGCACCGGCGACCTCGCCGGCCTCGACATCGGCCTCGCCGACGTCGTCGACACCGTCGAACAGGCCTACCGCACCCTCGCCGCAGGGCAGTCCGACAACCCGCGCAAACTCACCGTCAAGCCCGCCGACGGCCACTCCGTCTCCTACGCGATGCTCGGCCGCGACGGCGTGCGCAACGTGGTCGCGATCAAGACCTCCTACAAGCACGGCCTGCACCGCGGCCGCGAGGAACAGCACTACTACACGACGCTGAGCATCTACGACGACACCACCGGCCTGCCGGTGGCACTGATGGACTGCTCCCGGATCGGCTCCCTGCGCACCCCGGCCGTCTCCGCCCTGCTGGCCCGCGAGTGCGCCGCCCCCGGGGCCCGCACCGCGCTGGTGATCGGCACCGGCACCCAGGGGCGCCTGGCCCTGCCGTTCCTGCTCACCACCCTGCCCGGGCTGGACCGTCTCCTGCTCTCCGGCACCCACCCCGAGGGCATCGCCGCCGTCCGCCGCGAACTGGAGCACCACTTCCCCGGCCGCACGGTGGAGTTGGTCACCGACCTCCGGCGCGCCGCGGGCGAGGCGGACGTCATCGTCGCCACCGCCGGCGGCCACACCCCCGCCGCCGTCGAAGCGGACTGGCTCAGGCCCGGCGCGGTCGCGATCCTCGTCGGCCACGGCCTGGCCCCCTCCACCCTGCACCGCGCCGACCGGGTGATCGCCACCAGCGAGGCGCAGATGTAGGTCACCGGCACCGACATGGCCGACGACGAAGGCAAACTCCCCGCCGTCGACCTCGAACTGCCCGCCGTCCTGGGCGGCGCCGCCGCCGCCCGCACCACCCCCGACCAGCGGATCTTCGCGTACAACAGCGGCCTGGTCGTCACCGACATCGCCCTCGGCCACCGCTTCGCCCAGCTCGCCGCCGACCAGGGACTGGGCACCGAGGTCGCACTGTGGCGCTGACCCTGCCCGCCCATCCCGACCCCGTCCACGACGAACTCGCCGCCGGCGGCCTGCTGCACGACCTCGCCCACGCCTTCGGCGGCCCGTTCCACTACCTGCTGCCCGAACGCTTCGACACCAACCTCGCCGCCTTCCGCACCGCGCTCGACGACGCGGCGGTGGCGGGCACCGTGTACTTCGCGAAGAAGGCCAACAAGGCGGCCGCCTTCGTCGAACGCTGCGCCCGCACGGGCGCCGGGGTGGACGTCGCCGGCCACGGCGAGCTGCGCGAGGCCCTCGGCCACGGCGTCCGCGGCGAGGACCTGGTCGTCACCGGCCCCGCCAAGAACGAGCGGCTGCTGCGCGTCGCCGCCCTCCACGGCGCCCTGATCGCCGTCGACGCACCCGACGAACTGGAACACGTCCTGCGCCTCGACGTGCCGCGGCCCGTCCGCGTCCTGCTGCGCCGCCTCCCGCCGGGCCCGACCGGCAGCCGGTTCGGCCTGGACGGAGCCCAGGTGCACGCGGCCCTGCTGCGCTGCGCCGACGCCGGGGAGCGGGTCCGGATGGAGGGCTTCAGCTTCCACCTGTCCGGCTACGCGGTGCAGCCCCGCACCGACCTCGCCGGCGACCTGGTCGAACTCTGCCTCAAGGCCCGCACCCTGGGACTGCCGGCGGACCGGATCAGCATCGGCGGCGGCTTCGCCGTCGACTACACCTCCGCCGAGCACTGGCGGACCTTCCTCGCCACCCAGACCCCCGACGACTACCACGCCCAACGGTCCTTCGAAGCAGCCGACTTCTACCCCTACCACTCGCCCGTCGCCGGGGCCGACGCACTGCGTGCCGTCCTCGCCGCCCGGCCCCACGGCGCGGGCGCCCCGCTCGCCGCCCGGCTGCGCGAGGCGGGCGTCAGGCTGCTGCTGGAACCCGGCCGTGCCCTGCTGGCCGGCGCCGGATCGTCGGTCTTCGCCGTACAGGGCGTCAAGGACCGCGCCGGGTACGGCATCGTCACCGTCGACGGCACCAGCCTGAGCCTGTCCGAGCAGTGGTTCAACAGCGAGTACCTGCCCGACCCGCGGCTCCTCACCGCGGACACCGGCTCCCCCGCCGAGGAGTACCGGGCCTGCGTGGGCGGCGCCAGCTGCCTCGACTCCGACCTGCTCACCTGGCGCAAGATCGCCTTCCCGCGCCGCCCCGCACCCGGCGACCTGCTGGTCTACCCCAACACCGCCGGCTACCAGATGGACTCCAACGAGTCGCCCTTCCACGACCTCCCGCTGCCGCCCAAGGTCGTCGTCCACCGCGAGGACGGCCGGCTGCGCTGGCACCTGGACCGCCGTCCCGCCTGCTGACCACCCCCTGCCCCCGAGGGAGCCCCACCGCCATGACCGACGCCCTGCACCGCCCCCCGGTGGTCACCCGGATCTCCGAACTCATCGGCTTCACACCGCTGTTCGAGCTCGCCCGGGCCGACAACGGCGCCCGCCTGCTGCTCAAGCTGGAGATGTACAACCCCACCGGCAGCGCCAAGATCCGGATGGCCCGCCAGATGGTCCTCGACGCCGAGGAGCGCGGCGAACTGCGCCCCGGCGGCCACATCGTCGAGTCCACCTCCGGCAACACCGGCCTCGGCCTCGCCGTGGTCGCCGCCGAACGCGGCTACCGCTTCACCGCCGTCGTCGACAACCACGCCGCGGCCGACAAACTGCGCGCCATGCGGGCCATGGGCACCGAACTCGTGCACGTCGCCGAGGACGGCGGCGAGGAGCTCAACACCGCCGCCCGCGAGGAGCTCGCCGAGGAACTGGCCAGGGGAAAGGACAACACCTTCTTCACCGAGCAGCACAACAACCCCAGCAACGCGGTCGGTTACCACCCCGTCGGCCGGGAGATCGCCCAGGCCCTCGGCAACCGCGTCGACGTGCTGATCGGCGCGGTCGGCACCGGCGGCGGCCTGTGCGGCACGGCACGGGAACTGCGCAAGCACGTCCCCGGCGTCGCGGTGATCGGCGTGGAGCCGAAGGGCTCGATCGCGTTCGGCCCGCCCGCCCACGACTACTACCAGTCCGGCACCGGCACCCCCGAGGGCGCCAGCATCGGCCTGCTCGTCGACTACGACCTCATCGACGAAGGGGTGAAGGTCGGCGACATCGAGGCGTTCGCCACCGCCCGCGTGGTCGCCCGCCGGACCGGCCTGCTGATCGGCGGCTCGGCCGGCGGCGTCGTCCACGAGGCCCTGGCCCGCCTGCGCTCGCTCCCGCCGGACGCCACCATGGTCGCCTTCGTCAACGACGGCGGCGAGAAGTACCTGGACACCGTCTTCGACGACGACTGGATGAACGCCCGCGGTCTCATCGACCCCGCCGTCGAGGCGGACGTCGACGAGACCCTCACCAAACTCCGCAGGCCCTGACGGTCGGAGACGTGAAACCCGCCATGCAGCAGCTGACCACCCTGGCCCGCGACAGCCGGGCCCTCGCCGTCCTCGCCGTCCCCCTCGCGCTCACCCAGCTCGCCCAGGTCGCCCTCACCACCACCGACACCGTCATGATGGGCGTGCTCGGCACCGAAGCCCTCGCCGCGGGCGGCCTCGCCCTGGTCGTCTTCAACCAACTCCGCACCATGGGGGTCGGCCTGGTCACCTCCGTCGGCAACCAGGTGGCGGCCGCCGCGGCCCGCGCCGAACGTACCGGCCACCACCCGGCCGCCGGCCAGGACACCGAGGTCCGGGACCTGGTACGGGCGGCGATGGCCGTCGCCACCCTCGCCGGGATGGCCGGCGCCGTCCTGATGGTCCTGATCGGCCAGGCGGCGACCCTGCTCGGACAGGACCCCGCCGTCGCCCACCGCACCCAGGGCATGCTCGCCGCGCTCGCCCCCGGGCTGATCCCCTGCCTCTGGTTCCAGGCGATCCGGCAGTTCACCGTCGGCATGCGCCGCCCGCAGGCGCTGCTGCGGATCACCATCGCCTCCGTCGCCGTCAACGCCGCCCTCAACTGGGTCTTCATCCACGGGAGCTGGGGCCTGCCCGCACTCGGCCTCACCGGCATCGGCGTCGCCACCAGCAGCGTCCACCTGCTGTCCTTCCTCGCCCTGCACACCGCCGCCCGCCGGGACCCGCAGCTCGCACCGCTGCTCTCCCTGGCCTTCTGGAAGGCCGACCCGAGGACCGTCGGCCGCCTGCTGGGCCTGGGCACCCCGATCGCCGCCACCTACGGCTCCGAGGCGGGCTTCTTCTCCGTCACCGCCCTGCTCGCCGGCACCTTCGGACCGGCGGCGCTCGCCGCGCACACCGCCGTCAACCAGCTCGTCTACATCGTCTTCCAGGTCGCCGTCGGGCTCTCCCACGCGGCGTCCATCAACGTCAGCCGCCACCTCGCCCTCGGTGCGTACGGCGCCGCCCGCCGCATCCGCAACACCGCCCTCGCCTGCGGGGCCGCCGTCACGGCCGCCGTCGGCGCCCTCTACCTGGCGCTGCCCGACCTCGTCCTGCGCCCCTACTTCGACCCGCACTCCCCCGCCGACCGGCCGAGCCTGGCCATCGCCACCGGCCTGCTCGCCGTCGTCGCGCTGCTCCAGCTCTTCGACTGCGCCCAGAACATCGGCATCGGCCTGCTCCGCGGCCTCGACGACACCGGGAGCGGCTTCCGGATCACCCTGATCGGCTACTGGGGCGTCGGCCTGCCCGCCGCCTGGCTGCTCTCCCACCCCTTCGGCGGCGGCACCCGCGGCCTGTGGCTCGGCCTGCTCGCCGGCCTGGCCACCACCGCCGTCCTGCTGCTGCGCCGCTACGGCCGGGCGCTCACCGCCCGGGAGAGCACGGCTGCGGCCACCGCCGTGGCCGCGACCGCCTGACCCTCCGCCGGGGCACGCCAGGAGGCCCCACCGGCCGGCCGGTGGGGCCTCGTCCAGGCCCGGAGGGCACCGGGCGGCGTCGGCCGCCCCGGTCTCACGCGGTCAGCAGCCGCCGCAGGCCTCCCGCGCGGGCCCGCTCCACCACCGGGCCGGCCCGCCCGGCCGCCGCCGTCAGGGCGAACCCGGCGGCGGTGCCGAGGACCGCGGCGAGCACGACGTCGTGCGGGTAGTGGACGCCGACCAGCACCCGGGAGAGCCCCATCGGCACCGCGAGAAGCAGCGCGAGCCGGCCGATCCGCCGCTCGACCTGCCACAGGGCCGCGGCGCCCGCGAACACGATGACGGTGTGGTTGCTCGGCAGCGACCAGTCCCCGGCGGCGGGGCAGGCCTCCAGCGTGCGGCCGGCGTCCAGGACCTGGCACGGGCGGGGCTCGGCCAGCACGGACTTGAGCAGGGTGTCGGCGGCGAACACCGCGGTGACCACCAGCGGTACGGCGAGCGCCCGCGCCATGGTGACGCTGTCGGCGCCGCGGGCGCGCCACCAGGCCCACACCATCAGGGCCGCCAGCAGCACCAGCCCGTAGGCGGAGAACGCGGTGACCGCGTGCTGCACGGGGGCGGGCAGCTGCTCGGCCCAGTGGTCGACCCGCAGGTAGAGGCCGCCGTCGAGGCCGCGGCCGTCCACCGCGAGGGCGGTGCCGGGGGCCGTGCCGGGGGCCGTCATCGGGCCCTGGCCTGACGGCGGGAGCGCAGCAGCTCCAGCAGGAGCGGCAGCAGCGACAGGGCGACCACGACGGCGACGATCGGGAGGAGGTAGTGGTCGACGTTGGGCACCGAGGAACCGAGGGCGTAGCCGGCGAGGACCAGGCCGAAGGTCCAGGCGAGTCCGCCGACCACCTGCCACAGGGTGAAGGTGCGCAGGCCGACGCCGAGCGCCCCGGCGAGCGGGTTGAGGACGGTGCGCACGACCGGGACGAACCGGGCCAGCACCACGGCCTTGCCGTGGCCGTAGCGGCTGAGGAGTTCCTCGGCCCGGACCGCGCCTTCGTGCAGGTGCCTGTTGCGGGAGCGGGCGAGCAGGGCGGGGCCGCCGCGGCGTCCGATCAGGTAGCCGGTCTGGGCGCCGGCGAGGGCGCCGACCGCGGCGGCGGCCAGGACCTGGGCGAGGTCCAGGTGGGGCCCGCTGTGGGCGCCGGTGGTGCAGAGCAGTCCGGCGGTGAACAGCAGGGAGTCGCCGGGCAGGAAGAAGCCGACCAGCAGGCCGGTCTCGGCGAACAGGACCACGGCGATGCCCAGCGCGCCGAACGCGCCGAGCAGTGAGCCCGCGTCCAGGGGGTTCACGGCCAGCAGGGCCGATGAGGACAACATCGTGGTGGCGCCTTTCCTCGTAGGGACGGGTCCGGGTCGGGGGACGGATTCAGGTCCGAGGGGGACGGTTTCGGGTCCGGGGGACGGTTCAGTTCAGACGGCGGGCCGCGGCGCCCGGCGCGCGGCGGCCGTCAGGCAGGCCACGGCGAGCGCGATGACGATCCCGAGGACGAGGCTGACGGGTCCGGTGCCGAGGTCGAGGCCGCCGCGCTGGCGGCTGACGCCGGCCCAGTCCGCGAAGCACGCGCCGAGCGGGCGGGTGAGCACGTACGCCCACCAGAACGCCAGGACGGGCGGTGTCCGCAGGGCACGGTGGCCGAGCGCGGGCACCGCGATCAGGCCGAGGAACAGGAGGCCGGAGGGCAGGTAGCCCCAGCCGAGGGTGGCCGCGGTCAGGTCTCCGACCGCCGTGCCGAGCGCGAAGGTGGCCATCACCGTCGCCCAGTAGAAGACCTCGCGGCGCCCGCCGTCGACCGTCCCGACCGCGAGCGTGCCCTCGGTCCTGCGCCACACCCCGAACAGCGCCGCGAGGGCGAGGGCGAAGGCGAGCGCGGAGGCGGCGTACGGCACTCCGAGCGCGACGTGGGCGACGTCCGCGGCCATCGTGCCGAACACGCTGACCATGACCACCGCCGACCAGTACACGGCCGGTACGTACCGGCGGCTGCGGGCCTGCGCAAGCAAGGTGACGGCGAGGAGCAGCGCCGCCGCCGCGACCGCCGGGACGGGGCCGAGGGCGCGGGCCAGGTAGTCGGAGGTGGTCTCGCCCATGCCGGTGGTGAGGATCTTGACCAGCCAGAACGCCGCGGTCACCTGCGGGACCTTGCTCCGGACGGTCGCGCCGGGCCCGGTGCGGGGGACGGCCTGGGCGGGTGCGGTGGTGCTCACGGGATCAGCCGCCCAGCGTGGTGTTGCCGGTGATGGTGTCGCTCGTCCCGTCGACGGTGACCAGGTGGCGTATCCCGTCGGGGCCGAGGACGACGGCCTGCCAGGCCCGGCCGCCGCCCTGCTCGGGCACCGCCCGCAGCGACTCCACCTTGCCGCCGGGCACCCCCGAGGAGGCCTTCACCACGGCGTCGGCCGCGTCCAGGGCCGGCAGCGGCGCGGGCGCGCGGCCGCCGTCCCGGCCTTCGTCGTGGCCGCCGTCGCGGCCCTCGCGGCCCTCGGCCCGCCCGGCGCCGTCCCCGGCCGCGGCCGCGTGCCCGCCGTGCGCCTCCCGCTCGTGGTGCAGGGCGACGGCGGCGCCGCCGCCCACGACCACCACGGCGGCCGCACCGGCCGCGATCCAGCGCGCGGAACGTCCGCGCGCCCACCGCCGGACCAGCACCGCCCTGCCCGGCTTCCCCTGCGACTGCTCCGCACCGACCGGCTCGCTCATGACGCCCACCCCGACTCCCTACCGGGTCCGGGACCCTCGCCCGGACGACACGATCAGCTTGACCGGACGGGGCTGAAGGGTTCCTGAAGACCTGAAGAAGCCTTCAGCCGACCGCCCGCGGGACCTGCCACCCTGGGGGTATGCGAGTACTGGTGGTGGAGGACGAGCGCAGGCTGGCGCTGGCGTTGCAGCACGGTCTGACCGCGGAGGGGTTCACCGTCGACATCGTCCACGACGGCCTGTCCGGCCTCGCCCGGGCGACCGACCACCCGTACGACGTGATCGTGCTGGACATCATGCTGCCCGGCCTGAACGGCTACCGGGTGTGCTCCAGGCTGCGGGCGGCCGGGAGCGACGCCGGCATCCTGATGCTGACCGCGAAGGACGGCGAGTGGGACGAGGCCGAGGCGCTGGACACCGGCGCCGACGACTACCTGACCAAGCCGTTCTCCTTCGTCGTCCTGGTCGCCCGCCTGCGGGCGCTGGCCCGCCGGATCGGCAGCCGGGCACCGCGGCGCACCGTCCTCGGGGACCTCGTCGTCGACTCCGCGGCCCGTACCTGCACCCGGGGCGGCACCGCCGTCGCCCTCACCCCCCGCGAGTTCGCGGTGCTCGACCACCTGGCCCGGCACGCCGGTGAGGCGGTCTCCAAGCGGGAGATCCTCGAGGAGGTCTGGGACAGCGGCCCCGACAGCGACCCGAACACCGTCGAGGTCCACATCAGCGCCCTGCGCCGCAAGATCGACACGCCGTTCGGACGCGCCGCCGTGCAGACCGTGCGCGGCGCCGGCTACCGGCTGGCGGCCGACGGTGGCTGACCGGTCCGTCCCCGCCCTGCTGCGGGCCGTGCGCCGCCGGACGGCCGCGACGGCCGACCGGCTCACCCGCCACCCGCGCGTCGCCGCCCTGCTGCACCTGCTCGCACCCCGGTCCGTGCGGACCCGCACCACCGCCGCGGCCTGTGCCGGGGTCGCCGTCGTGCTGCTGGTCGCCTGCGGCGCCGTACTGCTGGTGCTGCGCGTCAACCTGGAGCGCAGTGTCGAGACCGGCGCCCGCGAACAGGCCCAGGTGGTCGCCCACCTCGCCGCCGGCGGCCACCTCGCCTCGCCACTGCCGCTCGACCACGGCACCGACTTCATCCAGGTCCTGGACGCGGGCGGCAACGTCGTCGCCGCGAGCCAGAACCTGCTGGGCCGCCCCGGGCTCGTCCCCACCGACGGCAGCTACAACCTCGGCCACCGCGGCGAGGACTCCCACCAGCGCGTCACCACGGTCACCACCGACACCCCGGGCGGACCCGTCACCATCCACGTCGGCGCCTCCCTGCGGACCGCCGACACCGCCGAGGACCTCACCACCGCCGCGTTGGCCGCGCTGAGCGCCCTGGTGCTGGTCACCGTCGCGATCCTCACCTGGCGCACCACCGGCCGCGCCCTGCGGCCGGTGGAGGCGATCCGCGCCGAGGTCGCCGCGATCAGCGACCGCGACCTCGCCCGGCGCGTCCCCGATCCCCGCAGCGACGACGAGATCGCCCGCCTCGCCCACACCATGAACGCCATGCTGGCCCGCCTCGAGGCCGCCGGAGACCGCCAGCGCCGCTTCATCGCCGACGCCTCCCACGAGCTGCGCAGCCCGCTCGCCGTGCTGCGCACCCAGCTCGAGGTGGCCCACACCCACCCCGACCCGGCGGTGCGCCGGACCATGGTCGAAGGCGCGCTCCAGGACACCGAACGCCTGCAGGACCTCGCCGGCGACCTGCTGCTGCTCGCCCGCCTCGACAGTCCCGGCCGGCCCCGGCCCGACGACGCCCTCGACCTCGCCGACCTCGTACGCTCGACCGTCCACGGCCGCATCCCGCCGCCCCACCCGATCGAGCTCCGGGTCCCGGACAGCGTGACCGTGCACGGGCAGGCGCAGTGGCTCGGCCGCCTGCTGACGAACCTGCTCGACAACGCGCAGCGGCACGCCGCCCACCGGGTCACCGTCCACCTGCACCTGGACCCGGCCACCGGGAACGCCGTCCTGGACGTCACCAACGACGGCGCCCGGATCGCCCCCCGGGACCGCGAGGCCATCTTCGAACGGTTCACCAGACTCGACGACGCCCGCAGCCGCGACGACGGCGGCAGCGGCCTGGGCCTGTCCATCGCCCGCGAGATCGCCACCCTCCACGCGGGCACCCTCACCGTCCACGACACCCCCGGCGGCACCACCTTCCGCCTGACGCTGCCCACCGCCCCGCCCCCCGTACCGCACGCCCCCACCTGACCGGCCACCTGACCGGGCACGCGGGGGCCGGTGCTGCCCGGCCGGGGCAACCCGGTTGCCGGGGAGGCGGGTTCGCGGGTTCAGCGGCCGGTTCGGCGGGCCGCCGGGCCGGTGGCGGGCCGGGCGGCCCGGGCCAGCAGGGTGATGTCGCCGGCGACGGCCTCCGGGGCGGGCGCGACGGTGATCCCGGCGACGGGGTCCAGACCCGGGTGCGAGCCGACCCGTACCGCCCGCTCCGCGTGCCGGAGCAGGTCGAAGTCGTCGATGTCGTTGCCGAACGCGACGTACTCCGTGATCCCCATCGACGCCAGGGCCTCCCACTTGGTCGTCGAACCCGGTGCGAAGCCGATGATCCCCTCGTCCAGGTGTGGTTGACCGTCACCCCCAACCCGCGCCCGGCCTCGGCGAGTTCCGCCATCTCCGCGCGGCGCGAAGACCGGTCATCAGCGGATCCTGTCCGGATGCCCCACGGGTCACGCCAGGTCGAGGAGTTGCTCGTGGAAGCCGCCGAATCCGCGCACCTCGTCGACCAGGTGGACCTCCAGGATCCAGTGGCAGCGCCGGCCGGCCCGGTCCGTGCGGCGCAGCGGACGGTCGTTGTCCGGGGTGATGTAGGACTCGGCCTTGGCGCCGTCGACGGTCTCGTGCGGGAACTCCCCCACCAGGTGCCCGGCGTGCCAGCCGCCCAGGCCCCAGCCCCGTTCGGCGGCGAGCCGTTCGACCTGTGCGTACAGTCCGCTGCCGGTGATCGCCGGGTCGGCGTGGAAGGCCGCCCGGCCGGCGTCGAAGACGGCCGTGAGGTCTTCGCGCAGGCGGTGCTTGTGGGGGTCGTCGCCGAGGACGAAGGTGCGCCCGAAGTCGGCCTCGTACTCCTCGAAGATCGGCCCGAAGTCGGCGAAGGCGATGTCGTCCTCGCCGATCACCCGGTCCGGCGGGTTCTCCTGGTACGGGAACTGGGTGTGCGGGCCGGAGCGCACGATGCGCTTGTGCCAGTGCTTGGTGGTGCCGAACATCTCGTTGGCGAGGTCGCGGATCCGGTCGCTGACCTCGCGTTCGCCGGCGCCGGGGGCCACCAGGCCGCGTGTCCGGACCTCGGCGAAGAGCCGTTCGGCCTTGCCCTGGGCGTGGACGAGACCCAGGGCGCGCAGCTGCTCGTCCATCCGGTCGGGTGTTCCCATGGTGCGTTTCCTCTTCCTGATGTGCTGTCACGGGGTCGCGCGTACGGGGACGGAGGGCCGGCCGGAGCCGCCGTCCCGGGCGTCGCGCCGGTGGCGCAACCGGGTGTGGGCGCGACCCCTGGCCCACTGCTTCGACAACCCCGTGGAAGCATCCTGCATCTGCGAGGGACAGTTCGTAAAACGCCTGGCAGATACTTGTCATTTCGGCCAATTCGCCCGCAGCTGCCAGGTCCGTGAATCGTTCTCCCCGCCGAGTGCCACGGCCGCCCGCGCCGGGCTTACGCCCGTGCGACCAAGCGGGTGGGAAGGCGCGGTCCCCGGCGAGGCGGCGGAGCCACCGTCGGCGGCCCGCGGACGCTGGGAGCCACAGACCGGCTGCCGAGGAGGTAGAGCCCATGAGGTTCGTTCAGATCATCGAGTTCAAGACGCGTCGCATCGACGAGTTCACCGCGCTGCTCAACAGCTGGGTCGAGCAGAACGCCGGCCGGTCGCTGGTGACGCGGGCTCTGCAGACCCGCGACCGCGACCAGGAGAACGTGTACCTGAACATCGTGGAGTTCCCGTCGTACGAGCAGGCGCAGGAGAACTCCGACCGCCCCGAGACCGCCGCGTTCGCCGCACAGCTCGCGGCGCTCTGCGACGGTCCCCCGGTGTTCCGCAACCTCGACCTGCTGGACGAGATGCACCCCCAGGGCTGACGGATCAGCTGAGGCTCGCCCGGGTGAGACCGGGTCAGGTCACGCCGGGTCAGATCAGGTGAGCACGAAACAACCCCGCCGCTCCAGCTCGCCGAGCACCGGAAGGGCGGGGTCCACCTCGTTCCAGCGCAGATCCAGCTTCTCCAGCGACGGCAGTAGGGCGAGCCAGTCGGGTACGTGAGTGAGGCGGTTGCTCCGCAGGTCGATCTGGCGCAGGCGCGGCAGGCCGGCCAGCGGTTCCGGTACCCGGGTCAGGGCGTTCTCGCGCAGGTCCAGGTGGCGCAGTTCGGACAGCCCGGCCGCCGACGCCGGGAGGCGGTCGACGGCGTTGCCCCGGAGCCACAGCTCCCGCAGGTTGCGGAGCCCGCCGATGCCGTCCGGGAGGGTGGTGAGCCGGTTGTGCTGGGCCCTGAGCTCGATGAGGCCGCTCATGGCGCCGATGGTGGGCGGGAGAGCGGTGAGGGAGTTCTCACCGACGTTGAGGTACCGCAACCGGGCCAGGCCACCCAGCGAGTCCGGCAGCCGGGTCAACCGGTTGTCGTGCAGGTAGAGGCAGCCGCTGAGGCCGGTCAGTCCGCCGAGTTCGCCGGGCACCGAGGTCAGTGCGTTGTGTCCCAGGTCCAGGGTTTCCAGCTGGTGGAGCCGCCCGATGTCCGGCGGGAGCGCGGTGAGTCCGTTGTCCGCGAGGATCAGCACCCGCAGGCCGGTCCGCCGCCAGACCGACTCCGGTACCGCTCCGAGCTCCTGACGCCACAGATTCAGGGTGTGCTCCACTGCCGTCCCCCTTCGCGGGCCGTGGACGGCCGGGACCGGCTCGACCTCGGCCAGCCTAGGCGGCCGGGCGGCCGGGCGGCCACGAGGCGGTGCGGGGACCCGGCAGCGGGTGCGCGGGCCCGGTGGGGCCGCTGGTCCGGATGGCGCCGTGCGGGTGCGGCCGGGCGGCCCGGCGGCCACGGTGAGGGGATGAACATCGTGCTCGTACTGGAACTGGACGTGCCGACCAACGTGCGGCTCCTGGGAACCGACCGCTCGCCGGCGGACCCGCAGGGGCCGGTGCGGCACGCCCATGCCGCTCCCCTGGACGCCTCGGGAGCCTGCGGCCCCCTCACCCTGTGCGGCCGCGACACCGGCGAGATGACCCTCGCCCCGCACCGCGCGCCCGACCCGGACCAGCCGTGGTGGCCGACCCAGTGGCACGCGTGCCACACCTGCCGGACCACCAAGGGCGGCGCCGCTCCGGTCGCCGACACCCCGGCCGTCACCGCCGTCACCGCCGACGACCCGGCCGGCGGTGACGGCGACGGGCCGGCGGCGGACCGGGCGGCGCGCCGGACCTGATCCTCCGGCACCCGTTCACCCGGCGGCGCGCTGCCGGCGGCCGGTCCGCCGCGCAGCCGCCGACCCACCCGGGACGGCGCCGGGGAGGGCCGGGTGGTCAGCCGTACCGTCAGGGCACCCGGATCGACCGCCAGGCCCTACCGCGTACGGGGCCGAGGGTCGCCGCCGTCCCCGTACCGGCACGGCACGACCCTCCTCAGTGGACGCAGAACTGGTTCCCGTCCGGGTCCCGCAGCACGGTCCAGGTGAGGCCCGGAGCGCTGTGCTCGCCGACGACGCTCGCGCCGAGGGCGACCAGCCGCTCCACCTCCCCCGCCATGCCCCGGTCGGGGGCGGCGGCGAAGTCGACGTGGAGGCGGTTCTTGTCCCGCCGCTCGTCGGCCACCCGCTGGAAGCCCAGGGCCAGCGGCTGCGCCTTGACGATGACGAAGTCGCCGTAGTCCTGGGCGATCTCGCCTCCGACCGCGGTCGCCCACCACCGGGCCAGCTCCTGCGGCTCCGCGCAGTCCATCGTGATCATCACTGGTGTCAGACTCATGATCGTCACCCTAGCCACGACCGCCGACAGCCGTCAGTGCCGCGCGGCGTGCGCTGGTGCCGGTGGGCGGGCGGGAGCAGGCTGAGAAGTGCACACCCGATGCCCGCCGAAGCCTCGGAGGCCTTCCGTGACCGATGCTCCTGTCCCCCACCCGGCCGGCCCGATCGTGGTCGGCACGGACGGTTCGGCCCCCGCCACGCAGGCCGTCGCCTTCGCGCTCCGCGAGGCCCGCCTGCGCGGTACCCGGCTGCGGGCCGTGTGCGCGTACGAGTACGCCCCCACCCAGCACTCCGGTTTCGAGTGGACGGCCGCCGCCGGGCCGGGCAGCGGTCCCGTCCCGCAGCAGAGCGATCTCGTCGCGCAGGCCGTCGCCGACTCCGTCGAGGACCTGCAGCGGCAGCTCGGCGGGCCGTCCGTGGAGGTGGAGATCGTCTGCAGTCCCGGCCGCCCGGCGCAGGTCCTCCTCGACGCGAGCGAGGACGCCGCTCTGCTGGTGGTCGGCTCCCGGGGATCGGGCGCCTGGGGACGGCTGACCCTCGGCTCCACCAGCACCGAGGTCGTCCACCACGCCCGGCTGCCGGTCGTGGTCGTCCCGGCGGACCACGTCGCCGCGTCCTGAGCGCCGATACCGCGGCCTCCCCCCACCCGGCCACCCGCTGACCTGCTGGAATGGAGAACACCGCCGGGAGCATTACGGTGGAGGCATGGGCCGTTTGGAGTCTCCGGGCGGCGCGGACCGAATGAGGCGTTTCGCCCGCGCCCTGTCCGCGGACCCCGTGGAGACCCTCCTCTACCTGCCGGAGGAGCTGAGCCGGCACCTCGAGCACCCGGTGGCGTACGACGTCGACACCGCGTGGGAGGAGCACCTGCACAACCTGCTCGGCGCCCCGTGGCCGTGCCCGGAGGCGCCGCACGCGGCCGAACTGTGGGGGTCCGTCGAGCGGGAACTGCACGACCGGGGGCTCGCCTTCGGGCGGCACACGTACGGCGGCTACAGCGACGCGGACGAGTCGCTCGCGCGGGCCGTGCGGTGCGTGGTGCTGCACCGGCACGCCGAGGTCGTCGTGGAGACGGGGGTCGCCCGCGGTGTGATCAGCCGGTACGTCCTGGAGGCGCTGGAGCAGAACGGCCGCGGCCACCTGTGGAGCATCGACCTGCCGCACCCCTTCCGTCCCGGCCTCCGCCCGGAGACGGGCGCGGCCGTCCCCACCCGCCAGCGACGGTCCTGGTCGTACATCGAAGGGTCCAGCCGGCGACGCCTGCCGCGGCTGGGACGGCAGTTGGGCCGGGTCGACGTCTTCGTCCACGACAGCCTGCACACGGCGCGCAACACCCGGTTCGAGATGGACCGGATCGGCCGGATCCTGGCGCCCGGCGGTGTGATGCTGATCGACGACATCAGCACCCACCAGGGCTTCGCCCGCTGGACCGGGGCCGCCACCGGCATCACCTCGCTGGTGTGCCCCTCCGCCGACGGCGAGGGACTCTTCGGGGTGGTCTGCGCGAGCGGCGCCTGACCGCCCGCGGGCCGCGGCCCGGGCGGCGGGCGGCGCGGTGCGGGGCGACCATGGGCTGAGGGACGCCCGTGAGTCCCCGTTCCCGCGACGACGTGACCGCCGATCCGAGGAGGGTCCCGTGACCGAGCAGGTGCTGGCGAGCTGGCGCGAGGGTCCGGCCAGGCGGGCGGTGCTGGACCACCTCCGCGGGGCGACGACGCCGGGGGCTTCGTTCGTCGAGCCGGCCGACCGGATCGCCACCTTCGACAACGACGGCACGCTGTGGGTCGAGCAGCCGCTGCCGCCGCAGTTCGACTTCGTGTTCCGCGCCTGGGAGCAGGAGGTGGAGGCCGACCCCGCACTCGCGCAACGGCAGCCGTACAAGGCGCTCGTGGAGCGGGACCAGGGGTTCTTCGAGGGCCTGGCCACGCAGGAGCCGGAGGCGGTGGCGAGCCTGCTGGAGGCGTTCGCCCGGTCCTGGGCGGGCACCACGCCCGAGGAGTTCGACGCGCGGGTACGGGAGTGGACCAGGACGGTGCGGGACCCGCGGTTCGGCGTGCCGTACGTGGAGCTGGTCTACCGGCCGATGCTGGAGCTGTTCGACCTGCTGCGGGGAGCCGGGTTCCGGGTGTTCGTCTGCTCGGGCGGCGGCCGCGACTTCATGCGGGTGTTCGCCGAGGAGACCTGGGGGATCCCCAGGGAGAACGTCATCGGTTCGGCCGCCGCCTACACCTACACCGACGGCCGGATCGTCCGCTCCCCCGAGCTGCTGGGCGGCCTGGACCTGGGCCCGGGCAAACCCGAGCACATCTTCGCCCACACCGGCCGGCTGCCCGCCTTCGCGGGGGGCAACGCCGACGTCGACATCGAGATGCTCCGCAGCGCCGCGTTCGCCCTGCTCGTCCGGCACGACGACGACCGGCGCGAGTACGCCTACACCAAGGGCGCCGAGGCGTCGCTCGCCACGGCCGAACAGCTCGGCTGGACCGTGGTGAGCATGAAGGACGACTGGACCACACTGTTCTGAGATCGGAGTTCTGAGATCGGACCAGGAGGACCCGATGAGCGACCTGACCGCCGTGGACGTGCTCGTCGACCCGGACGAGGCGACGGTGCGGCACGCCCACGCCTGGAACACCCGGATGCGCGGCAGCGTCCCCGACGGCTTCGCGCTCGACGCCTCCCACCGGCCGCACATCACCACCCTGCAGCGCTACGTCCGGACCGCCGAGCTGGACGACGTGTACGAGGCCGTCCACCGGACCCTGGCCGCGACCGACACCGGTGCGCTCTCCTACCGGGCGGTCGGCATCCGGCACGCAGACTGGGGCGTGCCCGGCCAGGGCCTGGCGGTCATCCTGCTGGAACCCGGTCCGCAGGTCCTCGACCTCCAGGCCGCGCTGCTGGCCGCGGTCTCCCCGTTCACCGGGTCCGGCGGCACCGCCGCCGCCTTCGTCACCGACCCGGGCGGGGGCATCAGCCGGTCCACCCTCGACTGGGTCGACGGGTACGTCCCCGCCCAGATCGGGCCCGGCCGGTACACCGCGCACATCACCGTCGGCTTCGCCACCCTGGCCGACCTCGCGGAAATCGAGGCCGAACCGTTCGACGCTTTCACGGTCCACCCGGCCGCCGTCGCCGTCCACCAGCTCGGGGACAGCGGAGCCGCCCGCCGGCTGCTGCGGAGCTGGCCCACCCCGAACTGACCCGCCCACCCCGAACCGACCGGCCCCGCCCGGGCGGCGGGGTCAGACGACCGGGGCCGGCGGACGTGGCACCAGGATCTCCTCCACCGGGCGGCGCGGGGTGGCGGCACCGGGCGGCCCGTAGCCGAGGCGGAGCACCGCGTGGACGTGGCCGGGGCCTTCCGCCGGGTCACGCAGCGCCCACCTGGTCCCGGCCCATTCGACGGCCTGGTGCAGGACGGTCAGCCGTACGCCGTGCAGGGTGGCGAGCAGCCAGACGTGCTCCAGGGCCTGGCCGCTGCGCAGCCAGTCGGGCGGGGTGTCCGCGCGGGTGGTGAGGGTGCACAGCTGGGGCAGTGCCTCGAAGCGGCGGGTGGGCGGGGCCTCGCCGGGCCGGTACGGCGGCGGGCCGGCGAACTCCCGCATCGGGATGCGCGCGTCGTGGTCCTGCGGTCCCAGGGCGGACAGCGGGATGCCGTCGGCGGCCCCGGACCCTGCGCGCAGCCAGCCCCTGGTCTCGGCCAGCCGGCCGGGGTCGGCGGTGAGCCGGTGCTCGGCCTCGTCGGTCAGCTCGAGCACCCGGCGCACCGCGGCCTCCTCGAGCGGGGCGAACTCCACGCCCTCCGCCGCGGCGGCGGCGGCCAGTTCACCGAGGACGGACTCCGGCACGTCCCGGTTGGCGAACGGTTCGCGGCTGGAGTGGCGGAGGGTGATCGCGGCATCGAGCCGGGCGAGCCCGGCCGGCTCGGCGCGGTCGTCCGCTACGGCTGACGGTACGACAGCGCGCCCGGCAGGCACGGCGGCCAGGGTGACGACGGCCAGCAGGTCGGGTTCGGCCGGGTCCGGCAGCATCCGTACGCGGGCCGTCCGCCCGAGGCGGGCCGCGGCGGCCACCCGGAGGTTGAACACGGCGGCTCCGACGGAGACGTGCAGCGCGGCGCCGTCCGGATCGGCGAGCGGTACGGCCCGGCGGCGGTCCGCGTACACGGCGATCCCGGTTCCGTCGGCGGTCGGCCGGAACTGCCAGGGCTGGCTGTTGTGCAGCGACGGGGCGGCGCCCGCGGCGGAGACGAGCAGGCGCAGATCGGCCTGGGTGAGGGCGGGATTGGACATGCTGATCCTCTCCTTACCGGTTGCCTCACCGGTGGCCGCGCGGCGGCGGCGTTCACCCGGATTCGGTACTCCTGAGCCTCCGCCGCCGGCCGGGCCAGGGCCAGGGCCCAAGGGCCCGACCTGCGGGGACCTCCGTCGGACGGGTCAGGCCGGGCCGGTCCGGGGGTCACCAGCCCAAGGTGCCCGGGCCGCCCTTGTACGGGCCGGTGATCTCCGCGGTGATCCACCCTCCGTAGAAGTCGCCGTCCTGGGCGCGCACCGCCTCGCCGTCCACCGTGCAGCGGTCCACCCGTCCCGGGTAGAACGCCAGCAGGTCGCGCAGCTCCCGGTACGCGGGCAGCGGCTGCGGGTAGCTCCACGCCGCCTGCCCGGCACGGCGGGGGCCCGCCGCCAGGTCCCAGTACCGGGCGCGTCCCTTCCACTCGCAGAAGCTCGCCCCCTCGGCCGGGGTGAGCAGTTCGGTGGCGACGTCGCCGGGCGGCAGGTAGTACACCGGCGGATGGCTGGTCTCGAGCACCCGCACCGCGGACCTGGTGGACGCGACCAGCAGGCCGCCGAACCACACCTCGACCAGCCGGCCGGCGGCGGACCTGACCTCCGGCGGGCGCGGGTAGTCCCACACCGACTCCACGGCTCGACCGGCGTCCGTCATCGGGTCCCTCCCCATCGGTACGAGGACACGTCCACCGTGCCCGGCCGGTCGGGGTCGAGCCCGAACGCGGTCCTGAGCCGCGTCAGGCCGCCCCGGATCCGGGACTTGACGGTACCCAGCGGCACGTCGAGCAGCCGCGCGATCTCCCGCTGCGAGTACCCGCCGTAGTACGCCAGCACCACCGCCTCGCGCTGCACCCGGCTCAGGCCCGCGAGGGCGGACCTCACCTCCGCGCCGTCCAGCGAGCGGACCACCTGCTCGTCCGCGGGGTCGCTCCGGCCGCCCGCCGGCGGCTCGCGCAGGGCGCTGCGCCGCTCGCGGTCGGCGGCCGCCCGGGCGGAGCGTACCCGGTCGACGGCGCGGTGGTGGGCGATGGTCAGCACCCAGGCCAGCACCGATCCGTGCTCGGGGCGGTAGGTCGCGGCGGTGCGCCACACCTCGAGCAGCACCTCCTGGGCGACCTCCTCGGCGTGGGCCCGGCTGCGCAGCACGCGCAGCGCGACGCCGTACACCGGTCCGGCGATGGCGCGGTACAGCAGCTCGAAGGCCGCCTCGTCGCCGCCGCCCGAGCGTGCCAGCAGCCGGCGCAGCTCGCCGCCCGGCACCGGCTCCGGTACCGGCCCCGGCCGTTCGGCGGGGGGTGCGGCTGCGCGGGTCTGCGTCGGCGTGGTCACGACGCCACGGTGCAACGGTCCGACCTGATCGGCCCAGTTGCACCGTTTGTGCGGCGGTCGGCCGGGTCGGCTCACGGAAGCGGTGCGGTACCGCTGCGACTGTCGGATCCCGCTCCCGGGGCCGAGGCTGGCACCCGGGCCACGTCCTGCCCGCCGGTCCGCGAGCAAGGGAGCCTGACCATGGATCTGCCCGGCGAACCCCCGCACCGGGGCCCGGAATGACCGGCCCGCGCCCGCACTGGGTCTTCGGCGACCAGCTCGGACCGCACTTCCTCACCCCTGCCGCGGACGGTCCGGGCGGCGACGGCCCGGACCCCGGCGCGCCCGTGGTGATGATCGAGGCCCGGTCGGTGCTGCGCCGGCGGCGCTTCCACCGGGCCAAGGCCCACCTGGTGCTGTCCGCGATGCGCCACGCCGCGGCCGCTCTCGGGGACCGGGTGCGCTACGTGCAGGCCGACACCTACCGCGAGGGCCTGGCCGCGGCGGCCGGACGGCGGCGGGTCACGGTCTGCCATCCGACCTCGCGGGCGGCGCTGCGCCTGGTGGAGGGCCTGCCGCAGGTCACGGTGGTGGCGCCCCGGGGGTTCCTGGTGCCGTTCGCCGACTTCCGCAGGTGGGCCGGGGTTCCGGGCGAACGGCGTCTGCTGCTCGAGGACTTCTACCACCGGGTGCGCCGCGCCGAGGGGTTGCTGCTGGAGCCCGACGGCACCCCGGTCGGAGGCCGGTGGAACCTCGACCGGGACAACCGCGAGCCGCCGCCGAGGGGTGCGGCCACCCTGCCGGTGCCGCCGCCGTTCGAGCCTCGGGAGGACGAGATCGACGACGGGGTGCGGGCCGATCTGGACCGGTGGGAGCGGGCCGGGGAGGTGGCGTTCGTCGGCCGGGACGGCCCGCGCCGTTTCGCCGCGACCCGGTCCGAGGCCGAGCAGGCGCTCGGCCATTTCGTCGCCCACCGCCTCGCCGACTTCGGCCGCTACGAGGACGCCGTGCTGGGCGCCGATCCGTGGATGGCCCACAGCGCCCTGTCCGTCCCGCTCAACCTCGGGCTGCTCGACCCGGGTGAGTGCGTGCGCGCCGCCGAGGCCGCGTACCGCGAGGGGGCGGTCCCGCTCAACAGCGCGGAGGGGTTCGTGCGGCAGGTCGCGGGCTGGCGCGAGTACGTCTGGCAGCTGTACTGGCACCTGGGCGCCGAGTACCGCGACGCCAACCGGCTGGGCCACCACGAGCCGTTGCCCGCCTGGTTCCGGGAGCTCAACGCGGAGGCGGTCACCGCCCGCTGCCTGGCCCGCACCCTGGCCGAGGTCCGCGACCGCGGCTGGGTCCACCACATCCCGCGCCTGATGATCCTCGGCAACTGGGCGCTGCAGCACGGCTGGGACCCGCGCGAGCTCACCGACTGGTTCCACCGCTGCTTCGTCGACGGCTACGACTGGGTGATGGCCGCCAACGTCATCGGCATGTCCCAGTACGCCGACGGCGGGCTGATCACCACCAAGCCCTACACCGCCGGCGGCGCGTACCTGCACCGCATGAGCGACCACTGCGGCCCGTGCCGCTACCGGCCCACCGACCGGCTCGGCCGGTACGCCTGCCCCTTCACCACCGGCTACTGGGCGTTCGTGGACCGCCACCGCGACCTGCTCGCCGCCAACCACCGCACCTCCCGCGCGGTCGCGGGCCTGCGCCGCCTGGACGGGCTCCCCGAACTCCTGGCCGCCGAACGCGCCCGCGGCCAGGCCCCGCCGTGACCGTCCGGCCCGGCGGGGGGCTACCCGACCGGGTCGCCGGGGGCGTGGGTGATGATCTCGTACAGGCCGTGGGCCACCTTGCGGAACCGGCCGCCGACGGACCGGGCCAGGCGGGCCCGCTGCACGTCCATCGGGTCGATCGCGACGCCCGGCGGCACTTCCACGTACTCGTGGACCAGTGCAACGTCCTCGGGAGTCAGCGTGCTGTCGGACATCCGGCCACCTCCGCGTCGACGGGGCTCCTCACCTCCAGCGTCCGGGACCACCGGGCCCGGACCACCCGCAACCATCCTGCATCGATTCCCCGCACCGCTTCCCCGCACCGACCTGCGGGCCCCGGCAGCGCCGCTGCCCTCGCCACGCAGCCGCTACCGGGGCCGGGCCGCCACCCGGCCCTCGGGGCGGCCGGGCCACCAGAAGCGCCGGCCGGTGAGGAGGACCAGCGCGGGGACGAGGACGGTCCGCACCAGCAGGGTGTCCAGCAGGACCCCGATGCCGACGATGACCCCGATCTGGGTGAGCGTGATCAGCGGGAGGACGCCGAGGACCGCGAAGACGGCGGCGAGCAGGACGCCGGCGCTGGTGATGACGCCGCCGGTGGAGGCCAGGGCGCGCAGCACGGCGCGGCGGGTGTCGTGCCCGGCCAAGGTGTCCTCGCGGGTGCGGGCGATCAGGAAGATGTTGTAGTCCACGCCCAGCGCGACGAGGAACAGGAACGACAGCAGCGGGACGTTCGTGTCCAGGGCCGGGAAGTGGTACACGGCGCGGAACAGCAGCCAACTCGCCCCGAGGGCGGCGAAGTAGGAGGCGATGACGGTCGCGACGAGCAGCACCGGGGCGACCAGCGCGCGCAGCAGGAGGACCAGGACGGCCAGCACGATGGCCAGGACCAGCGGGACGACGACCCGGGTGTCACGGGCGTTGGCCCGGGCCGTGTCGTAGGCCTCCGCGCTCGGGCCGCCGACCAGGGCGTCGGCTCCGGGGATCCGTCCGAGATCCGTGCGCAGCTGCTCGATGGTGCGGTCCGACTCGGCGGTGCCGGGGGCCGCGACCAGGACGGCCTGGGCGGTGGCGTACCGGTCGGTGGCCGGGCCCTCGGTGACGGAGGCGACGCCGGGCACCCGGCGGGCGGCGTCGAGGACCTGGCCCGCCGCGCCGCGGGTGGCCGTGAGGGTGAGCGGGGCGGCGGACCCGGCGGGTTGGACCGCGGCGAGGGTCCGCTGCCCGAGGACCGCCTCCGGGGTCCTGCGGAAGGAGTCGGACTGCGCAAGGCCGGTGTGCAGGCCGAGCGCCCCGGAGGCGAGCAGGACGAGGACCGCGCTGCCGGCGGCCGCCGTACAGGCGGGGTGTCCGGCGACGGCCTGGCCGATGCGCGCCCAGACTCCGTGCCGGTCCGCGGCGACCGGCTCGCCGACCTTGGGAACCAGGGGCCAGAAGAGCCGGCGTCCGGGCAGGACGAGGGCGGCGGGCAGGACCAGCAGCCCGAAGACCATGGCGGTGAGGATGCCGACGGCTCCGGCGAATCCGAGGCCGCGGTTGCCGGTGAGTTGGGCGGCGAGCAGGGTGAGCAGGCTGAGGACGACGGTGGTGCCGCTCGCGACGACGGCGGGGGCGGTGCCGCGCCAGGCCCGGGCCATGGCGGTGAACCGGTCGTCGGTGCGGCGGAGTTCGTCGCGGTAGCGGGAGACGAGGAGCAGCGCGTAGTCGGTGCCGGCGCCGAAGACCAGCACGGAGAGGATGCCGGCGGCGGAGGCGTCGACCACGACGCCGGCGTGCGGGGCGAGGGCGCCGACCAGCAGGCCCGCGGTGCGGTCGGCCGCGCCGACGACCAGCAGCGGGACCAGCCACAGGACCGGACTGCGGTAGGTGATCAACAGCAGGACGGCGACGACGGAGGCGGTGGCGATCAGCAGGCTGACGTCGGCGCCGGCGAAGACCTGGGCGATGTCGGCGCGGAACGCGGGGCCGCCGGTGACCTCGGCGCGCAGCGGTGCGGGCAGGTCGGCGGCGGCGGTCCGGCGGATCAGGTCGACCGTGGCGGTGTTCGAGTCGTCGGGGGCGTCGGTGCGCAGGAGGACGGCGACGGTGGCGACCTTGTCCTGGACGGTCCGAGGGCGGGCGGCCTCGGGGGCGAGCCCCAGGGCGCCGAGGGCCGAGGCGCGCTCGGTGATCAGGGTGCGCTGGGCGTCGGTGAGCGGGCTGCCGTCGGTGGTGCTGTAGACGACGACGGCGGGCGCCGCCGCGCCGGTCGGGAGGGTCTTGAGGATCTCGGCGACCTCGGCGGACTGGGACCCGGCGGGCAGCGCGGCCCCGGTGGCCCGGGTGGTCGTCGCGTCGGCGGGCCCGAGGGCGAACGCGGCGCCGAGGCCGAGGACGGTGAGCAGGAGGACGATCCAGGCCGTCACGCGGGGCCGTCCCGGGCTGCCGGCGGGGACGGGCGGCCGGGCGGGAGCGGACAGCCGGGCAGGGCCGGCCGGGCTTCGTGACACGGGGCGCAGCCTCATTCGCAAGTAGTTAAGTAACTTAGCGATAGTCACCGTGCCAGAATTCCCGGTATGGCGCAACGTCCACCCACCGGACCGGGCGGCGCGGCGGGCCCCTCCGACGGGCCAGCCCCGCCACCGGCAGGCGACGAACTCTCCCAGGCCCTGCGTGAGGTACTGACCCTCACCCAGCTGGCCCGGGCCACCCTCGCGGAGCGCCTGGAGATGCCCCTGACCAACGTCGAAGCGGTCGAGCACGTGGTCATGGCCAGGGCCGCGGGCGAGCCGATCGGCCCCGCCGCGCTCTCACGCCGACTCGGCGTCACCACCGCGGCCGGCACCCAGTCGGTGAACAGGCTGGTCGCCGAGGGCCACCTCACCCGCGAGCCGCACCCCAGCGACGGGCGCCGCCAGGTCCTCGACGTCACCGCGGACGGCTTCCACCACGTGATGGGCGAACTCGCCCCCCTGCTGCGCCTGCTCCACCAGGCCGGCGAGGATCTCGACGACCACGACCGGGCCGCCGCACGGCGCTACCTCCTGAACGTGGCCGACGCCTACCGCACCTACCTGGCCGCCGACCCGGGGGCCGCCGGGCCGGGCTGAGCACACCGGTCGCGGCACCGTCGCGCACGGGTGGACGGCGGTGGAGCCGGGACGGCCGCGAGCACGACGCACTGATTCCGCGACAACTCGGCTTCGCGGAGCCGTTCGACGGCCTGTACCGCACCTGGCGATCCCGCCTGCCGACCGGGGCCGCGCCCGGACGCGCCGTCACGTGCCCGGCCGCCGCGGCCGTCACCCGGCTGCGACGATCTCCACGCCGAGTGCCTCGAGTTGCCCGATCACCGGGTCGCGGGGGTCGGCGTCGGTGATCACGCCGTCGACCTTCGCCCACGGCAGCACCCGGAACTGCGAGGCCGTACCGATCTTCTCGGACGAGGCGAGGATGTAGGTGTCCGCGGCCCGCGCGGCGAGCGCCCGCTTCATCGCCGCCTCCTCCGCGTCCGCGGTGGTCAGTCCCGCCTCGGGGTGCACGCCGGTGACGCCGAGCAGGCAGAGGTCGGCCGAGACGTTCTGCGCGGCCTCGACCGCCGCGGCCCCGCAGGCGACCGCCGAGTGCTTGAAGACCCGGCCCCCGAGGAGGAAGAGCTCCGCCCGCGGATGCTCGAGCAGGGCGACGGCGATCGTCGGACTGTGGGTGATCACCGTGCAGGCGAGGTCCGGCGGGAGGGCGTGGGCGACGGCGAGGGCCGTGGTGCCGCCGTCCAGGATCAGCGTGCCGCCCGGCCGCACCAGCGCGGCCGCCGCCGCGGCGACCTTCCGCTTGCCGTCCGGGGCCAGCTGCTGCCGGGCGGCGTAGTCCACCACCGCCGGCGAAGCCGGGAGCGCGCCGCCGTACACCCGTTGGCACAGCCCCTCGGCGGCGAGGTCGCGCAGGTCGCGCCGCACGCTGTCCTCGGAGATGCCCAGGTCGGCGGCGACGTCCTTGGCGACGACCTTGCCCTCGCGGGCGAGCAGACCGAGCAGGTGGTCGCGCCGTTCAGCAGCCAGCATGCGTATTCTCTCCTGTTCTTGCACGTTTCTGCATGTATCGTAGCGCGTATGACCGACAAGCCCATGCTCATCCTGATCGCCGGCCCGTACCGCTCCGGCACCGGCGGCGACCCGCAGGCCATGGCCGCCAACCTGGCCCGGCTCGAGGCCGCCGCCTGGCCCGTCTTCGCCGCCGGGCACGTCCCCGTGATCGGGGAGTGGATCGCCCTGCCCGTCCTGCGCTCCGCCGGCGCCGGACCCACCGATCCGCTGGCCGACCAGGTCCTCCACCCGACCGCCGACCGCCTGCTCGCCCACTGCGACGCCGTCCTGCGCCTGCCCGGTGCCTCCGTCGGCGCCGACCAGGACGTCGCCACCGCCCGCCGCCGCGGCCTGCCCGTCTACCAGGACGCGGCCGAGATCCCCCACCGCACCCCGCAGGTGACCGCGTGACCGGCCGCCCCGGGATCGACGTCCCGGACCACCGCGGCCGCACCGGCCTCGACCGGGCCGGACGCGACCTGGACCGCAACCCCGCCGTCCGGGTCCGGGACGTCGAACTCACCTCCCGGGGCTGGCACGTCCTGCGCCGCACCACCTTCGACTTCCGGCGCCGCGACGGACGTTGGGAGACCCAGCAGCGCGAGACCTACGACCGCGGCAACGGCGCCGTCGTGCTGCCGTACGACACCGGGCGCGGCTGCGTGCTGCTCACCCGTCAGTTCCGCTACCCGGTCTACGTCAACGGCCACCCCGACGGCATGGTCGTCGAGGCCGCCGCGGGACTGCTCGACGCGGACGACCCCGCGACCGCGATCCGGCGCGAGAGCGCCGAGGAGCTCGGCGTCACCCTCGGACCGCTCACCCACGTCCTGGACGCCTACATGAGCCCCGGCTCCGTCACCGAGCGCCTGCACTTCTTCGCCGCCGCCTACACCCCGGCCGACCGGACCGGGACCGGCGGCGGACTCGAGGAGGACGGCGAGGACATCGAGGTCCTCGAACTGCCCTTCGCCGAGGCCCTCGCCATGACCCGCGACGGACGCATCACCGACGCCAAGACCGTCATGCTCCTGCAGTGGGCCGCACTCGACGGTCCGTTCGCCCCGGCGACGGCTCACCGCTGACGCCACCGCCCGCCTCGGCGGCGGTCAGGCTGCTGCGGGCCGGTGGCGCTGCGGACCGGTGGCGGTGAGGTACGCCGACCGGAGTGCCCGGCGCCGGGGGTGCACCACCGTCCGCTACCGCCTCGGTCCGGCGACGGCGTACAGCGCGGTGCCGACCGCCAGCAGGGCCCACGCGGTGGCGGTCGAAGCAGCCGTGCCCGGAGGCGCGACCATCCAGCCGACCACCTTGCCCGCGGTGCCGCCGGGAGCCGGGGCGAGCAGGGAGTACGCGAGCCAGCCGGTCGGCAGGCTCCATGCGAACGGGGCCCCGCACAGCACCGCCCCGAGCGCGGCGAGGCCGGCCAGGCCGGCGCTGTCGCGGACGATGAGCGAGGCCGGGGCGAGGTCGGGCCCCGCGGCCCGGACCGCGAGCAGCACCGCACCCGCGGCCGTCCCGATCACCAGCACGTGGGCTGCCCGGCGGGGGATCCACCGGATCGCCGCGGTCCTGTCCAGCAGGTCGTCCGGCCCGCCGAGTCCGATGGCGGCGGCCGCCACGTTCGTGGCGAGGGCCAGGAGCACGATCCCCAGGTCCGTCGGGCCCCGGCCGCTGCCGTGGGCGAAGGCCAGCACCGCCAGTGCCACGAGTGCGGCCGCGGCCGCCGAGGTCGGCACCTGCCGTGAGCGCGCGTACAGCGTCAGCCACCTCATGGGGACGGCTCCCCGGTGAGTGCCGCGTGCTTGTCCTCGCAGGAGAGCGCGGCGGCGTGCGCGCCGGCGATCCGCGAGCGCTGCTCGGCCGGCGGCAGGGCCGTCAGCTTCGCCCAGGATGCTTCGGCGCCCGCCCAGCGGTACTGCGAGTACGTGTCGGGCTTCTGCAGCGGCTGGAGCCGGTGATCGCCCAGCGCCCAGCTCGCGGCGATGCTCTGGAGCGGGACGTCGGCCAGCCCGCCGCTCTCCCAGGGGGTGCGCGGTGCGCAGTTCGGCACCAGGCCCTGGGCGAGCAGGACGCGGGTCAGTGCGTCGCCCGAGGCCCCGGCGATCAGCGGGTCGTCGAAGTCGACCAGGACGACGCCACCGGTGAGTTCGCGCGGGTCGCCGAGCGCGCGCAAGGCGGTGTTCTCCCGGATCTCCGTCGGGGCCTGCCCGCCCAGGGCGTCGCGCATCAGGCGCAGCGCCTCCCTGCCGCGCACCGCGAGTTCGGGCAGGTGCGAGCGGTTCGCCCGGGTCACGCACACCGGGCCGTCGCAGACCATGGCCGCGGCGGCCTTGTCGACGACGTAGGTGCCGTGTGCGTCCGCGGGGAGGACCAGCAGGGCCAGGACCGCACCGGCCAGCGCGGGGACGGCTGCGAGCAGCCGCGCCCGCTTGCCCGCGGCCGACAGCAGCGCGAGTCCGGTGGCGAGCAGACCGAGCAGCCACAGGGCCTGGCCCAGGTCCACCGACGCGGACAGGGTCAGCAGCAGCTGCCTCGGTTGCGCGGTCGCCGGGGACAGCAGGGCGATCCGGCTGGGCACCGACGGCAGTCCCTCCTCCGCGTTCTGCTGCAGGATCATGCACGCCATCAGGAGCGTCAGCACCAGGACCGGCGGGGTGAGCACCGACGGCAGGGCCCGCGCGATGCCCATGCCGAACACGGCGGCGGCGACCAGCGCCAGCACCGCCACCAGCGAGATCGGCAGCCAGCCGAGCGGCAGGTAGGTGGTGGGGCCGAGAGCGACCCGGACCGCGCCCACGGCGGTGAGGAGGCCGAAACCCGCCGCCAGCGGGAGCGCCATCGCGCCGGCCGACAGCGTCGCGCGCCGCCAGGCCGGGCGCGGGGTGGTCGCCACCAGTTCGGTCATCCGCGAGCGGGACTCGCGCAGCCCGTGCACCGCGCCGAGGCCCGCCGCGAGGGGCCACCAGTAGAGCAGCCAGGACCGGGTCCACAGGGCCATGGGGGTCCAGTGGGCCGTCCACCCGGCGGTGCCGCGCCACCAGATTCCGTCGAACAGGAAGAAGATCGCCAGGCTGCCTGCGAGAACGACGAGGCCGGGCCACGGGGCGGCCGACCGCTTGAGCTCGGTACCGAGCAGACGCCGGTTCACCAGACACCCCCCTGGCGCCCGGAGCCCTGGAGGAGCGCCGAGTAGCCGCGCTCCAGCGGGCTGTCGCCGGGGTGTTCGGGGCGGCCCGCGGCGGCCAGGTCCTGCGGCGTGCCCTGGAAGACCAGTCGGCCGTTGGCGAAGAGCACCACGTCGCTGCAGGCGGCGGCGACGTCCTCGACCAGGTGGGTGGAGACCACCACGCAGGTGTCGCGGCCCAGTTCCTGCAGCAGCTCGCGGAAGCGCAGCCGCTGTGCGGGGTCGAGGCCTGCGGTCGGTTCGTCCAGGAGCAGCAGGACGGGGTCGTTGACGATGGCCTGGGCGATGCCGGCGCGGCGCACCATGCCGCCGGACAGCGTCTTCATCCGGTGGTCGGCGCGGTCGGCGAGGCCCACCCGCTCCACGGCCCGTTGGACGGCTGCGGGGATGTCGGCCTTGGGGACCTCCTTCAACCAGGCCATGTACTCGACGAACTCACGGACCGTGAACCGCTTGTAGTAGCCGAAGTCCTGCGGCAGGTAGCCGATGCGGCGGCGCAGGGCCCGCAGGTCGCCCTGGGCGCTCATGCGGGTGCCGCACAGTTCCAGTTCCCCTTCGGCGGGGCGCAGCACGGTGGCCAGTGAGCGGATCAGGGTGGTCTTTCCGGCCCCGTTGGGTCCCAGGAGCCCGTGGGCGCCGGTGCCGAGGGCGAGGTCGAGTCCGTCGACGGCCATCTTCTTGCGGCCGGCCCGGACCTTCAGGCCGGTGGCCCGGATTTCCCAGGCGTAGGTCTTCGGCGCGGTGTCGGCCGCGCTCGTTGCGGGTGTCATGCGGCGGTCCCTTTCGGGGGTCGACGGTGGTTTCACAGGGTCGAGTAGGCGTTTCGGCGGGCGATCACGGCGCCGGTGCCGAGCACGAGGAGCAGACCCCAGACCGGGAGCTGGTCCGGGTGCAGGACGGCGGGGAGACGGCCGGCGAACCACGCGGGTGCCGCGATGACGACGACCCAGGCGGTCACCAGCGCGACGGCCGCGCGGGTCACCCCGATGACGCTGCCCAGCGCCAGGGCGGTGGAGGTGAACGCCAAGGAGGGCAGCAGCCACTGGGCGGCCGTCATGGCCCCGGTGAGCCAGCCGCCCGCGAGGAGCGCCGGCACCACCACGGCCAGGGCGGTGGTGGCGCGCCGGAGGAGCAGGGGCAGGCCGGCCCGGGCGGTGGAGGCGGTCAGTTCGTGCGCCGGGTCCAGCGCGCGCGACCACGACGCGGCGACCGCGCACAGCGGCAGCACCGGCGCGACCAGGACGACGAGCTGGGCGCCCCCCAGGTGCATCGGCGGCGCGGCCACGGCCAGCAGCAGTGCCAGCAGGGTGATGCCGAGGATCATGGCCAGCCACGGCGCCATGACCGGGGCCAGCCAGGCCGGTACCCACCCGGGGCGGCGGCGCCAGGAGGTCGCCGGGGCGGCCGCGTCCAGCTGCGGTTCCAACCCGGCCCGCACGGTGGCGACGAGCGCGGCGATGTCGGGTGCCTCGGTGGCCACGGACGTCGCCAGGCGGCCGCGGCACGGGGCGCAGGTCTCCAGATGGGCCTCCAGGGCCCACAGGGTGTCGGCGGCGATCGTCGTGTCACCGCGTGCGTAGTCGTCGATCAGACGCATCGAGGCGTGTTCGCCGCTCATGCCAGTGCCTCCCGCATTGCGATCCGGGCCCGGCGGGCGCGGGTCTTGACCGTGCCTTCGGGCAGGTGCAGCAGCACGGCGGTCTCCCGTACCGTCAGTCCGTCGAGCACCAGGGCCTGTAGGACCTGTCGCAGTTCCGGTGCCAGTTGCCGCAGCGCGTCGCCGATGTCCCCGCCGACGGTGGCGGCCAGTGCCTCGTCCTCCGCCGCGGGTGCCACGGCCCGCTCGGCGGCTGCGGCCGGCGGGTCGGCGTGGTGGGCACGACGCCGGAAGGCGTCCACCAGGCGGCGCGCCGCGATGGTCCACAGCCACCCGACGGCCGTCCCGCCGGCCGCGCTCCCCGCGAACGCGCCGGCGGCGCGCCACACCGCCAGGAAGGTCTCCTGCATGACCTCGGCGACGATCTGCTCGTCCGCGCAGCGGCGGCGCAACCGCACCGCCAGCCATGGCGACGTGCGCCGGTACAACTCGTCGAACGCCCTGCGGTCGCCCCTGGCCACCAGCCGGAGGAGGCGTTCCTCGTCCAGCTCGTCCAGTGCTCTCCTGCGTGATCTCACACCTGCCAGACGGCGTCGGTGCCGTCCAGGTTCTCCGTAATCCGTGACCTCCGTCACAGTGCCGGGCGCGGCGGACGCGTCCCCTCCGGCGGAGCCGGGCGTGACCGGGGTACCCGCCGGGCACACCCGGTCCGCACCACGGCGAGAATCACGTCAACGAGCCGCCACCGCGGACGCGGCTCCCGCTGCTTCTCCCGCTGCTTCTCCCACCGATCGGCCTTCGGACCCACCCACGCCAACGGCAGCAACGGTTCCACCAGCGCCCGCTGCTCGCCCGTCAGGTCCCGGCGGGCATCCCCCGGAACCACTCACCCCAGGCTCGACAACCCCGTCGCCCCCACAGCACGGCAGATCTCAGACGCGGTCCGAGGCCCCGCCCTCGGCCGCGCCCGCTCGGCGGACGGGGCGTCCGCATCGGCCACGACACAGGCCGCCCGTGCGCGGCGCGCCGCCCCCAGGCGTCCGGCGTCAGTCGTGTCCGCGGCCGGAAAATGGCGAAGGCAAGGAGATCCAGCTCTCCTTGCCTCTCCTAACGTATAGCGCACCCGGGGGCTTGCGGCAAGGCCCCGGTCAGGGCGCAGAATCGTCGGCCGAGGCCACTACCTGCGGAAATGAGGGCACACGACGTGCGGGTGTTGTTGTCGACGTACGGGGGACGCAGTAGCGAGGGACCGGCGGCGGGAGCGGCAGCACGGCTGCCGGCCGGTGCGCTGCGAGGGGACACGGCCGGTTCGGAGGTGTCGCGATGAGCGAGCAGTACGTGCTGGACCTCCAGGAGGTCGACGAGACGCAGACCGCGGTCGTCGGCGGCAAGGGCGCGCACCTGGGCGGGCTGTCGGGGATCGAGGGCGTCCACGTGCCGCCCGGTTTCTGTGTGACGACGACGGCCTTCGGGCAGGTCGTGGCGCAGCACCCGGCGTTCGTCGACCAGCTCGACCGGCTGTCGCGCCTGGCCCCGGACGACCGGGAGGCGGTCCGCGCGCTCGGCGCGGAGATCCGCCGGACCGTCGAGGGGATCGCCGTCCCGGACGGTCTCGCCGCCGCGGTCACCGCCGCGCTGGCCCGGCACGGCGAGCAGGCGGCGTACGCCGTCCGGTCCAGCGCGACGGCGGAGGACCTGCCGACCGCGTCCTTCGCCGGCCAGCAGGACACCTATCTGAACGTGGTGGGCCCGGCCGGGATCCTCCGGCACATCAGCCGGTGCTGGGCCTCGCTGTTCACCGAGCGGGCCGTGACCTACCGTCAGCGGGCCGGCATCGACCACCGCACGGTCCGGATGGCCGTGGTCGTGCAGCGGATGGTCCTCCCCCGGGCGTCCGGCATCCTGTTCACGGCCGACCCCGTCACGGGCAACCGGAAGGTCGCCGCCGTGGACGCCGGCTTCGGCCTCGGGGAGGCGCTGGTCTCCGGGCTGGTGAACCCGGACGTCTTCAAGGTCCGCGACGGCGAGGTGATCGCCAGGACGGTCGCCGCCAAGCAGCGCGCCGTCCTCGCCGTGCCGGGCGGCGGGACGCAGGAGGTGGCGGTCGACCCGGAGCAGCAGGAGCAGCCCTCGCTGACGGATGCCCAGGTCCTGCGGCTGGTGGCGCTCGGGCGTCGGATCGAGGCGCGCTTCGGCCGCCCGCAGGACATCGAGTGGTGCCTGGTCGACGACGACTTCCGGATCGTGCAGAGCCGGCCGATCACCACGCTGTTCCCGGTCCCCGAGGCCGGGGACACGGAGAACCGCCTCTACGTCTCGGTCGGCCACCAGCAGATGATGACCGACGCCATGAAGCCGCTGGGGCTCTCGATGTGGCAACTGACAGCCATGGTGCCGATGCACGAGGCCGGCGGGCGGCTGTTCGTCGACGTCACCGGGCGCCTGGCCGCGCCCGCGAGCCGCGCCGGCCTCCTGGACCTCATGGGCAAGGGCGACCCGCTGGTCAGGGACGCGCTGGAGACCGTCCTCGACCGCGGCGACTTCATCCCCTCGCTCCCGGCGCCCGATCCGGCCTCCGGTGGCGCCGCGACGCCCGCCCGCGGCACGCCCGCCCCGGCCGGGACCGACCCGGCCGAGGCCGACCCGGCCATCGTCCCCGAGCTGATCGAACGCAGCCGGGCCTCCCTCGCCGCCCTGCGCCGCGACATCCGGACGAAGACCGGACCGGCGCTGTTCGAGTTCCTGCTGGACGCCTTCGAGGAGCACAAGCGCCTCCTCGGCGACCCGCTGAACATGCGGGCGATCATGGCGGGGATGGAGGCCACCTGGTGGCTCAACGACACGCTGCTCGACTGGCTGGGCGAGAAGAGCGCGGCCGACACGCTCACGCTGTCCGCGCCCGGCAACATCACGTCCGAGATGGGCCTGGCGCTGCTGGACGTCGCCGACGCGATCCGCCCGCACCCGGAGGTGGTGGCGTACCTGCGGGGTGTCACGGGCGATGACTTCCTGGACGGGCTGCCGAAACTCGCGGGTGGCACCGAGGCGCACGACGCCATCGAGGGGTACCTCGACCGGTACGGCATGCGCTGCGTCGGCGAGATCGACATCACCAGGCCGCGGTGGGACGAGCGGCCCGGCACGCTGCTGCCGGTGATCCTCGACAACGTCAGGCTCTTCGGACCGGGCGCCGCCGAGCGCCACTTCGAGCAGGGGCGACAGCAGGCACAGCAGAAGGAACGGGATGTCCTGACCCGCCTGCGGGCGCTGCCGGACGGCGAGCGGAAGGCCGACCGGACCAAGCGGATGATCGACCAGGTCCGGGCCTTCGCCGGGTACCGCGAGTACCCGAAGTACAACATCGTCAGCCGTTACTCCGTCTACAAGCAGGCCCTGATGGCGGAGGCCGGGCGTCTCGTACGGGCCGGCGTGCTGCGCGACGCGGAGGACGTCTTCCACCTCACCTTCCAGGAGTTCCACGACCTCGTCCGCACCCACCGGCCGGACGTCCGGCTCATCGAGCGCCGCAAGGAGGACTTCCGCGCGTACGAGACGCTCACCCCGCCCCGGGTCCTCACCTCGGACGGCGAGGCCGTCGCGGGCGCGTACCGGCGCGAGGACGTGCCCGACGGCGCCCTGGCCGGCCTGCCGGTCTCGGCCGGGACGGTGGAGGGGCGGGCCCGCGTCATCCTCGACATGGCGCAGGCCGACCTCGAAGCGGGCGACATCCTGGTCACCGCGCACACGGACCCCAGCTGGTCACCGCTGTTCGTGGCCATCGCGGGCCTGGTGACGGAGGTGGGCGGCCTGATGACCCACGGCGCGGTGATCGCCCGCGAGTACGGCCTCCCCGCCGTCGTGGGCGTGGACGGCGCCACCCGCCTGATCCGCGACGGCCAGCGAATCCGCGTCCACGGAACCGACGGCTACGTCGAACTCCTGCCCTGACCGCCCTCCCTCCTCGGCCGGCCCGGCGATCGTTCGCCGTGCCGGCCCCCGCCCTGTGCGGACGGGACGACAGCCGCTCGGTCCGCCCACTGACGCGCCCCGCAACCCGGCGACCCCGCCCTGTGCACCGGCGATCCCCCGATGCGCCCTTGATCCGCGGCGCCGGTCAGCGGACCGTCAGCGTCTGTCGCCGTTCGCAGGACCACCGATCGGGGGATTCACGTGCCCGTTTCAGACTCCACCAGCCCTTGGGCGCACCTGGTCACCTCTGCCGAGCTGCTACCGAGCAGGGCCTGCCAGGGTGCTGATGGGCAGCAGCGGCGAGGTCTCCCGCTCGGGCTTCGGGATGCGCCGGACCAGTTCCGCCGGGGGCTCCTCCCCGTCCTTGACGGCCGTGACGTACGCCTTCGCCTGGTCGGGTCCCAGCAGCGGTGCCTGCTTCCGCAGGTGTCGCATCGCGGCCATCGTCCCGGCGGACCGAACGAGTGCCTGGACAGCCGTGAGCAGCGGATCGGGCTCGTCCGCCGGCCGGACACCCTTGCCCTGCTGGAGGTGGAGCTCCTCCCAGCGGCCACTGACGAAGGTGGTGACCGGGATGTGGTGGATGCTCCCGTCCTCCCGGTCGACCAGATACGGGCCTTGGCCGATGAGCATGTCCTGGGGATCTCGGCTGCGGATGTACTCCACCGACTGCACGGAGACCAGCCACCCGAAGGCGTGCTCGTGTACACCGGCCACGACCCGCTCGGGTTCCCGCGCCATCCATGGTGACTCCCGCCGCTCTCGCGGCAGCAGTGCCTCGACCAACTCCACCGCGTGTTCCCTGGTGACCACGGCATCCATCCTTCACCACGGCGCAACCGGGTTTCCGACCCGCCCACCGCTCGGAGCTGCGCGGGCAAGACCCTGCCCCCGTCCGGGCGGCGCCTTCTCCTGCTCCTACTGCCCGGGGCCGGGCGGGGGTACGACGGCGACCGGGCAGTGGGCGTGGTGGACGACGGCCTGGCTGACCGATCCCAGCCGTCCGAGGGGGCCCTCGGGGGTGCGGTGGCGGCCGACCACGACCAGTTGGTGCGTCTTCGACAGGGCCACCAGGTGTTTGGCGGGCCCGGCGCGTACGGCGTCCTCCTCCACCGGGACGTCGGGGTACTTCTCCTGCCAGCCGGCCATGACCTCGGCGAGGAGCCGCTGCTCCTCGGCCAGCACGTGGCCGGACTCGTACACGGGCGGGAGCGCGTGACCCGGGCCGAGGACGATCGGGTAGCTCCAGGCGTGGATCGCCCGCAGCGGCAGGCCGCGCCGGCGGGCGCTGTCGAAGGCGAAGTCGAGGATCTCGTCCGACGGATCGCGGCCCTCGACGCCGACCACCACGCCGTCCGACGCCTCGGCGGCCGCGGCCCGGACGGCCACGACAGGACAGGCGGCATGGGCGGTCACATGCAGGCTCGTGGATCCGACGAGCAGGCCCTGGAACCCGCCGCTCCCGCGCGAGCCCAGGACCAGCAGGCCTGCCTCGGCGCTGACGGCGACCAGTGCCTCGCGCGGGCTCGCGTCCACGACCTCGCTGCCGACCTCGAGGCCCGGGTGCCGGGCGGCGACGCGGTCGGCGGCCAGCCGCAGCGCCTCCTCGCCCGCCCCTCGTGCCGCGCGGGCGTCCAGCGCTTCCGGTGCCTGGTCGGGCTCCCACAGCCAGGCGTGGACCAGGCGCAGGCTCATCCCCCGGGACCGGGCCTCGTCCGCGGCCCAGTCGACGGCCGCGCCCGCGCTCTCGGGATCGTCGACCCCGACGATCACTGGATATGCCATGACTCGCTCCTTCGCTGGCTCGCCCATCGCCGGCATGCCCCTTGAAGCACTCCTCGGCGCCGGGAACGCTGCCCTACCGGCGCTGCCGTACCGGCGCTGCCCTACTGTCGATCGTCGGACGGCGGTACCGCACCGGCAACCGGCACCGGCACCGGCGACCGGCAACCGGCGACCGGCCGGAGCGGTGCGAGGCACCGCGGGCGGAACCCTCCGCGCGGGCACCCGCGTACGACACGCCGCGGAGAGCGCCGGATGAGCGTGCACCGGCACTCCGGCCGCGCGAACATGGCGGGTAGTCAATCAACTACTCCCGGTGACATCCCCGGTCGCCCCGGTCCACGGTGGTCCGGCTCGCGACCCGACGGGATTCCGGCGCCGCAGCCACACGGCCGCCGCACGGCCCGGGCCCGCCCGTCGAGAGGTCCCGTGATCACATCGATCCGCCGGCTCCAGCCGCCGGCCACGCGTTCCGTGCACGACTCATGCCGCTCCGGCGTTCGGGCGGCCCACCCGGGGAGCGGGCATGCGGGCTGAACGGCGGCGTCCGGACTCCAAGGCGGCCCCGGCCAGCACCCGGGCCGAGCCGGCCGGCCCGGGCGAGGCCCTGGCCGACTGGACCGACGGGCGTCTGGGCATCTACGCCCTCGCCAAGTCCAACCTGCGGAAGATCTTCCCGGACCACTGGTCCTTCATGCTCGGTGAGATCGCGCTCTACACCTTCGTCATCATCATCCTCACCGGCGTCTGGCTGACCTTCTTCTTCCAGCCCAGCATGTCGGAGGTCACCTACCACGGCTCCTACACCCCGCTGGACGGCGTGCGGATGTCCGACGCGTACGCCTCCACGGTGAACATCAGCTTCGAGGTCCGCGGCGGCCTGCTGATCCGTCAGATCCACCACTGGGCGGCGATCGTCTTCGTGGCGTCGATGCTGGTCCACATGATGCGGGTGTTCTTCACCGGCGCCTTCCGCAAACCGCGGGAGCTGAACTGGATCTTCGGCGCGACGCTGCTCATCCTCGGCATGTTCGACGGGTTCATGGGCTACTCGCTCCCCGACGACCTGCTCTCGGGCACCGGCATCCGCTTCATGGAGGGCGCGGTGCTCTCGGTGCCCGTCGTCGGCACGTACCTGTCGATGTTCATCTTCGGCGGCCAGTTCCCCGGGACCGCCATCGTGCCGCGCCTGTTCACGGTCCACGTCCTGCTGATCCCGGGCATCATGGTCGGCCTGCTGGCCGCGCACCTGATCCTGGTCTTCTACCACAAGCACACCCAGTTCGCGGGGCCCGGCCGCACCCAGAAGAACGTGGTCGGCATGCCGTTGATGCCGGTCTACATGGCGAAGGCCGGCGGCTTCTTCTTCCTGGTCTTCGGCATCGTGGCGGCCATGTCGGCCATCGCCACGGTCAACCCGATCTGGGCCTACGGCCCCTACCGGCCGGACCAGGTCTCCACCGACGCGCAGCCCGACTGGTACATGGGCTACTCCGAGGGGCTGGTCCGGGTCATGCCCGGCTGGGAGATCTCCGTCTGGGGCGGGCACACCCTGAACCTCGGCGTCTTCCTGCCGCTCGTCATCTTCCCGCTCGTCCTGGTCGCGATCTGGGCCTACCCGTTCGTCGAGGCGTGGATCACCGGGGACAAGCGCGAGCACCACATCGCGGACCGGCCGCGCAACACGCCGGTGCGCACCGCCTTCGGCGCCGCGTGGATCTCGCTCTACCTGGTGCTGCTGATCGGCGGCGGCAACGACCTGGTCGCCACCCACTTCCACCTGTCGATCAACGTCATCACCAACGCGGTCCGGGTCGGGTTCTTCGTCGTCCCGGTGATCGTGTTCTTCATCGCCAAGCGCTGGTGCCTCGGCCTGCAGCGCCGGGACAAGGAGAAGGTGCTGCACGGCCGCGAGAGCGGGATCATCCGCCGTCTCCCGCACGGCGAGTTCATCGAGGTGCACACCCCGCTCGCACAGGGCGACCTGTACAAGTTCACGGCGCACGACCAGCCCCGCCCGGCGCCGCTCCCCGTCCGCACCAACCGCAAGGGCAAGCCGCGCCGGCTCGACGTCCTGCGCTACAAGCTCTCCGAGAGCTACTTCGGCACCACGGGCCAGATCCCCAAGCCCACCGCCGAGGAGCACGAGGCGATCAGCAGCGGCCACGGCCACCACTGACCGCCGTCACCACCGGAGACCTCCGCAGCGCGGAGGTCTCCGGCCGTCCGCGGGCCGGTGGCCGCGTCCGCGCGCGGCCGGCGGGCCCTCAGTGGTCGAGCAGCACCGGCACCGCGGCGAGCAGCGCGGTCACCGCCACCGCCGCCAGGCAGACCGCGGCCCACAGCCCGGCCGCCCGGCGGCACTTCGCGGCGTAGTCCTGCCCCATCTCCTCCGCCCGGGCGAACGCCCGGTCGAACACACCCCGGGCGTAGCAGAGCCGGTCGCCGGTGTACGCCTGCGCGATCTCCTCCCGCTGCTCCTGGGCGAGCCAGCGGAACTGGCCGGCGAACTGCTGGGCGTCCCGTTCGGCCGCGCAGACCTCCGCCTCCCAGACCAGGTACCCCTCGAGCCGGGCCAGGCCCGCACCGGTCTGCGAGGCCCCGCGCCGCGCGGCCGGGGAGGTACCGCCCGTACGGTCCCGCCGCAGAGACCTCGCCTCGCCCATGAACTCTCCCTCGTCCGCCCGCGGACATCGCCCGCCGCGGCACGGTCAGCTCGTGACGTCCGCCGCCCGACGCCCGGCGCGCCGGGCCGGCCGGTTCACTACCGAGGCGGACCATTCACTACTATCTGTGACCGATCGGCCGGGAGCCCGTCTGCCACGCCGAGTCCCGGCGGGCAGAGCCGGGCCCGGCACCGCCCGGGCCGACCCGGGCGGCCGGAGAGGTTGGGAATTGCCAGGCGGGCGCGGCACCATGGACAGCAGGGCGACGCGGGTCGGCGGGAAGGGAGAGCAGCTGATGGCCGAGGAGCAGTTCTTCCACGCCGGTGCCGTCTACCGCCACTTCGAGGACGGCCGGCCCTCGGGCGAGGGGGTGTTCGTGGTCGTCCACGTCGGCAAGGCGCCGGCGGGGTTCCAGTGCCCGTCGGAGGCCGCCGAAGTCGCGTTCGGCTGGCGCCGCGGCCCGGGCCCGGGCGGGCCCGACCAGCCGATGGGCGCCTACATGACCACGGACTTCACCGGCTGGCGCGAGATCGGCGACACCGACCTGGCCGAACTCCTGGGCGACAGCCCGGTCCCCGCGCAGGCCGCCCCGGCCCCAGGCCGCCGGGAGCCCACCGGGCGGCCCACCGACGCCGGGCGGGCCCCGATCCGGCACTGGTGACGGCCCGCCGGGAGGCCGGTCCCGGCCCCGTCGGCAGCCCGGGTCAGGAGCAGTCCCAGTGGTACCCGACCGGCCGGCCCGGACACGTGACGCATTCGAAGACGTAGACGCCACCGGCGTCACCGAACATCAGACCGGCCGGATTGTGCGCACCGCAATTCCCGGCGGAATCTCGCTTCTCCCGTCCTGTCCCGGCGTCACGGTCCTCGACCGGGAGCCAGCTGCGCCAGGATGCGCCGTCGTACTCCCAGCTGCTCACCGTCAGCAGGTGCTCCATCGTCCGCCCGCAGTCCGGGCACTCCGGCCAGCACTCCTCCTGGGTCCAGCTCGGGAACCCGCCGAGCTTGATACCCGGCGCGGCCGCCAGGTGGGAGTGGTACTCCCAACCGGTACGGGCCTCCATGACCTCGATGCGTCCGCCGAGTGCGGCGCCGACGTCCTCCGGCATGTCCCAGCTCGGATACTCGGTCACCGGCTCGGGATGCAGGACGCAAGGGTCCGGGATGCTGTGCTGCGGCGCGGTGCTCACGGTCGGCGGCGCCGATTCGAGGATCCGCCCGATCGCGTCCGCACTCCGCCAGTACACCTTCGGTATCGGCTCGGGACAGCAGTCGACGATGAAGGGGCACCAGAGCACCTGGAGCAGGTCGCAGCCTTCGGGGAAGGACAGCTCCGGCACGTCGCGGCGGTGGATCTGGACGATGCTGACCAGCGGCACGGGGCCGTCCGTCGCGGGGCCGCCCCAGGGCTCGTGGTGGCTGGTGCTCGGGCAGACGGGCCACGGCTCGTCGGCCGGCCACATCAGCGGGCCGCCGACCGAGCTCTCCCCCGGGCCCGGGGCACCGGCGCGGGGATGGAGCCGTATCGCGCTACGACGCAGCGGGGCCAGCTCCGGGAAGAGCGCCTCCACGTCGACGGGCCGGGGCGGTGTCGTGCGGGTCATCGTCGTCTCCGTCGTGTGCTGCTGCCGTTGCGGGACGACCGTAGCGCCCGCCGGTGACAGCGCCTCCGCGGGCGAGGGCGCGGCCGCAGCAGTCACCGGCCGTACACCTGCGCCAGGGCCTCGCCGAGGGCCCCCTCGGACGGGCGACACGAGCGCTCCCGATCGCGGCATCGGCCACGACCGAGTACCCGGACGCCCTGCCGGACGCCCGGACGGGCGGTGCCGGGAGAGTGCGGGTGCGGCGGAGGAAGGAGGGGCGGAGAGGGCAGGATTCGAACCTGCGCGGGCCCCGGGGGACCCTGCTCGGCCGTTGCCGGCCAGGCACCCGATGAACCGCTCCGGGCACCTCTCCCGATCGGGGACCGGCCGTGTACCGCGGCCCCTTGACGCGCCCTCAGAATGCCCCGGCCACCTGACGCTGCGCTGACACCGGACTGACCTCCGTCCCCGGCGGCGGCGGGGCGAGCCCGGCTTCCTCGGCCGTCCGGGTGTCACTACTTGACGGTAGGTTTCGTCTGCGCGGGGGGCACGCGGACGTATCCCGCCTCCGAACCACGCGGGGGCGACGGGTCCTGCTGTCTCCGTCACCCCTGTGCGAGATCCGCCGCGGCCACCGGGTCGCGCGCGACACCACACCCTGGAGAGACATGACTTCGCGATTCCGGAGCGCGCGCCTCGGCGCCTCCGCCGTCATCGCCGCGGCGGCGCTCGGCCTGGTGAGCGCCCCGGCCGCCCAGGCCGCACCCGTCGGCACCGTCAACGGCGACTTCGAGGCCGGGAACACCGGCTGGTCGTCGTTCTCGACGCCGTTCGGCGGTGCCCGGCTGATCAACGCGTCCTCCGCCTACCCGGCCCGCTCCGGCAGCTGGAAGGCCGAGTTGGGCGGCCAGGGTTTCACCGGCGTCAACCGGATCACGCAGCAGGTGACCATACCCGCCAACCGGGTTCCGGTCCTCACCTTCTGGCTGCGCGTCCCCCCGCAGGGCCCGGGCGGCCTCGCCTACCGGGAGCTGGACGTCGAGGCGACCGCGGCGGACGGCACTCCGTACCTGCTGGCCAGCCGTACCAACAAGGACGGGAACAGCAGCTACGAGCAGGTCACCGTCACCCTGCCGGACGCCTTCTACTCCACCACGGAGAAGACCGCGGTGCTCTCCTTCATGGTGGTCGAGGACAGCGCCAACAAGGTGCCGTTCCTGGTCGACGACGTGTCGATGGCCTACCGCCTCAAGATCGTCCGGCCCTGGTTCCCGCCGGTGCCGACGTTCTGATCCCCCCTCCCCGACGGGAGGCGCGTCGTAGGGCCGGCGCGGCCGAACGCCGGTACGGCCCCAGGTCATCGGGCGCAGTGACGCGGCGAGCGACCCGGGACCGGACGGGGGGTGCGTCCGGTGCGCCCGGCGCGTCCGGTTTGATCGTCCCCGTGGCAGTGCGTCATGGATTGTCGCCGAGCGGGGCCGATCCCCTATGGTCGGCCAATGGCGAAGTACTTCGATGTGCACCCGCAGACCCCCCAGGCCCGGACCATCGGCACCGTGGCCGACAGCCTCCGCTCCGGGGCCCTGATCGCGTACCCGACCGACTCCTGTTTCGCCCTGGGCTGCCGGATGGGCAACCACGACGGCGTCGAACGGATCCGGTCGATCCGGCGGCTCGACGACCGCCACCACTTCACCCTGATGTGCGAGAACTTCGCCCAGCTGGGGCAGTTCGTCCAGATCGACAACGCGGTCTTCCGCGCCGTCAAGGCCGCGACCCCGGGCAGCTACACCTTCATCCTGCCCGCCACCAAGGAGGTGCCGCGCCGCCTGCTGCACCCGAAGAAGAAGACCGTCGGCGTGCGGATCCCCGACCACACCGTCACCCAGGCGCTGCTCGCCGAACTCGGCGAGCCGCTGGTCTCCAGCACCCTGCTGCTGCCCGGCGAGGCCGAGCCGATGACGCAGGGGTGGGAGATCAAGGAACGGCTCGACCACGTGCTGGACGCCGTGGTGGACTCCGGCGACTGCGGAACGGAACCGACGACGGTCGTCGACTTCTCCGGCGGCACCGCGGAGATCGTCCGGTACGGAGCCGGCGACCCCACCCGCTTCGAGTAACGACCCCGGGCCGCCGGGACGGGCGGTAAGGGGCGGGCCTCACGGGACTGAGCGCCCCCTGCGGCGTGTCCCGCGGCCGGGCGGCTCGGCCGCCCTGTCCGGCGCTGCTAAGGTCCCGATAAGATCGTCCTGGTGTGCCGGGAAGTCTGGTCGGCTCGGGGGACGACTGCGGCGATCGGGCGGCAGCGCCCCCGCTCCTCGTGATGGGGGCTTTCGCAGATGCGCGCCGTGGGGATCGTCCTCTTCCTGGTGGTGCTGGCCACCGCCGTGGCCACCTTCGCGCGGCGCTGGCGCCTGCCGGCCCCCTCACTGCTGGTGCTGGCCGGTATCGCCGTGGCGCTGATACCGGGCGTGCCCGCACTGCACATCCCGCCCCAGGCGATTGCCCTGGTCGTGCTGCCCCCGCTGCTGTACGCCTCCGCCGAGGAGCTGTCGCTGCGCGATCTGCGCACGGTGTGGAAGCCGGTCACGATCCTCGCATTCGGCCTGGTCTTCGCCTCGGCGGCGGCCGTCGGCTTCGTGGCGGTCGCGGTGACCGGCCTGCCACCCGCGATGGCCTTCGTGCTGGGCGCCGTACTCGCGTCCACCGATCCGGTGGCGGTCACCGCGCTCGGCCGCCGGCTGGCGCTGCCGGGCCGTGTCCAGGTCCTGGTGCAGGCGGAGAGCCTGTTCAACGACGCCACCTCGCTGGTGCTGTTCAGGGTGGCCGTCGGCATCGCGGTGGCGGCGGGCGGTTCGGTGAGCCTGCTCGCCGCCGGCGGGGAGTTCCTGCTGCTCGGCGGCGGCGGGAGCCTGATCGGCGCCGCCGTGGCGGGGCTGGTGTGGCTGATCCGCCGCCGTACCACCGACCCGGTGCTGGAGACCGTGATCGCCCTGGTCACCCCGTACGCGGCGTACGTGGTGGCGGAGGCCGGGCACACCTCCGGGATCACCTCGGTCGTGGTCGCCGGCGTCCTGCTGGGCCGCAGCGGCCGCCGCCTCACCGACGCCCACATCCGCCTCCAACTGCACGCCGTCTACGCGGTGGTGGTGTTCATCCTGGAGAGCGTGGTGTTCGGCATCGTCGGTCTGGAGCTGCCCGCCCTGGTACGGGACCTGCCCGAGGGTACGGGGTGGTGGCCGGTGCAGGCCCTGGCCCTGGCCGCCGTGCTGATCGCCGTCCGGGTGCTGTCGACGCTGCCGCTGACCCGGGCCGTCCGGCCTTCCCAGGAGCTTCCCCGAGGGCATTCTCGGGGCCTTTCCCCGGAGCCTTCCCGGAGCCGGATGTCGTGGCGGGTGGCCGGGGTGGTGACCTGGGCCGGCACCCGTGGTGTGATGCCGCTGGCCGCCGCCCTGTCGATCCCGCTGCTCGCGAGCGACGGCACCCCGCTGGCGGGACGTCCGCTGGTACTGGTGCTGACCACGGCGGTGGTGGTGTTCACCCTGGTCGTCCAGGGGTTGACCCTGGCGGCCGTGGTCGACCGCTCCGGCCTGGCGCTGGAGCCCGAGCACACCGCCCGGGAGGAGGCGGAGGCCCGGGACACCCTCACCCACGCCGCGCTCGCCCACGTCGAGGAGCTCGCGACCCTGGACGTCCTGCCCGAGACCGTGATCGACCGGGTGCGGCGCGGGCTCGGCGCCCGCCTCGACCGCAGCGTCGACGGCCCGGACGGCAGCACCGTCGACGCCACCTACCGCGAGCTGTGGCACGCCGTGATCACCGTGCAGAACACCGAGTTGCACCGTCTCTACGACGAACACCGGATCAGCGACACCACCCGCCGAACGATCCAGCACGACCTCGACCGCGAGGAAGCCGCTCTCGGCTGAGGCCGCCCGCCGGGGCCGGGCGTTTCGCAGGTCAGCGGGCGATGGAGATCGCGAAGGGGGTGAATCCGCTGGAGCGGATGACGTGCGGGACGAACAGGATGGCGGCCTCGGTGGCGCGGGCGGTGCGGATGCCGCCGAGGTCGGTGATCCAGTCCTGGTGCCAGCCGAGGTCGGTGAGCAGGTCGCGGACGGTCTGCTTGGCCTGGGGGTCCTCGCCGGAGAGGAACGCGGTGGGCGCCTGGGTGAGTGAGGCGGGGGCGGTCATCACCGGGAAGAGCATGGTGTTGAGGGTCTTGACGACGTGGGTGCCGGGGAGCGCGTCCTGGAGCTGTTCGGCGAGGCTGGAGCCGGGGTAGATCAGGTCGGCGGGCAGTCCGTCCGGTCCGTCGGTGGTGGCGTTGGAGACGTCGACGAGGATCTTGCCGTTCAGTTCCTCGCGCAGGGCGGCGAGGCGCTCCAGGGAGCCGGCGCCCGGGGTGGCGTTGATGACGACCTCGGCACTGCGGGCGGCGGCCGCGGCGGCGCCGGGGTCGCGGTCCACCACGGTGACCTGGTGGCCGGCCAGGGTGAGGGCTGCGGCGAGGTTGCCGCCGACGCGGCCGTTGCCGAGGACTGCGATGGTGGTCATGGTGATCTGTTCCTTTGCGTTGGTGCGGGTTGGCGTGCGGGTCGGTGCGTGCGGGTTGGTGTGTGCGGGTTGGTGTGTGCGGGTTGGTGTGTGCGGGGTCGGGGCGGGTGGTCAGCGGGTGAGGGTGGCGGCGGCCCGGGCGTGGACGGCGGGTGCGGCGGCGAGGAAGCTTGCGCTCTGCGGGGTCCAGGGGCGGCCCTGGGTGTCGGAGACGGTCCCGCCGGCCTCGGTGACGAGCAGGGCGCCGGGCAGCAGGTCCGCGCGGGCGCCGGCGAACTGCCAGAAGGCGTCGATGCGTCCGGCGGCCACGTTGACCAGGTGCAGGGTGGCGGGGACCGCGACGCGCACCACGAGCGCGTCGGAGAGCATCGCGGTGATCGAGGCGCCGATCTGCTGCACGACCTGCTCGTCCTCGTCGGGGCGGGCCTGGCTGGTGGCGACGATGCCAAGGCCCAGGTCGGCGGTGGCGGAGACGTGCAGCGGCCGGCCGTCGAGGTGGGCGCCGGCGCCGGTGCGGGCGGTGTAGGTCTCGCCGGTCAGCGGCAGGTGCACCACCGTGAGCTGCGGCCGGTTGTCGCGCACCAGGGTGGCGGTGACCGCCCACTCCGGCAGGCCGTGCAGGTGGTTCACGTTGCCCTCGGCCGGGTCCACCACCCACCACTCGCCGTCCGGCAGCGCCCCGCCGTCCAGCTCGTCCTCCACCCATCGGGCCTGCGGCCGCAGTGCGGTCAGGGCGGGACGCAGGATGTCGAGGGCCGCGTCGTCGTTGACGGCCAGCGCCGCCATCAGCTCCTCGCGGCTGCCGTAGCGGACCACCTCGCCGAAACGCGCGCGCAGCGCCGCACCGGCCTCACGCACCGCGTCCGCGGTCCCATCGAGCAGATCGGCGTCGGAGAGGGCTGTCGTCTGAAGCGTTTCGGACATGGCGGTACTCCTGTGCGAGTAGGGGTGGTTGGGGCCGGTCGGGCCGCGCTGTGCGGTGCGTCCTGTGCTCCGGTATCGAAGGTAGCCAGCCCCGGCATTACCTTCAAGTGCATGTCAAGCACGGCTAGGATGACTCTCATGCAACTGGACTTGAACCTGCTCGCCGCCCTCGACGCGCTGCTCGAGGAGGGGAGCGTGGCCGGGGCCGCCGCGCGTCTCCATGTCACCGCCCCCGCGATGAGCCGGAGCCTGGGCCGGATCCGGCGCACCACCGGGGACCAGATCCTGGTGCGCACCGGACATCTGGGCCGAGAGCGCGGGTGAGACCCGCCTCGTCGTCGTCGTGCGGACCGGGCACCCCCTCACCCGCGTCGAGGCCGTCACCGCGCAGCGGTACGCCGCCGGCGAGCACGTCACCGTCTCGCGACGCGGAAACCTCGGCAACGCCCTGGACGGCGCCCTCGCCCAGCTCGGCCTCGCCCGCCGCGTGGTGGCGACCGCGCCCACCGAAGCGGCCGCGTTCGAGTTCGCGCGCGACTCCGATCTGCTGGTCAGCGTCCCCGAAGCCACCACCCGGTCCGCGGTCGCCGACCTCGGTCTGGTCGCTCTCCCCCTCTCGCTCGAACTGCCCGCGGCGCCCGTGTACCTGTCGTGGCATCAGCGCTACGACACCGACCGGGCCCACGCCTGGCTGCGCGGGCTGGCGCGAACGGCGCTGGCAGCGTGCGCAACGGCGTAGCCGGCGCCGCTCATCCCCGCGCGGACGCGATGCAGGCCGAGCACCGCCGGACACCGCCGGACCCCGACCAGGAAAATGCATAAAGGATGCATATAAAGGCTCTATGCTTCAGGCATGAGTCGCCGAGACGCCGCACACCACGCTTCCGATGCCATCGGGTCCGCTCTCTACGGTCTGGCCACCAGGGCCGTCAGACGCCTTCCCCGCGACATGAGCCTGACGTCCGCCGCCACCTTGGCCACCCTGGACCGGACCGGCCCGCGAAGGATCACCGATCTGGCGGCGGCGGAGGGCGTCACCCAGCCCGCGATGACCGTCCTGGTCCGGGTGATGGAGGAGTCCGGGCTGGTCGAGCGGAAGGGCGATCCGTCCGACCGGCGGGTCACACTGGTGTGCCTGACCGAGACCGGCGCGGCGTACGTCCGGACCCGACGCCGGGCGGGCGTCGACGCGTACGCGCGGTTGATCGACGAACTCACCGGCGACGAGGTCGAGGCCTTGGCGGCGGCCCTCCCGGCGCTGCTGCACCTGGCGGAGCTCGAGAGCCGCGCCCCAGCGGAGTCGGACCGGTGACCGCGGCCCAGGCTCATGACCGGCCCGTGGGCACTGCCCCGGTACGGCCCGAGGCACGTGCGCTGGTCCCGGCCCTGACGTTCATCGCCCTGGTCGTGGCGGCGGTCGCCAGCCTCGGGACGCCGCTCATCACCAGCGTGGCGACCACGTTCCACGTCCCCCTCGACAGCGCGCAGTGGACGCTGACCATCGCCCTGCTCAGCGGCGCCGTCGCCACCCCCGTCCTCGGCCGGCTCGGCGCCGGTCCGCACCGGCGGGCCGCCATCCTCGCCACGCTGGCGGTCGTCGTCGGCAGTGCGCTCACCGTGCTGCCGCTGCCGTTCGCCTGGCTGCTCGTGGGCAGAGCGGCCCAAGGCGTCGGGCTCGGTCTCACCGCGCTGATGATGGGTGTGGCCCGCGACCACCTTCCCGAGGAGCGCAGCGCGGCCACCATCGCGCTGATCTCCGTGGTCTCCATCATCGGCGCCGGGGTCGGCTACCCGCTGGCCGCGCTGCTCGCCGAGTTCGGCGGACTGCGGGCCGCCTACGGCCTCGGCCTGCTCGTCACCGCCGTCGCCTTCGTGACCGCGTGGCGTTCCGTACCCGCGGCTCCCGAAGGCCGTTCCGCCCACGTGAACGTGGCCGGTGCGCTCGTCCTCGCGGGTGGACTGCTCCTCGTCCTGTTCCTGGCCGGCGAGAGGAGCCTGTGGAGCCGGCACCTGACCGTGGCGGTGGCCCTTGCCGTGGCCGCCGTCCTCCTGCTCTGCGTCTGGACCGTCTCCGAACTGCGGACCACGACGCCCCTGGTCGACGTCCGGGCGGTACGGCACCCCGCGGTCGCCGGGGCGAACCTCGCCATGTTCGTCGGCGGGAGCGGCATGTACCTCCTGCTCACGCTCATCACCCGCTACGCGCAGACGCCGCGCAGTGCCGGCTACGGCTTCGGGCTGACCACCTTCGAGGCGGGGCTGGTCCTCATCCCGTTCTCCGCACTGGGGTTCGTCGCAGGCAAGCTCACACCGCGGGTCCGGGTGCGGATCGACGGCCCGCTGGTCCTGGCCGGCAGTGCCGCCGTCGTCGGCGGTGGGTTCGTCCTGTTCGCCACCGCCCGGTCCGACGTGGCCGAACTGCTCGCGGCCATGGGCGTGCTGGGCTTCGGCGTCGGCAGCTTCTCGGCCGCCATGCTCGGCGTCATCCTGGCCGCCACCCCGAAGAGCGAGACGTCGAGCGCGATGAGTTTCAACTACGTGGTCCGCAGCGTCGGGTACTCGCTGGGCAGCGCCGTCGGCGGTCTGGTCCTGGCCGCCGGCACCGCCACGGGCCGCCTCTTCCCGGACGACGACGCCTACACGACCGCGGCGCTGGTCGGCGTCGCCGCGATGGCGATCACCACGATGGTCAGTGTCGCCCTCGCCCGCCGCCGCTCCCCCGGGGCCGAACCGATCACAGCCCCGGCCGGTGTGCCGGGCCCGGGCCGGTCGAGTCGGACCGGAGGCTGAGGCCGAGGCCGAGGATCGAAGCCGTCCGAGTTCGGCGCCGTCTCCGCCGGCCCCCGCAGCGCGCCGACCATGGATCCGGGCATGCTGCTGAGCATCGATTCCGAACACAGGAGGTACCGTGGCCAAGGGCTACTGGGTCAGCGCCTACCGCACCATTGCGGATCCCGAGAAGCTGGCTGCCTACAACAAGCTGGCCGCTCCGGCCGTCGCGGCCGCGGGCGGGCGGGTGCTCGCCCGCGACGGCCGGGTCGTCGCACACGACGCCGGGATCGCCGAGCGCACCATCCTGATCGAGTTCGACAGCTTCGAACAGGCGGTCGCCGCCCATGCGAGTGCGGCCTACCAGGAGGCGCTGGCCGCACTCGCCGACGGCGTCGAACGCGACTTCCGCATCATCGAGGGCCTCGACTGACGAACGCGCCTGAACCGACCGGGCTCGCCGGCGCCGGGCCCGGTCGGTACATCTCATGTCCGCCGCCGCCGAACGCGGTCCCGGGAGGGGAACGCCCCGGCGGGGGGCGGGGCCCGTCACGGCGAGCCCGCGTCCCGGGTCGGAGCCGCGGGTACGGAGCACGGTGGCGAGGTCGGGGCCGGTCCGTGCGGGGCCGGGTCGAGTCCCGCCCCGCGAGGCGAAGTTCGGAGCAGTTCACCGGAGGCCCCGCCGTACCGGCCAAGGACCACCAGCGCGACTCCGAGGTCGATCAGTGCAGCGGGCACGCCCACCGTACGGGCCGCGCACCAGCGGCCCGGGGCCGTGAGCAGCAGCGCCGCGATCCAGGGGGGGGAGGACCACCGCGACCGGGCCGGCCTCCTCCGCGAACATGCGGGAGCTCGCCTCCGGGGAGACCGAGGCGAGCTGGGCCAAGGCCGGCGGGAGCCCGGACGTGCACTCCTCCGCCGCCAGGGCGACCCGATCGGGGCGGCGGCGGCCAGGGTCCGGCCGGCGGCACCGCCCCCGCCTGCCGGACGGGTCGGGTCGGTGGGCGCCTGCTCGCCGCATCTGCCTGTCGGTCAGCTCGCCGACCAGGCCCCGGGAGCGGTCGATCCGGCCGTTCCGACAGGCGGAACGGGCCACGCTCCGGGCACGAGGCTACGCCGGGGCGGACGGAGGCGGCCCTGGGGAGGGCGGACCTGATCGACACGGGAAGGCCGCGCGGACGGGACCGTGGAGCCGGCTCAGGAGGCCGCTGCGGGGACGAGACGGTCGAGTCCCTGCGCGCTGCCCATCGCGGCCTCGGCCGAGCGCGGAAGCATGATGCCCTCGTAGGCGCGGACGGCGTCGTCGACGCCGGGTGCGGTGACCAGGGCGTGGGCGAGGTCGGAGCCGTCGAGCATGGCGAGGTTGGCGCCCAGGCCGGCCGGCGGCATCAGGTGGGCGGCGTCGCCGAGCAGTGTGACGCCGGGGACGTGCTCCCAGGTGTGCGGGGCGGGCAGGACGAACAGGGACCGGTTGATGAACCCGGTGTCGCTGTTGCGCAGGACGTGGCGCAGGCTCTCGTCCCAGCCGTCGAACACCGTCAGCAGGTGCCTCCGCACCGCCCGCCGGTCGCCGAGGTCGACACCGGCGGCCACGTGCCAGTCCTCCGGGGCCCGGAGCGCGATGTAGGCGCGGATGTGGCCGTTGCTGTTGCGCTGGGCGACCAGGGACCGGCCGGCGCCCTTGGCCAGCATCGATCCGCTGCCGACCAGCTCCGCGAGGCCGGGGTGGCGGGTGTCGCACTGGTCGAACCCGGTCTCGATGAAGGTGACGCCGGTGTAGCGGGGTACGGCGGGCGACAAGGCCGGGCGGACCCGCGACCAGGCGCCGTCGGCGCCGACCACCAGGTCGAAGTCCTCGGCGGTGCCGTCGTCGAGGAGGATCCGGCCGGTGCCGTCCGGCAGCGGGACGACCCTGCTGACGGCGCGGCCCCAGCGCACCGCGCCCTCGGTGACCGAGTCCAGGAGCAGGCTGCGCAGTTGGCCGCGGTCGATCTCCGGCCGGCCCCCGGCGGCAGGCGGCCCCTGATGCGCGAGGAGGGCGGCGTCGGCGAAGCCGAGCACGCGCCATTCCGCTCCTTCGGGGCGGGCGAGGGCCTGGAAGCGCTCGAGGAGGCCCGCCGCCCGCAGGGCGGCCTGACCGGTGTCGGCGTGCAGGTCGAGGGTGCCGCCCTGCGGGCGGGCGTCGGCGGAGGCCTCGCGTTCGAAGACGGTGACGCGGTGGCCGTGTTGCTGCAGGACCCGGGCGCAGGTGAGGCCGCCGAGGCCGGCGCCGACGATCGCGATGCGGGGACCACGGGCAGGGTGCATGGGTGTCTCCCTCGGGAGGGGGTGGGCCGCCGGGAGGTCCGGCCGCACCAAGAAAGCACACTCGCTAAATAAGTGCAACGAATCAACTTTTGAAGTGGATTCACCTTGCGGTACGGTGGGCGTGTGACCGACCCGACCGGGCGCCGCGAGCGCAAGAAGGCCCAGACCCGCCAGTCCCTGGCCGACGCCGCACTCGAGCTCTTCCTCGACCGCGGCTACGACCAGGTCGGCGTCAAGGAGATCGCCGACGCCGCCGACGTCTCGGTGACCACCCTGTTCAAGCACTTCTCCGGCAAGGAAGCCCTGGTCTTCGACCAGGACGACGACCTGGAGGCCGCGCTCGTCGCCGCCGTCCGCGACCGCGCCCCCGGCACGTCGATCCCACAGGCCCTGCGCGAGCACATCCTGCTGAACCAGACCCGATTCGCCGTCCACGCCAAGGACCCGCGGTTCGCCGACTTCACGCGCATGGTGCAGGAGACCCCCGCCCTGCGCGACTACGCCCACCGCCTGTGGACGCGCCACGAAACGGCCCTGGCCCGGGCCATCGCCGAAGCTGCCGGCGCACCCGAGGACGACCTCGCCTGCGCCGCCCTGGCCCACTTCGCCCTTGCCGCCCGCGGCCTGATCCTGCGGCACGCCGAGCCGCACCGCGCCGCCGACCAGGCCTTCGCGCTGCTCGAGCACGGCTGGGCGGCCTCCCACCCGGGCAGCTGACCGGCCGGTCGCCGCGCCCCGGCGGTCGCCGACCCCATCCGGCGGCCACGCGCAGGGCCACCTCCCGTCCGCCGCCCCGCAGAACCTCGATCATCCGCGCAGCCTCCCGCGCCCGGTCGGACCACGGTGCGGGCCGCAGCGTCGCGCTGTCGAGGCGCGCGACGGTGCGGGTGCCGTACGCCTACGCGGCGTCCCCGTAGGCCGAGCGTGAAGATCGCCGGACGGCGCAGGCGGCCCGGGCCGCGGTGCTCAGCCGGCGTCCCGCAACGTGCCTGGCGGCAGGCCGAGTTCGCGTTCCGCGGTGGTGAAGACGAGGGCGTCCAGGGCGGGGTGGGTGAACAGCGAGTCGCCGTTGGCGTAGGCGCCGAGTCCGTCGATCGCCACCAGGATGACCAGGCACGCCCCCAGCGGGTCCGCGGTGGTGAAGTCGCCGGTGCGCACGCCGTCCTCGATCACGGCGGTCAGGGCGTCGCGCATGACCGCCTCCTGCTCGGCCACCACGGCGCGCAGCGTGGGGCGGTAGCGGGAGAGGTGGCGGGCGTTGAGCCAGAGCCGGCCGAAGTCGACGAACTCCTCGCCGTTCAGGCGGTGCAGCAGGCGGCTCAGGCGCCGGGCGGGTGCGAGGCCCGCGTCGGCCTCCGGGAGGAGGGACTCGCGCTCGCCGGTCACCGCGCAGGCGAACGCCTCGCACAGCAGGTCGTCGATGCTCGGGAAGTAGTGGCCGATCAGGCCGGGGCGTACTCCCAGCTCGTCGGCGACCTGCTGCATGGTCGTGCGCTCCAGTCCGCGTTCCAGGGCCAGGCGGGCGGCGGTCCGCAGGATCTCCTGGCGGCGTTCCTCCGCGGTCTTGCGGGTCCGGGCGGCCCGGGGGGTTGACGTCATGCGGAACAGCCTATTGGATATCGCACCAACAGCTTATTGGTGTCGACATCAATAAGGGTCGTGCCCCTCCGCCCCCACCCGCCCGGGCCTCACCCACCCGGAACGGTGCCGCCGACTCCCCCACCCCCACCGCCTCCCCCACGAAGGAACCCCATGGAGCGTTCTGCAACCGGCCCCGCCGTGGCCGCGGCCTCCTCCGGACAGGACCGTGCCGGTTCGTTCGAGAGCCGCGGCATCGACTGCGTGCCCGACTCCGAACGGCACGGCAGAGCCCGCGAACTGTTCGCGCTCTGGGCCGCGCCGAACGTGAGCTACCTCAGCTTCGTGGTCGGCGGAGGCCTGATCCTGGCGGGCCTCACCCTCGTCGAGGCGCTGGCCGTCACCGTCGCCGGCAACCTGGTCTGGCTCCTCACCGGCTTCATCGCCGTCAGCGGCCCCGCCGCCGGCACCTCCGGCTCCGTGATCTCCCGCGCCATGTACGGCGTCGTCGGCAACAAGGTCGTCGTGCTCACCGGCTGGCTGATCGCCTCGCTCTACCTCGCGCTGAACTGGTCGGCGGCCTCCGTCGCCGGGCTCGGCCTCACCAGCCGCCTCGGCCTGCCCGACACCCCCGCCGTGGACGCCCTGGTCGTCTGCCTGATCGCCGGCGCCACCGTCCTGCTCGCGATCTACGGCCACGCGACGATCGTCCGCCTCTACGGCGCCCTGAGCGTCCTGCTCACCGTGGTGTTCCTCGCCGTCGGCGTCATGGTCCTGGCCCGCACCGACTGGTCCTACACCCCGGCCGAGCCCCTCACCGGCCTCGGCCGGCTGACCGTCCTGGCCTCCGGCTTCACCATCGTCGCCTCCGCCCCGCTGTCGTACTCCAACAGCCCCGATCTCTCCCGCTACCTGCCCCGGGACACCAGCGCGAAGGCGATCACGCTGTGGACCGCGTTCGGCGCCTTCCTGCCGAGCGTCCTGTTCACCGCGATCGGCTCCCTCGCAGCCACCACCCTCGACATGAGCGACCCGCAGGCCGCGCTGGAGGGCGTCATACCGTCCTGGTTCGCCCCCGTCCTCGTCCTCGCCGTGGTGCTCAACACCGTGGCGAACAACGGCATCACCGCCTACAGCTCCGGCCTGTCGATGCAATCCGTCGGCGTACGGCTGCACCGGGTGGTCGCCGTGCTGGTGGTCGGGCTGATCGGCACCGCCATGACGCTCTTCGCCCTCCTGGTCTTCGACTTCCTGACCGCCGTCGACACCCTGATGGAACTCGTCGTCGTCATCACCGGCCCCTGCATGGCCGTCTACGCGACCGACATCGTCCTGCGGCGCAACCGCTACGACGGCGAGCAGCTCCACGACCAGAGCCGCACCAGCCCGTTCTGGTACCGCGCGGGCGTCAACCGGGCCGGTGCGCTGGCCACCCTCGGGGGCGCCGTCGCCGCCACCCTCTGCGCGAGCACCGGCTCCTGGGCCGGACCGGTCTCCGCGGCCATGGGCGGCCTCGATCTCGCCGTCCCCGTCGGGATCCTCGGCTCGGCCGCCCTGTACTGGGCGCTGTCCCGGGCCTTCGGCACCCGGCCGTCCGGCACCACCGCGCGTCCCGCCACCACCCTGCCGCCCGCCACCGCACAGCCCGCCACCGCAGGGCCCGCCACCGCAAAGCCTGCCACCGCACGGCCCGCCGCGACCGCCGGGCCCGCCGCACCCACCCAGCACTGAGAGACCGACCATGACTGCCGACCTCATCCTGCGCGTGGCACGGATCGAGAACTTCGACCCCGTGCCCGGCCCGGCCACCGACACCGTGGTCGCCGTCCGCGACGGACGGATCGTCGCCGTCGGCGGCGACGACGTCCTCCTCGAGTGGACCGGACTCGCCACCGCCGTCCTCGCCTTCCCGGGCGCGACCCTCACCCCGGGACTCACCGACCCCCACGCCCATCCGGTGTGGGGCGCCATCGAGACCGGCACCGGCCTGGACCTCGATGGCCTGACCACCCTGGACGCCGTCTGCGCGCGCATCGCCGGGCACCTCGCGGCCCGGGGCGCAGGCACTGACGCCGACCCGTGGGTCACCGGCTTCAACCTCGACATCAACGTCTTCGACGGCGAACCCACCGGACACCCGTTCGAACAGCACCTCCCCGGTGTACCGGTCTCGCTCATGACCCGCGACGCGCACTCGCTCGTCATCAGCCCCGCCGCCGTCGCCCGCGCCGGCCTGACCGGCGCCGAGACCTTCGACGACGCCTCCCGGATCGCCACCGGACCCGACGGGCGGCCCACCGGCTTCGTCGTCGAGCTCCAGGCCATGGACCTCGTCCTCGCCCACTACCCCGAGGTGCCCCTGGCCGAAGCCGCCGCACACGTCGCCGACCGGCTGCGCCGGTTCGCCGCGGCCGGCCTCACCGGCCTGCACGCACTCGACTTCACCGCGCCCTCCGAGGACGTCTACCGGCGGATCGAGGCCGACGGCGACCTCCCGCTCCGGGTACGGTGCTCACCGCTCGTCCCCGCCGACTCCACCCGCGAGGTCTGGGAGGCCGTCGCCGCCCAGCAGGGCCTGGCCGGCCGCCGCTGGCACGTCGCCGGTGCCAAGTTCATGCTGGACGGCACCGCCGACAACGGCTCCGCCTGGTTCGACCACCCCGACGTGCACGGCCAGAACCGCGACCCCCTGTGGAAGAACGTCGACGGCTACCGCGAAGCCGTCCGCTTCTTCACCGAACGCGACATCCCCACCGTCACCCACGCCATCGGCGACCGGGCGGTGCGCACCGCCCTCGACGTGATCGAGGAGACCGGCCACGCCCCCTCCGCGCCGCACCGGATCGAGCACCTCGAGTCGATCCCCGACGACCTGCTGCCGCGCTTCGCCGCCCTCGGCGTCGTCGCCGGCCTCCAGCCCGCCCACGCCACCCGGCTGACCAGCGCCGACCAGAGCGACAACTGGTCCGTGCGGATCGGCCCGCAACGGGTCGCCCGCGGCTGGCGCACCCGGGACCTGCTCGACCACGGCGCGGTGGTCGCGCTCGGCTCCGACTGGCCGATCGGCGTCGCCGACCCGCGCACCGCACTCGCCGACGCCCAGCTGCGCCGCCCGGTCGAGCAGCCGGACGCCGCCCCCGTCCAGCCCGGCCAGCGGATCACCGCACGGGAGGCCTACGCCGGGATGACCCGGGCACCGGCCGTCGCCGCGGGGGCCGCCGACCGGCTCGGCCGGATCGCCCCCGGCCACCTGGCCGACCTCACCGTCTTCGCCCGCAACCCCCTCGACCTGACCCCCGAGGAGCAGGCGGTCAACCCCGTCCTCGCCACCGTCGTGGACGGCACCCCGCTGCACCACGCACCCCGGCCCGCCGCACAGGAACGAACCCCGTGACCCCAGCACCCTTCCCCCGCCCGGACCACCGCGCGCACGTCCGCGTCCACGCCGCCGACCCCCGCGAACGCGGACGCGCCCGCGGCCGGCAGCTCGCCGACACCCTCCACCTCGCGCTCGACGGCTACGACCGCCTCTTCGCCCTCGCGGGCGTCGGCCCGGCGACCGTCCGCGACGACGCCGAGCGGGCCCTCGAAGCGATCGACGCCTTCCGCCCCGCCCTGAGCGCGCAGATCGAGGGCATCGCCGCCGGCGCCGCCGTCGAGCCCTGGCGGATCGCCGCGCTCAACGCCCGCACCGAGATCCTCGCCCGCAGCCGTACCGTCCCGCCCGGGGAGTGCTCCACCCTCGTACGGCGCCTGCCGACCGCCGCCGGGGGCACCACCCACCTCGGCGTGCAGACCTGGGACTGGCACGTCGAACTCAGCCACGCCTGGCACACCGTCGACTCCGGCGGCGCCGCGCACCGCTACACCGGGATCACCGAACACGGCATCCTCGCCAAGATCGGCGTCAACAGCGCAGGCGTCGCCCTGCACTTCAACATCCTCGGCCACCGGGACGACCGCGTCGGCGGCCTGCCGGTCCACGTCCTGGCCGCGCTCGTCCTGGAGGAGGCCGACAGCGCCCGGCACGCACGGGAGCTCCTGCGGGAGGCGCCCCTCACCTCGTCCGGGTCCTTCCTGCTCTTCGACGAGCGGGAGGCCCTGCTCCTCGACCTCAGCCCGGCCGGCATCTTCGAGGCGCCCGGAATCGCCCCGGGCACCTTCCTGCGCACCAACCACTTCCTCACCGCCGTACCCGCCGGGCAGGAGAAGACCTGGCTGTACCAGCCCGACTCGGGCGAGCGGTACGCCTTCCTCCGCGACCGGATCGCCCGCGAACCCGTCGAGCGGGCACAGGACCTGGTCGAGCGGCTGGTGACCGGCGCCGGGGAACCCCCCGTGACCTGCGTCCCCGACCCGGACGGGCCGCCGGGACACCGCTGGGCGAGCCTGGCCACCGTGGTCCTCGACCCGGCCGCCCGCACCGCCCGGGTGCTCGACGGCACTCCCGCCGAGCACGCGACGCGGCCCTGGCACACACTGCACGCGTGACCGGCCCCCGCCACCCCGCGCGGGGTGGCGGGGTGGCGGGGGCGGGGGCGTCCCACGGGGCGGGTCAGGCCCACCCGGCCGCCGCGGCTCAGACCGGCAGGTCCACCGTGTCCAGGCCGCGGGCCGCGACCACGTGGGCGCTGCCGTCGACCAGCCGGTAGGACAGGCCGACCACGGCGGCCCGGCCCGCCTCGACGGCGTCGGCGAGCGCGCGGGAGCGGTCGAGCAGCAGGTCGACGGTGTGCCGTATGTGCTCGGCGATGAAGTCGGCGTCCTCGGTGTGTCCGGCGGCGCGGGAGGCCAGCACGCTCGGGGTCACGCGCTCGATCACGTCCCGGACGTACCCGTCGGCGGTGGTGCCGTCCTGAACGGCGGCGCGGGTCGCCGCGACGGCGCCGCAGGAGTCATGGCCCAGGACGATCACCAGGGGGGCGCCGAGCACGCCCACGCCGTACTCGATGCTGCCGAGCACCTCGGATCCCACCACGTGCCCGGCGGTCCGGACCACGAACAGGTCGCCCAGGCCGCGGTCGAAGATGATCTCCGCGGCCAGGCGGGAGTCGGAGCAGCCGAACAGCACCGCGAACGGGCTCTGGCCCGGGGCGGTCTCGGTACGCCGGGCGGCGTCCTGGTTCGGGTGCTCGGGCGTGCCGTCGACGAACCGGCGGTTACCCGCCAGCAGCATCGCGAAGGCGTCGTCGGGCTTGGTGATCGGGGCGATGTCCATGGCGGCAGCCTACGATCCCGCTCGCGGCGCAGCCTGCCGGGGTCGGCTTCGGCCGCCGCCCCACCGCCGTCAGACCGCGGTGAGGTCGGCCGCCCCGAAGCCGACCGAGAAGCGCTTGCACCAGATGACCGCGCTGTGGACGGCGGCGAGATCGGTCCCCGGCGGGATGGCGTAGTTCTGGTTCCCGTGGTTGCCCTTGAGGCGGTCGAGCTCGATCGGCCCGTCGCCGAGGCTGCTCAGGTGGGACTGCTCGGCCGGCAGCGCCGAGAGGTACACCCGGACGTCAGGGCCCTCCGAGGTGTCGAGGTTCTCCAGGCGCAGCACCGCGGTGCCGTCGGCGAGGCGGACGATGCGCGCGGTCCCCGTGGTGGTGTGCTCGCCGGACCGGAAGCTGCCACGGGCCAGGTCGACGGGCTGCGCGGGGGCAGCGGACACCCCGGGCGCAGCGGGTGCGGCGGGTGCGGCGGCCGCAGTGGCGGGTGCAGCGGGAAGCGCCTCGTTCACGGTGGTGTCGGTGAACGCCTTCCACGGTGCGAAGAGGTACAGGCCGAGGCCGGCGCCGAGCAGGACCACGGCGGTCACCGCCGCCAGCGCGGGGCGGAGGAGTCGGCCGGGCGGGCGAGGGGCGTCGGACATCGTTGGCTCCTGGGTCGGTCGGTGGCGCGCGTACGGTGCCAGATCTACCGCAGCGCGACGGGTGCCCACCAGGAAGGCCGGGCACCCGTCAGGGACCCGTAAGACGTCGGACGTCGTCGCCGCGCTGCGGGCGGGGTTAGCAGTCCGTAAGACGTTCGGACCCGGTTGCGCGCCGGTCCCGTGCCTAGGGTGAGGCCATGAACGCTCGTCACCCCGCCCGGGGCGAGGCCGCCTGCGACGGGCCCGGTCCGCCGCACGGGGAGACCCGCCGGTACCAACTGACGCTGTACGCACTCCCCGAGGCTGTCAGGGCGCCCGGATCCGCCCGGTTCGTCACCTCGTGCACGCGGCGCTGACGGCGCTCCCCCGGTCCACCACCGCCCCACCGCCGTTCGGCACGCCCCGGGCCGGCTGCGCGCCCGCGCCCGCACCCGCTCCCTCCCCCGATCGAGAGGCTCACCATGGACACGCTCCTGACGGAGACCCAGGCCGAGGAGTACCTCCGCGGCATCTGCTTCAAGACCGGCCCGCCCGGCCGCGTCGGCATCGAACTGGAATGGCTGGTGCACGACCGCGCCGACCGCACCCGTCCGGTCGCCGCCGACCGGCTCGACGCCGCTCTCGCCGCCGTGGAGTCCGCCGGCGGACTGCCGCACCGGTCCGGCCTGACCCTCGAGCCGGGTGGTCAGATCGAGCTCAGCACCGGGGCCGCCACCGCCCTCGCCGACTGCGTCCGCTCCACGGCCGCGGACCTGGGGGCCCTGCGGGACGCGCTCTCCCGCACCGGGCTGGACCTCACCGGCCGCGGGCTCGACCCGCACCGGGACCCGGCCCGGCTGCTGGACCACCCGCGGTACCGGGCGATGGAGCAGCACTTCGACGCCGTGGGCCCGTGGGGACGGATGATGATGCGGGCCACCGCGTCCGTCCAGATCAACCTCGACAGCGGCGACGACACGGACGGCATCACCGGCTACCGCCGGCGGTGGACCCTGGCGCACCGGATCGGCCCGGTGCTGGTCGCCGCCTTCGCCAACTCCCCGCTGTGGCACGGCAGGCCCACCGGCTGGCGGTCCACCCGGCAGCAGGTCTGGGCGAACACCGACCCCGCCCGCACCCGGCCGCCCGGGCCGGACCCGGATCCGCGCGGAGCCTGGGCCCGTTACGCCCTGGACGCCCCGCTGTTGTGCCTGCGCCGCAGCGCGCCCGCCAGTTGGGCGGCGCCGCGCGGCCTCACCTTCCGCTGCTGGCTGCGCGGTGAGGCGGCCGAGCGGCCACCCACCCTCGACGACCTGGACTACCACCTGACCACGCTGTTCCCGCCGGTCCGCGCGCGCGGCTGGCTGGAGCTGCGGATGGTCGACGCCCAGGACGGTGACGGCTGGATCGTCCCGGCGGCCCTGGCGGCCACGCTGCTGGACGATCCGGCGGCGGCCGAGGCCGCCTGGCAGGCCACCGCGCCGCTCTGCCCGGACGGCGCCGACCGGCCCGACGACGGGACGTGGCTGCGGGCCGCCCGGCTCGGCCCCACCGACCCCGGGATCGGCAAGGCCGCCCGGCTCTGCTTCACCGCCGCCGTCGACGCGCTGGCCGACTCCGGCGCCGACCCCGACGGCCGGCTGCACGGCGCCCTCGCCGCGTACGCCGACCGCTACACCGAGCAGGGCCGATGTCCCGCCGACGACCTCCTGGAAGGACCGGACCACTGAACGCCCACCCCACCCGCGCCGACGCCGCCACCGCGCTGGCCTCCTCCCGGCGGCGGACCCTCGCCCTGACGGACTGCCTGGACGAGGACGAACTGCTGTCCCAGCACTCCCCGTTGATGTCACCGCTGGTCTGGGACCTGGCCCACGTCGGCAACCAGGAGGAGATCTGGCTGGTCCGCGCGGCGGGCCGACTGCCCGCGCTGCGCCCCGACCTCGACCGGCTCTACGACGCCTTCCGGCATCCGCGGGCCGCGCGTCCCGCACTCCCGCTGCTGGCGCCGGACGCCGCCCGCCGGTACCTCCGCCAGGTCCGCGAGCGGGCCCTGGAGGTCCTGGACACCGCGGTGTCCGACGGGGACGGCCGTCCGGCCGAGGGACAGGATCCGCTGCTCGCACGGGGCTTCGTCTTCGGGATGGTCGCCCAGCACGAGCAGCAGCACGCCGAGACCATGCTGGCCACCCACCAACTGCGCACCGGACCCGCCGTCCTGGACGCCCCGCCGCCACCGCCCGCCGGCTCCGGCGCGACGGCCCTGCCGCGCGAGGTGCTGGTGCCCGGCGGCCCGTTCACCATGGGCACCGACACCGATCCGTGGGCGCTGGACAACGAACGGCCCGCCCACACCGTGGACCTGGCACCGTTCTGGCTGGACACCGTCCCGGTCAGCAACGCCGACTACCAGGAGTTCATCGAGGACGGCGGCTACGCCGACCCGCGCCGGTGGACCCCGCAGGGCTGGGCGCACCGGCAGCGGGCCGGCCTGGAAGCACCGCTCTTCTGGCAGCGGGACGGCCGCGACTGGCTGCGCCGCCGCTTCGGCCGCACCGAACCCGTGCCGCCCTCGGAGCCGGTCCTGCACGTGTGCTGGTACGAGGCCGACGCCTACGCCCGCTGGGCCGGCCGGCGGCTGCCGACCGAAGCCGAGTGGGAGAAGGCCGCCCGCCACGACCCGGCCACCGGCCGTTCCCGCCGCCACCCCTGGGGCAACACCGACCCGACCCCGGACCGCGCCAACCTCGGCCAGCGCCACCTGCAGCCCGCCCCGGTCGGCAGCTACCCGGCGGGCGCCGCGCCGTCCGGCGCACGGCAGCTGATCGGCGACGTCTGGGAGTGGACCAGCAGCGACTTCCTGCCCTACCCGGGCTTCACCCCCTTCCCCTACCCGGAGTACTCCGAGGTGTTCTTCAGCCCGGAGCACAAGGTGCTGCGCGGCGGTTCGTTCGGCGTGGACCAGGTCGCCTGCCGGGGGACCTTCCGCAACTGGGACCTTCCGATCCGCCGTCAGATCTTCAGCGGTTTCCGCACCGCGCGCGACGTCACCCCGGCCGAGGGTGCCTGATGTGCCGCCATCTCGCCTACCTCGGGCCGGAGACCACCGCCGCCGCCCTTCTGCTCGGCCCACCGCACGGCCTGTACGCGCAGTCCTGGGCGCCCCGGCAGCAGCGGCACGGCACGGTGAACGCGGACGGGTTCGGGCTCGGCTGGTACCCGCCGTCCGCGGACGAGTTGCCGGCCCGCTACCGGCGGGCGGTCCCGGTCTGGGCCGACCCCAACCTGCCCGACCTCGCACGCAGTGTCCGCACCCGGGCACTGCTGGCCGCCGTCCGCTCGGCCACCGAGGGAACCGCTCTCGACGAAGCGGCGGCCGCCCCCTTCCGCGACGGGCCGTGGCTGTTCAGCCACAACGGGGCCGTCCCCGACTGGACCAGGCTGCCCGCCGCGCTGGGAGCGGCCTGCGGGCTCGGCCCGGCGGACCTGCTCGCCCTGGAGGCCCGCAGCGACGCCGCCCTGCTGTGGGCGGTCCTCGGTCAGCGCCTGCGCCGCGGCGAACCGGCCGCCGCGGCGCTGGCCACCGTGGTACGGCAGACCGCGGCCGTCCGCCCCGGCGCCCGGCTGAACCTCCTGCTCACCGACGGCCGCACGATCACCGCCACCCGCCACGGCGACACCCTCTGGTACCGGACGGCCCCCGACAGCGTGCTCGTTGCCTCCGAACCGGACGGCGAAGGGGCCTGGCACGAGGTTCCCGACCACTCCCTGCTGGTCGCCGTCCCCGGTCACGTCCGGGTGACCCCACTGCGGCCCGCCGCCCCACGCCCGTCCCGCACCACCGAAAACCCCAGCGCCGAGAACCGCACCGCCAAGGACCGCACCACCGAGGAGCGCAGCACGATGACGAACCGCTTCACGCTCGACCACCGGCTCCCCCACGACCACCTCGCCACCACGCTGCGCGCGGACGTCCTGCACGGCCTCTCCGAGGCGCCCAGGACGCTGCCGTCCAAGTGGTTCTACGACGCCCACGGCAGCGAGCTCTTCGAGCAGATCACCCGTCTGCCCGAGTACTACCCGACCCGGGCCGAGCAGGAGATCCTCGCCCGGCGGGCGCCCGAGATCGCCGCGCTGACCCGGGCCCGTACCCTGGTCGAGCTCGGCTCGGGTTCCTCCCGCAAGACCCGTCTGCTCCTGGACGCGCTCACCGCCGCCGGCACCCTGCAGCGCTACGCGCCACTGGACGTCAGCGACTCCGCGCTCGCCGAGGCCGGGGAGGCGCTCTGCCGCGACTACCCCGGCCTGCAAGTCGCCGCCACCGTCACCGACTTCGAACAGGACCTGGCACTCGGCGACGAACCCGGCCCCCGCCTGCTGGCCTTCCTCGGCAGCACCATCGGCAACCTGGACCCCGCCCAACGCCGGTCGTTCTACACCACGCTGCGGCACGGGCTCGGCGGCGACGACGCCCTGCTGCTCGGCGCTGACCTGGTCAAGGACCCCGGAACGCTGATCCGCGCCTACGACGACGGCCGAGGCGTGACCGCGGCCTTCAACAAGAACGTCCTGAACGTCCTCAACCGCGAACTGGGCGCCGACTTCGACCCGGCCGCGTTCGACCACGTGGCGGTGTGGAACGAGGCCGCGGAACGGATCGAGATGCACCTGCGTTCGCGCAACGCCCAGACGGTCAAGATCCCGGCCGTGGACCTGGTCCTCGAACTCGCGGCCGAGGAGAGCGTGCGGACCGAGATCTCCGGCAAGTTCCGCCGCGAGGCACTCACCGCGGAGCTCGCCGACGGCGGCTTCACCGTCAGCCACTGGTGGACCGACCGGTCGGCCCGCTTCGCGCTGCTGCTCGCCATCCCCACCCGCTGACCGCGGGTCACCACCGAGCTCCCCGGCCGCCGACGCGCCACGTCTCCGTCCTGCCGTTCGGCCGGAGGCGTCGGTGCCGTCGGTGCCGTTGTTGCCGTTGTTGCCGTTGTTGCCGGAACGGCAACGTTTCTCGCGTCGAGCGCCCGGTCCGACGCATGATCGGCGGGAACCCGTGGCCCCTGCACACCGAGGAGAAGCCCATGCAGCAGCGCACCGAGTCCTCCGGTCTCCGGCACCGCACCATCGACGCGCCCGCCGGGCGCCTGCACCTGGTCGAGCAGGGAACCGGCCCGCTGGTCCTGCTGGTCCACGGCTTCCCCGAGTCCTGGTACTCCTGGCGCCACCAGCTCCCGGCCCTCGCCGCCGCGGGATTCCGGGCGGTCGCGCCCGACGTGCGCGGCTACGGCCGCTCGTCCCGGCCGGCCGCCGCGGACGCCTACCGGATGCTCGACCTGGTGGAGGACAACGTCGCCCTGGTACGAGCCCTCGGTGAGGAGCAGGCGGTGATCGTCGGACACGACTGGGGCGCCACCATCGCCGGCGCATCCGCCCTGCTCCGGCCGGACGTCTTCCGCGCCGTCGCGCTGCTGAGCGTCCCCTACGCGCCGCCCGGCGGCCCGCGGCCCAGCGAGGTCTTCGGCCTGATCGGCGGCCCCGAGCAGGAGTTCTACGTCTCCTACTTCCAGGAGCCCGGCCGCGCCGAGGCGGAGATCGAGCCCGACGTCCGGGGCTGGCTCGCCGGCTTCTACGCCGCGCTGTCCGCCGACACCATGCCCGCCGGGGACCGGCCCGACCCGCACTTCGTGACCCGCGGCCACGGCCTGCTGCGCGACCGCTTCCCGGTGGGCGAGCTCCCCGCCTGGCTCACCGAGGACGATCTCGACGTCTACGCCGGGGAGTTCGAGCGCACCGGCCTGACCGGCGCCCTCAACCGCTACCGCTGCATGGACCGCGACTGGGAGGACCTCGCGCCCCACCGCGGGGCCCCGATCAAGCAGCCGTCCCTGTTCATCGGGGGCGCCCTGGACGCCTCGACGACCTGGATGGCCGACGCCATCGACGCCTTCCCCACCACCCTCCCCGCCCTGGCCTCCTCCCACCTCCTGGACGGCTGCGGGCACTGGATCCAGCAGGAGCGCCCCGACGACGTCAACCGGCTCCTGACCGGCTGGCTCGCCGCCCTCCCGGACTGAACTCCCGGGCCCGGGCCGCCTCGACGACCGACAGCCGGCAACCGGCAACCGGCAACCGGGGACAGCGGGCACGGAGCGGGGGCCGTTCACGGCTGCGCGGTCACGGTGATCACAGGCCCCGGGTGACGGTCGACAGGACCGAGGAGAGCGCCACCCGGACCTCGGTGTCGGGCAGACCCCGCAGCGGCCCCTCCACCAGCAGGTCCGACAGGCCGTGGACCGCGGACCAGGCCGCGTACTCGGCGCCCGGCCGGCGCCCGGCCGGGACGGCGCCGCACCGGACCAGGTCGTCGAGGTGGGAGGACAGGATGGCGAAGGGGTCGGCGCCGGGTCCGCCGCCGGTCGCCTCCTTCCGCGGGGGCGCGGCGGCACCGCAGAACGCGGTCCGGAACCAGCCCGGTTCGGCGATGGCGAAGTCGACGTACGCCTCGCCGATCGCCGACAGCCGCGCCCAGGCGGCCGGCACCTCGTCGGCCAGGTCCACGGCGCCGGACCGGCTGATCATCAGCAGCCCCAGCTGCTCCATGCAGCGCCCGGCCACCGCCGCCAGCAGGTCCTCGCGGTTGGCGAAGTGCCGGTAGGCGGCGTTGTGCGAGACGCCCGCCCGTCGGCCGACGGCCCGCAGGACCACCGCGGCGGGCCCGCCGGTGCGCGCGAGGTCCACCCCGCCGGCCACCAGGGCCTCCCGCAGATTGCCGTGGTGGTAAGCCCGGCTCATGGCCACGTCTTCGTCCCTCCGGTGTTGACAATGTCCACTTTGCGGTGGAATGCTGGCAAATGTCCACATGTTCCCACTGTCAACATCAGTCCCGCCAACATCGGCCCCACCTGGTCGGAGGCAGTCATGCCCCACCGCCCCGCGCCCCGGCGCTCCCTGGCCCTCGCGTCCGTCTGCCTCGCGGCCTTCGCGATCAACCTGGACACGACGATCGTCAACGTCGCCCTCCCCGACCTGGGACGCCAGTTGAACGCGACGACCCGTGACCTCCAGTGGATCGTCGACGGCTACAACCTCGCCTTCGCGGCCCTGGTCCTGACCGCCGGCTCGCTCGGCGACCGGTTCGGCCGACGGCCCGCACTCCTCGCCGGACTCGCGGGCTTCGCGCTCACCAGCACGGTGGGGGCCGCCGCCGGGTCCTCCCAGGCGCTGATCGCCGTCCGCTTCGCGATGGGGGCGTGCGCGGCGGTCATCTTCCCGACGACCCTGTCCGTCATCACCAACTGCTATCCGCAGCGCGGCGAACGCGCGAAGGCGGTGGGGCTGTGGGGCGCGGTCACCGGCCTCGGCGTCGCCATCGGCCCGATGGCCGGCGGGCTCCTGCTCGCCCACTTCGCCTGGCCGTCGGTCTTCCTCGCCCTCGTACCGGTCGCGCTGATCGCCCTGGCCGCCTCCTGGCTCTGGGTACCGGAGTCCCGGGACCCGTCGAACGCCCGCCTGGACCCGCCCGGACTGCTCACCGCGTCCACCGCCGTCGGCCTCCTCGTCTACACCATCATCGAGGCCCCGAACCGCGGTTGGAGCACGCCCGCCACCCTCGCCGGCTTCGCGGGCGCCGCCGCCCTGGGGATCCTGTTCGTCCTGGTCGAACGCGGGCGCCGCCACCCGATGGTCGACGTCTCCCTGTTCCGCACCCCGGCCTTCTCCGCCGCCAGCGCCGCCGTCACCGTCGCGTTCTTCGCGCTGTTCGGCTTCATCTTCCTGGTGACGCAGTACTTCCAGTTCATCCGCGGGTACGGCGCCCTCGCCACCGGGGTGCGCATCCTCCCGGTCGCCCTGACCATCGCGCTCGGCTCGCTCGGCGGCGTCGCACTCGCCGCGCGAGCCGGAACCCGCGCGGTCGTGACCACGGGCCTGCTGCTCCTCACCGCCTCGTTCGGCTGGATCGCCCTGTCGCCGGCTTTCCAGCCGTACGGCCAGATCGTCGGTCAGATGGTCCTCATGGGGCTCGGACTCGGCCTGACCACCGCTCCGGCCACCGAATCGATCCTCAGCGTCCTGCCTCCGGCCAAGGCCGGTGTCGGATCCGCCGTCAACGACGCCACCCGCGAGACCGGCGGCACCCTCGGCGTCGCCATCATCGGCAGCATCTTCACCTCCCTCTACGCCTCCCAGCTGGCATCCACGGCCTTCGCCACGCTTCCGGCCGGGACCGCGACCGCGGCCCAGGGGTCCGTCGCCGCCGCCCTGCACACCGCGGACTCCACGGACGGAACGGCCCGACAACTCCTGCGGACAGCGGTGCAGAGCTCCTTCATGGACGGGTTCCACCTCGCCTGCACCGTCGCGGCCGGCATCTGCCTGCTCGGCGCCGCGGTCGCGCTGGCCCTCCCGGGCGCCCGCCCGCGGCCCACCGGCCGCGGAGCGCCGCAGCCCGCCGCCGCGCTCACCCGGTGACCGCGCTCCCCCGGACCCACAGCTGACGGACAGTCACCGACCGAGATCACACGCCCGACCGCCACCTGCACCCCGGCCGCGACCCACTCCGCCCCCGCGATCCGCCGCTCCGGACCGACCGGCGCCCAGCAGGCGACCGGCACTCAGCGGGCAGGCGGCGCCCAGCAGGCGGCCGCCGGCGCTCAGCGGGCGGACGGCCCGTCCGACCAGGCCAGCGTTGCACCGGCCGCGCACAGTTCGCGCAGCGCCGCCAGGGTGTACCCGGCGAGCTCCTCGTCGGCGTCGCGGTCACCCTCGGACCACTCGGCGAACCCTCGTTTGAAGGCGAGGACGCCCAGCTCACCGGCCAGCGCCGCGGCCGCGTCGGGGACACCGCGGGCGACCAGAGCGGTCGTCATCGCCGCGGCGAGGCCGACACTCTTGAGCGCGTCGCGCTCCTGGAGTTCGACGCTGGCGGCGACGGCGGCCCTCACCCGCGGGGCGAGTTCACGGTTCATCGGCCCCATCGCACCCGAGGCGCGTTCGAGGCCTGCGGCGATCGCCTCGATCGGGCCGGCGCCGGCGGGCGCATCGGCGATGCCCTCGGCCAGCAGCCGGCTCAGCGTGTCCTGCCCGGCCACCAGCAGTTCGCGCTTGTCGGGGAAGTGCCGGAAGAACGTGCTCTTGGTGACCCCGGCGCGCTCGGCGATCTGCGTGACGGTCGTGACGTCGTACCCCTGCTCGGCGAACAGGTCGACGGCGGCCACGACGAGACGTTCGCGCGCCCCCGGTTCCCACCTTCCCATGGGCTCATCCTAGCCGATGGGACTTTTGTCCCATCACCTGTAGAGTGATGAGACAAGAGTCCCATCACTCGAGGGAGTTCCCCATGCGCGTTTTCGTCACCGGTGGCACCGGGCTGATCGGGGCCCCGGTCATCGCAGAACTGCTCGGCCACGGCCACACCGTCCTCGCCCTGGCCCGGTCGGCCGCCTCCGCGGCGGCAGCCGAGGCGGCCGGCGCCGAGCCGCTGACCGGAGCCCTCGCCGACCTGGACGTCCTGCGCACCGGCGCAGCCCGGGCCGACGGGGTGATCCACCTGGCGTTCGGCAACGACTTCAGCAGCCGCGACGCCCTCGCCAACTCGGTCGCCGAGGAGAGCGCCGCCCTCGCGGCCCTCGGCGAGGAACTGGTCGGCAGCGACCGCCCGTTCGTCACCGTCTCCGGCACGCCCCTGGTACCCGGCCGCGCCTCCGTCGAGACCGACCCGCTGCCCACCGACGGGCCGGTCGGCGGCCGCGGCCGCGCGGTCAACGACGTCCTGGGGCTGGCCTCGCGCGGGGTCCGCAGCACGGCCGTGCGGATGCCGCGCACGGTTCACAACCAGGGCGCCGGCGGGTTCGCCGGCCTGCTGACCGACATCGCGCGCCGCACCGGCGTGTCCGGCTACCCCGGCGACGGGTCTCAGCGCTGGCCGGCGGTGCACGCACTCGACGCGGCCGTCCTGATCCGGCTCGCCCTGGAGCAGGCCCCGGCCGGCACCTCCTGGCACGCCGTGGCCGACGAGGGGGACGAGGTGCGCGACATCGCGGCGGTCATCGGCCGGTGCCTGGGCCTGCCGGTCGCATCGGTCCCGGCGGAGACCTACGGCCCCCTCGCCCAGATCTTCGCGAACGACCAGCCCGCGTCCAGCACCCACACCCGGCAGGTGCTCGGCTGGGAGCCGAGGCACCCCGGCCTCCTGGCGGACCTGGAGAACCTCCGGCCCTGACCGCCGACCGGCCGGTCCGGCGCCGCCGGCACCCGGGCGGGCGGCGCGGGACCGACCGCGGGCGGGCGGCGGATCACCGGCGCCCGGACGTCAGGCCGGCCGTCGCCTGTCCCGGCCGCCGTCGCCGCCGGCTCCGCCTTGACAGTGGCGTCCGCCGGACGTAGAGCGGGAAGCATGAACCGGCACCAACCGGTGGGGCGAGCGGGACCGCAGGTCGGGAGCGGCACGGCCACCCCGCCGGACACGGCCGCCCCGCCGGACGGCGGCCGCCCCGGCGGGCCGCACGGACCCGGCGGGCCGGCCGGGGCCGCGGCGGCCGACGGTGTGACGGCGGAGTGCGAGGACGCCCTGGTGGCGGCCGTCGTCAAGGCCATCCGGGAGACCGGCGGCCATGCTGCGAGCGTCTTCCTCCGCTCCCGGGACGACCGTTCGATCGTGCTGGCCGCCACCTGCGGGGCCTCGCCGTCGCTGCTCGGCGGCTGGCGGCTCATCCCGGTCAGCAGCCCCATCCCGGTGGCCGCGGCCTACCGGTCGGGACGGACCGTCCACCTGGCCGACGCGGACGAGACGGCGCGGCGCTATCCGCAGCTCGCGGTGGCCCTGCCGTACGCGTTCGGCTCGGCATCGGTACCGGTCAGGGCCGGGCCGGAGAGCCTGGGAGCGCTGGCGGTGGTCTGGTCGGCGCCACCCGGCCACGCGGGACTGTCCAGGGCCCAGCTGCGCCACCTGCGGGCCATCGCCAACCGGCTCGGCACCGCCCTCGCCGCCCTTCGGGAGCGCGGCGCCGCGTTCGACTACGACGGCTCGACGGTGCCCATCGAGGTCCCGGCCCCGACCGCGCCGGCCGTCCGCGTCGGCCTGTTCGACTGGCGGCTCGACACCGGGACCGTGTCCGCCGACGACGAGCTGTGCGCGATCTTCGGCCTGGCACCCGGTGCGTTCGACGGGCGGGCCGACTCGCTCGCCGCCCGCCTGCACCCCGGCGACCGGGTCTCGCTCCGGGCGACGGCCCGCGCGGCCGCCGCGGACGGCAGGGTGCTCGCCCGCCGCCTGCGGATCCGCGCGGACGACGGGTACCGCACTGTCGAGCTGTGGGGCCGGGTGCCCGAGGCGACCGGCGAGGAGGCCCGCAGTCACCTGGTCGGCTGCGTGCTCGACGCCGCGGCCGGTGCCGCGGCCGTCACCGCGGTGGAACGGCTCCGGGACGGACTCTTCTCGCTCGCCCCGGACGGTCGGGTGACCTACGCCAATCGCAGCCTGGAGGAGCTGCTCGGGGTCCCGGTCCCGGACCTGCTCGGCCGCCGCCCGTGGGAGGTCCTGCCCTGGCTGTCCGACCCCATCTACGAGGACCGGCACCGGGCCGCGATGGTCTCGCAGCAGCCCACCACCTTCCTGGTCCGCCGCCCGCCGGACCGGTGGCTCGCCTTCTCCCTGCACCCGGACGAGAACGGCGTGACCGGCCGGGTGGTGCCGTCCGGGCCGCCGCAATCACCGCCGGAGGTGCCCGGCCCGCCGAGTGCCGCCCGAGGGACCACGGCTTCCCCCGGCTCCGGGAGCCCCGTGCCGGACCCGCCGACGACCACGGCGGCGCCCGCGCGCCTCGGCGCCATCTACCGGGTCCTGCAACTGGGCAGCGCCCTGACCGAGGCCGTCACCACGGGTGAGGTGTGCGAGGTGGTCGGCGACCAGCTGCTGCCGGCCTTCGGCGGACAGCACCTGGCCATCTACGTGATCGACGAACGCCGTCTGCACCTGCTGTTCAACACCGGCCACCACGACCGCTTCCTGCACTGGCTGGAGGGCAAACCGCTCGACACCCCGCTCCCCGGTACGGAGACCCTGGCCCCCGGCGTTCCCCTGTTCGTCGAGTCGCGGCAGGATCTCACCGACGCCGGGCCCACCGGGGCCGCGCCCACCGGCACCGGGCCCGCCGGCACCGCCCCGGCCCACGCCATGGAGGGCGTGGGGGCCTGGGCCTACCTGCCGCTGATCGCCTCCAACCGCCCGGTCGGCACCTGCATCATCGGCTTCGACGAGATCCACCACTTCACCACCAAGGACCGCGGCATCCTCACCGCGTTGAGCGGCCTGATCGCCCAGGCCCTCGAACGCGCCCGGCTCTACGACACGAAGTCCGCCCTCGCGCACGGCCTGCAGAACGCGCTGCTGCCCCACCGCCTCCCGGTCCTGCCAGGCATCCGCACCACCGGCCGGTACCTGCCCGGCACCAGCGAGATGGACATCGGCGGCGACTGGTACGACGTGATCCCCACCGCGGACGGCGTGGACCTCGTCATCGGGGACGTCGAGGGCCACAGCGTCGCCGCGGCCGGCACCATGGGCCAACTGCGCAGCGCCGTACGGGCCTTCGCCACCGCCGGCCACTCGCCCGGCGAGGTGCTGGCCGGAACCAACCGGCTGCTGGCCGACCTCGGCCCCGGGCTGCTCGCCAGTTGCTGCTACATCCGCATCGACGCCGGCACCCACCATGCGTACGCCGTCCGCGCCGGGCACTGCCCGCCGCTGCTGCGCCGACCCGACGGCAGCACCGAGGCGCTGGAACTGGCGGGCGGCCCGCTCCTGGGCGTCGACAGCGCCGGCACCTACCCGCAGACCCGGCTGGACCTTCCCCCGGGGTCGGTCCTCGCCCTCTACACCGACGGCCTGGTGGAGGAACGCGGCACCGACATCGACCTGGGCATCGACCGGCTGCGGGCCGCCCTGGCCCACGCCCGCGCCGCTGACCTCGAGGAACTCGCCGACCAGCTGCTGCGCAAGGCCCTGCGTTCACCGCACCGTACCGACGACATCGCCCTGCTGCTCACCGGCTACCGGCCCGGGTGACCCGTCCGCCCAGGTCGGCGGCACCGCCGACGCCTGCGGGAGCGGCGGTGGCGGATCAGCCGGAGTGCACCCGCCGCCGGGCGTGCTCCGCCCAGTCGACGATCTGGATCGCCGCACCGGCGGCCTCCTCGCCCCGGCACCCGGCGTGGTGGCGGCGGGCGATGGCGTCCAGGTCGAGGTGGCGGCCGAAGGCGGGGTGTCCGGCCAGCCGGCGGGCGTGACCCCAGAGCCGGGGGTGGTCGGCGATGAGCCGGACGGCGGCGGCGTCCAGGTGCCAGCGGTGCACGGTGTCCAGCCGCACCAGGGCCACCCAGAGCTCCACGTCCGCGAGGGTCAACTCCTCGCCCAGCAGGTGGCTGCGGGTACCCAGCCGCCGCTCGAGCTCGCCGAGGCCGTCCAGCAGGCTCCGCAGCGCCGTCGCGCGCTCGGCGGGGGTGGCGTCGGAGCGGCCCGCGCGCTGCGCCGGGTCGTTGATGCTGCGTTCACACAGCTGCCGGACGGTCTCGACCGCTGTCTCCAGGCCGTGCGGGTACAGGTCCGGATGAACGTCGGGACCGCGGTCGGGGTCGCGGTCGGGGTCGCGGTCGGGGTCGTGGTCGGGCTCAGCGCCGACGCCGGGGCCGATGCCGATGCGGGGACCGACGCGGGGACCGGGGAAGCGCCGGGCCAGGTCGGTGAGGATCTCGACGGGGTCGGTGCTGACGATCCGTCCGCTCCAGCTGTCGCTGAGCACCGGCGCCCCGGCCGGGCCGCGGTACTGGTGCGCGCTCGCCTCGTACAGCGGTCGCAGCGCCAGGTACCCGCCGTCACCGTCGTCCGGCAGTGCGGGCAGAACGGTCACCGGGAGGGTGTCCTCGAGGCCGAGCAGGCTGTGGGTGACGGCGATCTGCAGACAGTGCGGACAGGACGGTGTCAGGTGGAGCCGGTAGCGGTGCGGCACCGGGTAGTAGCCGCTGCGGGCGTCGTGGCCGATCCTCCCGCGGAGGGCGGGCACGGCGGACGGGGACGTGGCGGACATGGGTCTCCCAGGGTCGGGGGTACGCGGACGCGCGCGTACGACGCATCGGGTGGGGGGAGGCGCGGGCCTCGGGGCGGGCGAGGGCGGGCGGCTGCCCGAGGGGGAATCAGAAGAGCGTGGCCGCCGGGCCGTGGGGAGCGGCTGCTCGACCCATGCTGCTGCAGACCCGCTGCAGGTCGATGTGGCGACGGCTCGTCAGCGTCGGGAGCAGGCGGACAGCGTGGGCCGAGCCATCGGTGACCGGCTCCGCACGCCTCACGGCTCTCCCACCCAGGTTCGACGAGTCCTGTGTCGGAGTGTCATCCCCCGCCCGGGCCGCGTCAAGGGCGCCGACAGCGGCGGCCGGGCCGTCCCGCATGGTGGGACGGCCTACCGGCTACGGCGGCGCGTCCGGCCGGGTGTCACCCCCGCCGCCTCGGCGCCGATGACATCCTGGTCCAACCACTCACCCGTCCCCAGCCCCGTTCGCCCCACCGCCTCCGAGGAGCCGCATGCGCGCCGAACCCGCCGACCTCCACCGCCTCGATCTCGGCGAGGGCCCCACCTGGGACGCCGCGACCGGCCGCCTCTACTGGATCGGCATCCCGGACCGCCGGCTGCGCTGGCTGGACCACCGCACCGGCGCCACCGCGGGCCTCGAACTCCCCGTGACGCCAGGCGCTTTGACACCGGCCGGCGACGGCCGGGTCCTGCTCGCCACCGAGCGCGGCTTCGAACTCCTCGACACCGCCGACGGCACCGGCCGCCTGCTCGCCCCGGTCGAGGCCGACCGGCCGGAGCGGCGGATGAACGACGGCGCCTGCGACCCGTACGGGCGGATGGTCGCCGGCACCATGCGGACCGCCGAACCCCACCTCGACGGCCGCCTCCACCGCCTCGAGCCCGACGGCACGGTCACCACCATTCTCGGCGGCCTCGCCATCCCCAACGGCCTCGCCTGGCCCGAACCCGACCGACTCTGGTACATCGACAGCCCCACCCGCCGGATCGACCTCTACGAGTACCCCGAACACGGCCCGGTCGGCCCCCGCATCCGCTCCCTCGACGTCTCCCACCTCCCCGGAGTGCCCGACGGCATGACCCTGGACGCCGACGGCAACCTCTGGGTCGCGTTCTGGGACGGCGCCGCCGTCCACTGCCTCACCCCGACCGGCCACCTGCTCGCCACCGTCGAGTTCCCGGTCCCCCGCCCGACCAGCTGCACCTTCGCCGGCCCCGACCTGACCACCCTCTACATCACCACCGCCCGCACCACCCGTACCGCCGTCGACTCCCCTGACGACCCGTCCGGCCGCCTCTTCCGCCTCGACCACACCACCCCCGGCCGCCCGGACCACCCCTGGCACGGGTAGCGAGCCGCGCGATCCGTACGCCGACCTGACCATGGACCAGGTGCTCCGGCCGACCGGCAGGGCGGGCGGTACGCCGTGCGACGCCGGCTCCGCGGGCCACCTCCCGACGCTGACCGCCACTGCACAGGCATGGGCGCTCTCCGGCCCGGTAAGCGCCGGGGAGAGCGGGTGAAGGGGACCGCCTTCCGTCGTGGGAGCCGCGCGCGCAGGGTTCGCAGCTGGAGTGATCTCGACACCCACCATGTTGAACGCGTTCAAATCTGCTGGCATGATGGGGCCGTCCATGAACAGCCGGTCACTCCGTGCGCCGGGCGGTGGAAGGGGGTGGCCGCGCGTGAACACGGCAGCGCTGCGCGCGCGCTCGAGGCGCGGCGCGCGTGCCGCAGCATGGGTGCTGGTCCTGGTGTCCTGCGTCGCGGCGGCGCCGGGTTGCGGAGTTCTCGGCTCGCGGCCCGACGAAGTCCTGATCAACCAGGGCGACCTGGTCGGCACCTGGACGAACGGCGACGGCGTCACGCTGCGGTTCGATCCTGACCACCGCGTTGCCGTCAATGGCCTGGTCGAGCCCTGCGGACCCGAAGGAACCTGGCAGTTTGACGTCCGCGACTCCGACCTCTCCGCCCACTCCGACCCTGCCGCCACCGAGGGCTACGGACTGTCCACCCGATTCCCCGTTCCCGCCGAGGGGCGCTCCGACTGCCTCCTCCACCCGAGCGCCTTCCGCGATCACACCGGCTATGTGCTCTGCCTCGTCGATGATCCGGACACCTACTGCACGGACGCCGAACTCCTGCACAGAACCGCGGAGCCCGGCACACAGGCGACGACCGCACCGCCCGCTCCCGTTCGCAGCCCTTCCTGACTGCACAAACGCAGTTCCAGCTCTGCGCTCACCCCGGCGGGGCCGCGCCCGCAGGCCGACGGCCGGGTGGCCTGTGGTGAATGATGAGATCGTGATCTCCGAGAAACGCGCTGTCGAGCTCGTCGAGTCCTTCCTGGCCGGCGAGCTGCCGACGTGGCCATGGAGCGGGCCCGCCCCCACTCCGGACATCTACCACGTGCAGGAACGCGCGGTCGGTTGGCTCGTCTTCTGGCGCTCGGCGGAACAGGCCCGCGCGCGTGACGTGCGTGGCAGCTTCGTCGGCGGTCACTACCTGGTGGACCGCCACGACGGGAGCATCCACTACGTGCCCGCCGTCACCCGCGACGAGGAGGGCTGGGAGGAGCAGTACCTTCTGCAGGTCAAGGGCATCAGGCGGCCCGATCCGCTGGCGTCGGCCGTTCGCGATCTCGTCCGTTCGGCCAGTGTCGCGGCCGCCATGAAACACCTCCGCAAGCAGGCCCCGCGGCTGAGCGTGCGGGACGCGAAGGCGTACATCACGGCCGTTCGCGATGGTGCCGAACCACCGGAGGAGCTGGCGTGCCTCACCCGGGAGGAGCCGCGGTGGCCGTTCCTGCCCATCGAGACGATGTCCGGTCCGGTCCAGCAGGGGACCGGCTGACGGGTCGAGGCCGGAATCTCCTTTGACCAGGGCTTTCTCGTCCGTCACCATGCTCGGATGACAGTCGGGACCACCCTCGCCAAGGTTGACGCGGACCTCCGCGCCGGCCGGATACCCGTCGCGCGCCAACGGCTGCGCGGCCTGGTGTCGTCCTTCCCGGCGGACCTCACGGTCAGGCGGCGGCTGGCCGAGGTGTACCGGTTGTACGGCGAGTCGGCCGAGGCGGGTCGCTGGGCCTATCTCGACGCGGACCGGGATCCCGCCGAGACGGCGGCGTTCGAGGCCCGTCACCCGGATCCGCTCGGCCGGATGGCCGCCATCGCCTGGCGCGACCCCGAGCGGGCGGCACGGACGGAGACGGCCCGGGCCAGGTTGGCCGGGCTCCGGGAGGCGGCGTCCGAACAGGCAGGCCGCCCGATCCAGTGGCACACCGTGGACGAGGACGAGACCCAGCAGACCCCCGAGAACGACGTGGCCGGGTCCCTGTTCTGTGCAGGTCTGGCCCTCGTGGGTCTGGCGCTCGCGGGTTTCGCGGCCCTCGGGGTCGTCACCTTCGTCCGCTGGTGGCTCTGACCCTCCGCCGCCGGGCGTGAACAACGAGCACCGGCTCAGCGGATCGCTCCCGCCGGGTCCGTCCAGTGCGCGGCGGTCGCGTCGTCGTGCGGTTTGAGGCGGGGCCGGCGGCGGCCTCGCGGGTCGGCGTGTTCGGCCGCGCGGACGGCGTCCAGGAGCGCGGCGGGGCCGTCGCGGGCGAGGAGGGTGACGGCCTCGGGCCAGGTCGCGAGGTGGTAGGTGTCGACCAGGTCGGCGGCGCCGTCGCTGAGCAGGGACACCGAGTGCAGGTCCGCGGCGGGGGTGGTACCGGTGAGGGCGTGCGCGGCGGCGCGGGGGTCGCTGCCGGCCACCCAGTAGCCGCCGACCGTGTTGCGGTGGCCCAACTCCGCTGCGATGTAAGCCTTTCGGGCAGCAGCCTGCCGGTCGGTGCCGAGGGCGCAGCGGTGGGCGGCGGCGCGCAGCGGGTGGAGCTCGGGGATGTGGTGCAGGCGACGGTCGCTGACCGTCTCCGTCCCGGTGGCGTCGGCGTGGGTGAGGAGGAGGGTGGAGTCGTGCAGGACGAGGTGCTCGATGTCCTCCCCGCGGTGCCGGGCGACCGCGACGGTGGAGGAGGGGGTTCCGGGGTGGCGCAGGTCGCAGGTGGAGCGGTGGCTGTGGGCGACGGCATCGATGGCGTCGGCCAGCAGGCCGGCGATCGGCCGGTCCGTGGTGAGCAGGCCGGTGAGCAGTCGGCTGCCCAACTGCCGTACGTACCAGTGGACTCCGTGGCGGCAGCCGCCGCCGTCCTCGCTGGGTCCGCCGGCGCCGTCGAGCAGGACGAGGACGCCGGGGGCGGAGAGCAGGAGGTCCTGGTTGGGGATGTCGGGGCGGCCGGGCAGACTGGCCCAGGTGAGGCTCATGGTCTCCTTCAGAGCAGTGCCACATCCGCGGACATGCCGGGCATGAGGGCATCCTGCCCGCCGTCCAGGCCGATCGTGACGTTGTAGTAGGTCGCGCCCGGCACCCGCGCGGGTTGCAGCAGGATGTGGTCGACCCGTCCCGTGACGCTGCGGCCGGTGGCGGGGACGGTGACGGTGGCGGCCCGGCCCTCGCGTACGTCGGCGATCCGGGATTCGGGCAGCTGGGCGGTCACACCGATCGGTCCGGAGTGGAGTGTGACCAGGGCGGTGTAACCGGAGCCGCCCACCTGGTTGGTGCCCGGGGCGGGGGTGGGGACGAAGAGCTGGATGCCGGGCAGCTGGTCGACCAGGGTGCCGGACTGCGCGGCCGGGCCGGCGTAGGTGTGGACGCCCTGCGGGCCGACGATGTCACCGGCGGCACCCGCGGTCCCGGCGACGGTGCCGTCGGCGGGGGCGGTGATCGTGGTCTGCCGCAGGGCGAGCTGGTCGGCGGCGAGTTGGGCCTGCGCGGAGGCGAGCCGGGACCGCGCCTGGGCGATGGCGGCCGGGGTGAGCGGTGCGCCTTGGGCCGCCACCGTGGTCCGGGCCGCCTGGAGGACGGACTGGTTCTGCGTCAGGCGTGCCTGGAGCTGCTGGGTGTGGGCCTGCCCGGCGGACTGCAGGGCGCCGAGCTGGGTCCTGGCCTGGGCGAGTCGGGCCGTGTCCTTGTCGATCTGGCTCTGCAGGCTCTGGCAGGACTGCGGTGAGGCGGGCGGGGTGGTGGCCGCGGGCGGGGTGGTGGCGGGTGGAGCGGATGCCGTGGCGTTCGGTTCGAGGGAGGCGGCGACCGGGGCGGCGGCGACCGGGGCGGCGGCGGCCGGGGCGGCGGCGGCCGGGGCAGCCGGGCAGGACCGGGCGAAGCGTGCGGTCTCGTCGTCCAGGGTGGCCTGGTCGGCGGAGATCACGGCGTTCTGCGCGGCGATGGCGTTCTGCGTGCCGACCTGGGCCAGCGCGAGGGCGCTGCGGGTGCTGTCGGCGGCGGCCTCGGCCTTGGCGATGTCCAGCTGGTTCCGGGCCTGCCGGTCGGCGGTGGTGGCCGGGTCGGCGGCCTCGGCGAGCAGCGCGGTCTCGGCGTCGACGGCGGCCTGGGCCGCGGCGAGGTTGGCGGCCGCCACGCTGCTCACCTGGGTGGCGAGCACCTGACCTGCCGTGACGTGGTCGCCGGGCTTCACGGTGAGCGTCTCGACGGTGCCGGTGTTCGCGAAGTTGAGGTAGTACGCGTGGGCCGGGGTGACCTGTCCGCTGAAGGTCACCGGCCGGGACGCGACCGCCTGGTAGGTCCGGATGCCGGCGAAGGTGGCGGCGACCGCGAGGACCAGGGCCAGGGCCACTCTCCACAGGCCCATCGGGGGGCGGGCCGGCCTGATCTCTCCGACGCCTGCCTCGCCGCCCGCGAGCGCGGCGTTCATCCCGCGCACGGGGTGGGAGGAACGGGCCATCATCGCCTGCCTTCCTGTGTGGGTTCGCACCGGTCGTTCCGGCGGCATCGGCCGTTCGTTTCGGGACATACCGGTCGTTCGGGTCGTACCGATTCCGGGCCGCTCGGCTAGGACGGGATGCGGGAGGGCGGGGCGTCCGGCAGGCCGGTGAGCAGGTCGTCCGCGGTCTCCATGCCGGGGCGCCAGACCGAGCGGGCGATGATCCTGCGGGGGTCGATCCGGGAGCGGTAGCGGCCCGCGATGTTGGTGCACTCGTCCAGCAGTCCCTCGCTGAGGCTGGTCGGCTGCAGTCCGAGGGCGAGGAACTGGTCGTTGCTCACCCGGAGTTCGTTCTCGATCGCCTCCTTCCGCGGGTTGGGCAGGTTGGCCGTCCCCACCCCGGTCAGGTTGCTGACGAGCTTGGCCAGGTCGCGCACCCGGTGGACCTCGGTGACCTGGTTGAAGACCTTGGGCCGGTCGCCGGCGGCGGGCGGGTTGGCGAGGGCGATCTCGATACATCGCACGGTGTCCTGGAGGTGGATGAACGCGCGGGTCTGGCCGCCGGTGCCGTGCACGGTGAGCGGGTGGCCGATCGCGGCCTGGGCGAGGAAGCGGTTGAGCACGGTGCCGTAGTCGCCGTCGTAGTCGAAGCGGTTGACCAGCCGGTCGTCGCGGACGGTCTGGGCGGTCTGGGTGCCCCAGACGATGCCCTGGTGCAGGTCGGTGATGCGCAGCCCGTCGTTGGCCGCGTAGAAGGAGAACATCAGCTGGTCGAGGGTCTTGGTGAGGTGGTAGACGGAGCCGGGGTGCGCCGGGTGGAGGATCCGGCGTTCCAGGTCGCCGTCCGGGGTGGGGACCTTGACGGTCAGGTAGCCCTCCGGGATGGGGGCGGATCCGGACCAGCCGTACCCGTAGACGCCCATGGTGCCCAGGTGCACCAGGGCCGCGTCGGTGCCGGTGGCGACCAGGGCGACCAGCAGGTTGTGGGTGGCGCGGACGTTGTTGTCGACGGTGTAGCGCTTGGCGGGGATCGAACGCATGGAGTACGGCGCGGCGCGCTGTTCGGCGAAGTGCACGACGGCGTCGGGGCGCAGTCCGGCGAGCAGCGCGGCCAGCCGCTCGTACTCGGTGGCGAGGTCGAGGCGGACGAAGTCGATCTCCCGGCCCGACACCTCGCGCCAGGCCCGCAGACGCTCGCCGATGGGCCGGATGGGCGTGACCGACTCGGCCTCCAGCTCGAGGTCGATGGCCCGGCGGCTGAGGTTGTCGACGATGGTCACCTGGTGGCCGCGGTCGGAGAGGTGGAGGGCGGTCGGCCAGCCGCAGAACCCGTCGCCGCCCAGAATCAGGACATGCATGTGCCTACTCCCTTACGGAAATCGGAGAACAGGGCAGTGCCATGCGGATATGTCTCGCGTGAATGCGGCCGGTACAAGAAGGTGCCCGAAGTAGTTGCAGCGCAGTCCGGCGCACGGGGCGCCAAGGGCACCGGAGAAGAAAACCGAAGAACGATCAGAAGCTGGCTCGGCGCAGGTGAGTGCGGCCGTGAGGCGGCAGGCCGTGGGGAGTGGCCACCGGATGCTGCACGACCCTGCCACAGTCGATCTGACATGTCCAGTACACATCATCTGCGAACCGGGCCCGCCACGGCCCACTCGGACTGGCATCACCACAGGTCAACGCAGCTATGTGAGCCGGGCTCAAAAACCCGGACCGCCGGATCCGCAGGGCCGGGCGCCGGCGGGCCGCCCACGCCGGGCCCCTGTTGCGCGTTCAACATCTCCGCCCGGCGCGCTTCGTAATGGATCCACAAAATCTCCCGCACAGCTCTGACGCCACGTCAGGTGGTCGGGTATATCTGGTCCGGTTCCGAGCCGCGAAAGGACCGGGGTCATGGAATTGGGCATTCCGCGCACGGCCGTCGGCGAAGCCGCCGCCGGGCCGCCGGCGTCTGCCGTCGGGATCGTGGGCGAACTCCCGATTCGTCCGGCATGCCCGGCTGGTCCCGCGCGTCCGGCCGGACCGGCTCGTCCGGCGCGGCCGGCTCGCACCGGCCGCCACCGGACGGAGGGCTGAGCGATGCTGCACCCGGACGTCGTCGCGCTGCTCACCGCCGACACCCTGCTGCTGGTCCTGGTGGTCCGCTGGCCGCTGGCCCGCGGCTTCGACGACTCCGACCGCGGCCGGGACCGGGTGGTGCGGCTGCCGCCGAACCGCCGCCCGTCCCTGCCGCGCGCGCTGGCCTTCCTGTCGGTCGCCACCGCCGTCAGCACGGCGATCGTCGCCCTCCGCCACCCCCGCCTCGAGCAGGCGTACCGCTCCCTGGTCGCCGACGTCCTGTCCGCCGCGGACGGCGATCCCCACCTGGCGGCCGGGTACGCGCACAGCCTCCCGCCCCTCGTGCCGGCCGCCGTGGTCGGCTACCTGATCACCGTCGCGGTGGTCCTTCCGGCCACCCCCGGCCGCCGGCTGCTGATCCTGGCGCACGCCCCGCTGTTCCTCGGGATGTCCGTCCTCGCCGAGTGCTGCGCCGCGCTGCTCGCGACGGCGACCGGGCTGCCGCTCGGCCCCGTCCCGCTGGTCGCCCTCGTCCTCCAGTCCACCCTCGGCTACCTGCTGGTCTACCGGTTCGCCTTCACCACCTTCCGGCTGCCCCGCCCGACCCCGCTGCCCGTACGGCGGCGCCGGGACTGGCCGGACAGCGCGGTCCTGACGCTCTGCCTGCTCGCCGCGCTGGCGCTGGTCGGCAGCGCGGCGCTGGTCCTGCTGCGACAGGTCGCCGGCCATCCACTCGCGGGGTTCCTCGTCCTGGCCGCCCTCCGCTTCTCGGTCTTCGACGTGATGCTGATCCTGCTCGCACTCGTCAGCCTCGCCGGCCCGCGCCGGTCACGCCCGCCCACCGACGACCGTCCGCGCTCGGACGACCGTCCGGCCGTCGGCGACCGCCCGGCCGTCGAGGTGATCGTGCCCGCCTACAACGAGGCCTCGGTGATCGAACGGCTGCTGCGCTCGATCGACCGCGCCGCCACGGCGTACGGCGGGCCGGTGCGGGTCGTCCTGTGCGACGACGGCTCCACCGACGAGACCCGGGCGCTGGCCGAGGCCGCCGTCGCGGCCTTCACCACCGCCACCGGCGAGGTGATCCAGGGCCCCCACGCGGGCAAGGCCCGGGCCCTGAACCTGGCGCTGGAACGCTGCACCGCCGAGTTCGTCTACCGCGTCGACGCCGACTGCGCGCTCGACCCCGACGCCTTCGTCCGGTCGGTCCCGCGCTTCCTCGCCGACCCCCGGATCGGCGTGCTCGGGGCGCTCACCCTGCCCAAGGAGCCGCACACCACCTGGATCGACCGGATGCGGGCGATGGAGCAGCTGTTCACGTACGGGTTCAGCCTGGCCGCGCTGAGCACCGTGGACGCGGTGCCGTGCGTCCCCGGCACCTTCTGCGGCTTCCGCCGGGAGGCGGCCGTGGAGCTCGGCGGCTTCGTCGACGGCATGTTCGGCGAGGACGCCGAGTTCACCTGCGCGCTGGCCAGGTCGGGCTGGCGGGTGGTGATGGACCCGCGCACGGTCTCCTACGAGGACGTGCCCGTGAAACTCGGCCAGCTGCGGGTCCAGCGATTCCGCTGGGGGCTGGGCAACCTGATGAACTTCGCCCGCTTCACACCGTTCGGCCGGGGCGCGCCCGGACCGCGGTTCTGGTTCCAGCTGCCGAGGGCGGCCGGCGGCAGGCTGCTCTCCCCGATCCACTTCTTCGTCCTGGTGCTGACCGTGCTGCACTGCACCCTGCAGCCGCTGCCCCGGCACAACCTGGCCCGTTTCCTCGTCGTCTTCCTGCTGGCCCAGCTGCCGGCGCTGGTACCGCGGATCTGCCTCGTCCTCTACTACCGCAGGGCGCGGCTGCTGCTCTGGGCGCCGCTGTGGCCGGTGTTCGCCTTCCTGAAACGGTTCTTCCAGCTGGAGTCGCTGCTGGCCTGCGGGGTCCGTCCGGTCCGGCTGCCGGCCTGGCTTCGCGCACCCGCGCACGCCGAGGTGCTGCCCGCCCGGCCGGCCGGGCCGGCCCGGTGAGGCGCTCGTACGCGACGGCGACCGCCCTGCTCGCCGCGGCCGCGGTGCTGCTGGCCGGGTACCTCGTGGCCGACGACCGGACGGGCGCACCGGACCGGTCCCGGCCGGGCAGCCCCTCCCCCGCACCGGGCGGCGCCGGTGCGGCGGCCGGTTCCTGGATCATCAGCGGCCGGACCCTGGGAAGGCTGCTGGCCGCCGACCCCACCGGCCGGACCACCGCCCGGACCTTCGACACCCCGGACGCCTACGTACTCACCGGGGACGGCGGCTGGGCCGTCCCCGACGGCTGGCGCTCCACACCGACCGCCAGTTTCGACAGCTACACCGCCCTCGAGTCGGCCCTGACCGGCAACCGGCTGGACCCGCGGATCCGGGCGGTGCTCTACGACAACGAACACTGGCCGCAGACCCCGGCCACCGAGCAGGCCGACCCGGTCCGCTACGACCGGATGGCCGCGGACCTGGTCCACCGTCACCACCTGCTGTTCATCGCCGCACCCGCCACCGACCTGGTCGAAGCGCTGCGCCCGGGCGCGGCCGGCGGCGCCTTCGACACCTTCCTGAACCTCGGACTGGCCGGCGAGATCGCCCGCGACGCCGATGTGCTGGACCTCCAGGCCCAGGGCGCGGAGGACAACCCGACACTGTTCGCCTCCTTCGTGGCGGCCGCCACCGCCCAGGCCCGCCGGGCCAATCCCCGGATCAAGGTGCTCGCCGGCCTGAGCACCAATCCTTCGGGGCGGGCCGTCGGCGCCGCCCAGCTCGACCGGGCCGCCCGGGCCGTACGCGCCACGGTCGACGGGTACTGGCTCAACGACCCGGCCGCCTCCGCCGCCTGCCCCGGCTGCACGGGCCCCTACCCCCGCACCGCCCTGGACACCCTGCGCAGGCTCGGCGAGGAGCCGCGGTCACCGTAGGGCCCGCTTGCCCCGCGACCGCCGGGCCGGCCCCGGCGCGCCATCGCCGCGGCGCGGTCGCTGCCGTGCGGGCCGGGTCAGTGGCCGAGGGCCGCCTTCGCGGCCACCAGGACCAGCCCGAGGACCAGGTTGGCCAGGCCCTCGATCGCGACCTCGGTGCGGGAGGCCCCCGCGTGGACGGCTCCCAGGCAGGCCCACGCGACCAGCTGCGCCACCGCCACGCTCAGCGCGAACCACGCGGCGCCGCTCAACCCCAGCCCCAGCACGGGGCTCACCGCCACCGCCGCCGCCGGCAGCACCGCCGCCTCCACGATGGGCCACTCGTGCCGCCCCACCCGCCGGATCTCGGCCCAGCCGGGCCGCCGGCCGACCCGGCGCTCGCCGGCCAGGCTCGCGTAGGCGTGGGCGGCCCAGAACACCAGGCCGGTCACCAGGAGCAGCACCACGGTCTGCAGCCGGGGGAAGTCGCCGACCGCGCCGGCCGTGGCGATCACCGAAGCCGCGAGGAGCGACCCGTACAGGGCCCCGGCGTAGTCGCTCCGCGATGGTGCCCGGCCCGTCGGGTCGGGCCTGCGCGGCCAGGGGATGATGCGGTGCACCACCTCAATCTACGCACGCGGGCCCGGGCCCGACCGCGCCACACGCGGGGAGGTGTCCGCGGACCCGGACCACCGCCGCACCCGAGCGGCCGCGCCCCCGCCCCCGCCCCGACGTTCCGGGCGGGGCGCCGCGGTGCCCGCCCAGCGGTGAGCTCGGGCGCCGTCCGTCCGGCGGGGTGCGTCGGGCGCGGCCTACGGGTGCGGGTCGGTGCGCACCGCGTACGGGACGAAGGTGCTGGTGTGCTCGTCGGCGGCCAGGGCCCGGCCGATGGCGGGGGCGGAGCGCTGGGGGCAGGCGGGGCGTTCGCAGACCTTGCAGCCGAGGCCGATCGGGGTGGCGGCGGCTTCGTCGCCGAGGTCCAGGCCGGCCGCGTACACCAGCCGGCCGGCGTGCCGGAGCTCGCAGCCCAGGCCGACGGCGAAGGTCTTGCCGGGGCGGCCCCAGCCGCCGGGTGAGCGGGTGACGGCGCGGGCGGTCCACAGGTAGCGGCGGCCGTCCGGCATCGCGGCGACCTGGACGTGGACCCGGCCGGGCGCGGCGAAGGCGTCGTAGACGTTCCACAGCGGGCAGGTGCCGCCGGTGCGGGAGAAGTGGAAGGCGGTGGCGGACTGCCGCTTCGAGACGTTCCCGGCGCGGTCGACCCGGACGAAGGAGAACGGCACCCCGCGCCGGCCGGGTCGCTGGAGGGTGGAGAGCCGGTGGCAGACCGTCTCGTAGCCGACGCCGAAGTGGTCGGCGAGGTGCTCGATGTCGTAGCGGGCGGTCTCCGCCGCGTCGTGGAAGACCCGGTAAGGCAGGACGAGGGCGGCGGCGAAGTAGTTCGCGAGGCCGATCCGGGTGAGCGAGCGGGCGGTGGAGCCGTCGGGGCTGTCCTGGGCGGCGAGTTCGGACAGCAGGGCGTCGTGCTCGAGGTAGGCCAGCTGGGTGGCCATCCGGAAGGCCTGCTGGCCGGGCCGCAGCCGGTCGGACAGGTGCAGGGTCCGGGTCCGCCCGTCGTAGCGGTGCAGGTCCCCGCTGCCGGTGGCGATCCGGACCCGGTGGCCGTCGGCCAGCCGTTCGGCCAGCGCCTCCCGTACCCCGCCGCGCCTCAGCTCGATCGTCTCGGCCAACTCCTCTGCCGCGGTGTCGAGTTCGTGGAGGTAGTTCCGGCGGCGGTAGAAGAACTCGCGGACCTGTTCGTGCGGGGTGCGGGCGTCGGCCCCGGCGCCGCGGTCCCCGGCGAGGACGGCCAGCTGCTCGGCGGTGTCCCGGCGGCCGCGGGCCAGGTCGGTGAGCAGCCGGGCGACGGCGGGCAGGCGGGCGGCGACCTCGCCGAGGTCGCCCGGGGTGATCCGGCCCGCCGCCAGTTCCTCGCCGAGGGAGTCGCGCAGTTCGGCGGTGAGCCGCGCGCTGTCGGGCGGGGCGAAGTAGCCGGCCTCGACGCCGAACGCCTCGGTGAGCCGCAGCAGCACCGGCACGGTGAGCGGGCGGGCGTCGTGTTCCAGCTGGTTGAGGTAGCTGGGCGAGAGTTCGAGCAGCCGCGCCAGGGCGGCCTGGCTGAGGCCGCGGTCCTCGCGGAGGCGGCGCAGCCGGGCGCCCGCGAAGGCCTTCGCCATGGTGTCACTCCCCGGTCCGGTCGAGCCCGTCTGGTGCGGCAGCTTAGCGGGGGATCCTCCGGCCGGGCCTTCGCAGTCTTCGCAGGATCGGCGGCCGCGATTCGCAGAAGTTGGCACCGGTCCACCGGTGACGGCCCGCAGCGCCGGGTGGCACAGTCGGTGCTGCGGCCGGAAGGCGCCTCGGAAACCGAGAAGTACCAGGTCGGTGACGCTGGTTCGGTTTCCCGGGCGACCACGTCCCGCGGTCCCGTACCGCCGCCCGGCGCCGGCCGGCCGCCCGCGCACCCCCCTCGGTGAGGTGCATCACACCCTTCGCAACGGCACTCTCGGGAGCAGATCCATGACGCAGTCGGTTCGGCAGCAGCAGGAGCAGCAGGCGGCGCAGCTGGCCGCCCGGTGGGCGTCCGACCCCCGCTGGGCGGGCATCGAGCGGACCTACACCGCGGCGGACGTGGTGCGCCTGTCGGGCACCGTCCGCGAGGAGCACACGCTGGCCCGGCGCGGCGCCGAGCGGCTGTGGTCGCAGCTGCACGAGCGGGACTACCTCCACGCCCTGGGTGCGCTGACGGGTGGCCAGGCCGTGCAGATGGTGAAGGCCGGCCTGCAGGCCATCTACCTGTCCGGCTGGCAGGTCGCCGCGGACGCCAACCAGGCCGGGCAGACCTACCCGGACCAGAGCCTGTACCCGGCCAACTCGGTTCCGCAGGTGGTGCGCCGGATCAACAACGCGCTGCTGCGGGCCGACGGGATCGACGCCGCCGAGGGCAACGACGGGCCCGACTGGCTGGTGCCGATCGTCGCGGACGCGGAGGCCGGGTTCGGCGGTCCGCTGAACGCCTTCGAGCTGACCAAGGCCATGATCGCGGCCGGCGCGGCGGGCATCCACTACGAGGACCAGCTGGCGTCCGAGAAGAAGTGCGGCCACCTGGGCGGCAAGGTGCTGGTGCCCACCTCCCAGCACATCCGGACCCTGAACGCGGCCCGGCTGGCCGCGGACATCGCCGACGTGCCGACCGTCGTCGTGGCGCGCACCGACGCGCTCGCCGCCAACCTGCTGACCACCGACGTCGACGAGCGCGACGCCCGGTTCTGCACCGGGGAGCGGACCGCCGAGGGCTTCTACCGGGTCGAGCCGGGCATGGCGCCGGTGATCTCCCGCGGCCTGGCGTTCGCGCCGTACGCCGACCTGATCTGGGTCGAGACCGGTACCCCGGACCTCGCGCAGGCCCGGGAGTTCGCCGAGGCCGTCAAGGCCGAGTACCCGGACAAGATGCTGGCCTACAACTGCTCGCCGTCGTTCAACTGGAAGGCGGCCCTGGACGACGACCGGATCGCCAAGTTCCAGCGGGAGCTGGGCGCAATGGGGTACCGGTTCCAGTTCATCACGCTGGCGGGCTTCCACGCGCTCAACCACTCGATGTTCCAGCTCGCCAAGGGCTACGCGGAGAGCGGTATGACCGCCTACGTCGACCTTCAGGAGGCCGAGTTCGCGGCCGTCCCGGACGGCTACACCGCCGTCAAGCACCAGCGTGAGGTCGGCACCGGCTACTTCGACCAGGTGAGCACCGCGCTCAACCCGAACGCCGAGACGCTCGCCCTGACCGGCTCCACCGAGGCCGAGCAGTTCCACTGACCGAACCCGGCCGGCCGGCGCCCCCACCGCCGGCCGGCCGCCCCGGACCTTCGCCCGGGGTCCCGTTGAGGGACGGGGCCCGCAGGCCAGCACCGCCCGGGGCCGCGTAGGGAGACGCGGCCCCGGGCCCCACCTTCCTGGAGAGCCGGATGACCCTGACCAGCCGTACCGAGATCCTCGGCGCCCCCGAGGACCGGTTCGAGGAGATCCTCACCCCCGAGGCGCTGCGCTTCCTGACCCGGCTGCACGACGCCTTCGCCGCGCGCCGGGACGGCCTGCTCGCCGAACGCGTCCGCCGCGCCGCCGAACTGGCCGCGACCGGCACCCTGGACTTCCTCCCGGAGACCCGCGCCGTCCGGGAGGACCCCACTTGGCGGGTGGCCGGCGCCGGTCCCGGGCTGACCGACCGCCGGGTGGAGATCACCGGCCCGCCGGAGCGCCGGATGACCGTCAACGCCCTCAACTCCGGTGCCAGGGTCTGGCTCGCCGACTTCGAGGACGCCACCTCCCCCACCTGGCACAACCTGGTCTCCGGCCAGCTCAACCTGCTCGACGCGGTCGAGCGCCGGATCGACAACACCACCCCGGACGGCAGGCGCTACCGGATCGGCGACACGCCCGCGACCATCGTGGTCCGCCCCCGCGGCTGGCACCTGGACGAGGCCCACCTGCTGGTCGACGGCCGCCCGGCGATCGGCGCCCTGGTCGACTTCGGCCTCTACCTGTTCCACTGCGGCCAGCGGCAGATCGACCGCGGCCACGGCCCGTACTTCTACCTCCCCAAGCTGGAGAACCACCTCGAGGCCCGGCTGTGGAACGACGTCTTCACCTTCGCCCAGGCCGAACTCGGCATCCCGCACGGCACCGTCCGCGCCACCGTGCTGATCGAGACCATCACCGCCGCGTTCGAGATGGACGAGATCCTCTTCGAGCTGCGCGAGCACGCCGCCGGGCTCAACGCCGGCCGCTGGGACTACCTGTTCAGCCTGATCAAGAACTTCGCCGGCCGGGGCCCGCGCTTCGTGCTGCCCGACCGCTCCTCGCTGACGATGACGCAGCCGTTCCTGCGGGCCTACACCGACCTGCTGGTGCGCACCTGCCACCGGCGCGGCGCGCACGCCATCGGCGGCATGGCCGCCGCCATCCCCAGCCGCGACCCGGACGCCAACGAGGCCGCCCTCGCCAAGGTCCGCCTCGACAAGGAACGCGAGGCCGGGGACGGCTTCGACGGCTCCTGGGTCGCCCACCCCGGCCTCGTCGCGACCTGCCGCACCGCCTTCGACGCCGTCCTCGGCGACCGGCCGGACCAGCTCGACCGGGCCCGCGAGGACGTCGAGGTGACCGCCGCCGACCTGCTCGCCGTGCACCGGCTCACCGTCGGCCTGCCGAGCGAGCAGGGCCTGCGCTCGAACGTCGCCGTCGCCCTGCGCTACCTGACCGCCTGGCTCGGCGGCTCCGGCGCGGTCGCCGTCTTCGGCCTGATGGAGGACGTCGCCACCGCCGAGATCTCCCGCTGCCAGATCTGGCAGTGGCAGCACCACTGCACGCGCCTGACCGGCGGCTCGCTGGTCACCCCGGACCTGGTGCGCCGCCTGGTCGACCGGGAGCGGTCCGCCCTGCTCGCCGAGGGCGCCGACCCGGCCCTGGTGGACGACGCCGTGCGGATCCTGGAGGAGACCGCGCTCGGCGCGGACCTGCCGGCCTTCCTCACCACCGAGGCGTACGCCCGCCACCTGGTGCGCACCGCCGCCCCGGCCGTCTGACGGGCGTCTGCCACCGCCACGCCGCCACGACCACCACCGACCCGCCCCGACCCGAAGAGGCAACCGCATGAACGACCTTCGCCGTGTCGCCGTCGTCGGCGCCGGGCAGATGGGCTCCGGCATCGCCGAGGTCTTCGCCCGCGCCGGACTGGACACCATCGTCTGCGAGAAGGACCCGGCCGCCCTGCGCGCCGCCCGTGCCCGGATCGACCGCTCCCTGCACCGTGCGGCCGACCGCGGCCGGATCGGCGACCGGCAGCGCGCCGAGGCCTGGGGCCACCTGATCTTCGCCGACGACCTGGAGGCGCTCGCCGACCGCCAGCTCGTCGTCGAGGCCGTGGTCGAGGACGAGGGGGTCAAGACCGAGATCCTCACCACCCTCGACAAGGTCCTGGCCGACGAGCAGGCCGTCCTCGCCACCAACACCTCCGCCATCCCGGTCACCCGGCTCGGCATCGCCACCACCCGCCCCTCGCACGTGCTCGGCCTGCACTTCTTCAACCCCGCCCCGGTGATGCCCCTGGTCGAGCTGGTCGCCTCGCTGCACACCGACCCGACCGTCCTGCACCGGATCGCGGCGTTCGCCGAGGAGACGCTCGGCAAGCACGTCATCCACTCCCGCGACCGGGCCGGCTTCGTCGTCAACGCCCTGCTGGTCCCCTACCTGCTGGCCGCGATCAGGATGGCCGAGGCCGGCCACGCCACCGCCGCGGACATCGACGCCGGCATGGTCCACGGCTGCGCCCACCCCATGGGCCCGCTCCAACTCGCCGACCTGATCGGCCTGGACACCGTGCAGGCCATCGCCGAGTCGATGTACGAGGAGTACAAAGAGCCGCTGTACGCCCCGCCGCCGCTGCTCGCCCGGATGGTCGAGGCCGGGCTGCTCGGCCGCAAGACCGGACGGGGATTCCACCGCCACCGTCCGGCGTGACCGAACGCGCCCCGCCGCCGCCCCGGCCCCCGTCGCGGAGGGCCGGAGAGGGGGGGGGGGGCATGTGGGGCCGGAGGGTAACCCCTGGGTCCCGGGCGGGTCCGGCGGGCCCGGATCGGTCGCCGACGACCGATCCGGGCCCGGCGGGATGTGACGTACGCGCCATTGACCGGGCCTTTCACCCGTCGCCATGATGGGCCGTCATGTTGTGACTCCGCCGCTGGGGGAAGCCGGTCCGAATCCGGCGCTGACCCGCAACGGTAGGCCGCCGACGGCTGTCGGCGGCGAGCCCGAGTACCCGGCGGCGGAGGTGTGTTCCCTCCTCCCGTCGTGGTCTGCGGGCCGGAGCTCCGAGGGCTGCCCGGACCCGCTCCGGCCCCCTGCGGCCGCCCCTGCGCCCAGGCCCGGAAAGGCCTTCCATGCCAGCGCTCCGCCGTTCCCTCGGCCTGCTCGCGGTACCCGCCCTCGCCGTCGCCACCGTGCTCCCGGCTGCCACCGCCGCCCAGGCCGCCCCCGCCGCCCCCGCGTCCGCGGCCACGTCCGCCACCGTCCGGCCGGACGCCGCCGCAGCCGGCTGGCTCGCCCGCCAACTGGTCGACGGCGACCACTTCGAGGCCGTGTTCGACGGCGTCCACTACCCCGACCAGGGCCTGACCGTCGACGCCGTGCTGGCCTTCGCCGCCTCCCACGGCTCCGACCAGGCCGCCGCCCGGGCCACCGCCTGGCTCGCGAAGCCCGAGATCCTGACCGGCTACCTCGGCGACGGCACCACCGAGGCGTACGCCGGTGCCACCGCCAAGCTGCTGCTCGCCGCCGAGGTCCGCGGCGAGAACCCGGCCGCGTTCGGCGGCGTCGACCTCCCCGCCCGGCTCCGCTCGCTCCAGACCCCGAGCGGCCGCTTCTCCGACCGCTCCCAGTGGGGCGACTACAGCAACGCCTTCGGCCAGTCCCTCGCCCTGATAGCGCTCCAGCGCACCCACGCGGGCGCCCCGGCCGCCGCGGTCGACTTCCTCGCCGCCGCCCAGTGCGCGGACGGCGGCTTCCCGCTCTCCTTCGGCCAGCCCACCTGCACCGCCGACCCGGACGCCACCGCCCTGGCCGTCCAGGCCCTCGCCGCCACCGGCCGCCCCGCCAAGGCCGCCGCCGGCCTCACCTGGCTGACGGCCCACCAGAACGCCGACGGCGGGTTCGCCGCCGCGGGCGCCACCGCCTCCAACGCCAACAGCACCGGCCTGGCCACCGAAGCCCTGCTCTCCTCCGGCCGCCTCGGCGCCGGCCTCAAGGGCTGGAGCAGCCTGGTCAAGCTCCAGCAGGGCTGCGCCACCGACCCGGCCGTCCGCGGCGCGGTCGCCTACGACGCCACCGGCTTCAACACCGGCAACGGCGCCCGCGCCACCGCACAGGCCGTCCTCGGCCTCGCCGGTACCCCGCTGGCCGCCCTCTCCGCCCACGGCGCCCGCCCCGCCGCGCCCGTCCTCGCCTGCCCGGCGACCACCCGCTGAACGACCTGACCCCGCAAGGAGCTTCCCGATGAGCGACACCCTCGCCCCGGCCCGCGCGGCCCGCCGGACCGCCCGCCGCACCCTCGGCTCGATCGCCGCCGCGGCGGCGCTGACCGCCGGCCTGCTCGGCGTCTCCGCCGCCCAGGCCCCGCAGGCGCAGGCCGCCGCCTGCACCGGCACCACCGGCGTCACCGTGGTGGTCGACTTCACCGCCGTGGGCGGCGGCATCCAGACCGGCTGCGCCCCGGGCGATCCCGCCACCGGCCTGGCCGCACTCACCGGCGCCGGGTTCTCCTGGGCCTTCCACCCGCGCTTCCCGGGCTTCGTCTGCAAGATCAACTCGCTGCCGGCCACCTGCACCAACCCCACCGGCAGCGCCTACTGGTCGTACTGGCACGCCCAGCACGGCGGCGCCTGGTCGTACAGCAGCCTCGGGGCGGGCAGCTACAACCCCGCGCCCGGCGACGTCGAGGGCTGGGCCTTCGGCGCGGGCACCCAGCCCGGCATCACCGCGCCCTGACGTCCCGTACGCCGCCGGTGTCCCCGCCCGACACAAAAGGCCGGGGACACCGGCGGGCAGGGGACACCGGCGGGGCCCGACAGCGGCTCGCCGCAGAACCGACGGCGCCCGCGGGCCGGTCGCAGCGTCCGAACGGGCCAACGCCGCGAACCGGGCCACCGGACTCGAAGCCGGACACTTTCGGCCGACCGGGGCGGAACACCTCCCCGGCGGGCCGAACCGCCGGTCGGCCCGCCCGCCCGACCCGCCGTCAGCGAGACGCCGCGAGGCCGAATCGGGGCCGCGGGTGTGACTTCGGCCACATCCACTCCGTCCACGCCCGACTGACGGACCATCAGAACACCGGAATCCGCAGGTCAGAGGCGTAGTGGACAGCCTCCGGCAGCTCCGGCGGCGAACAAACGATCTGGCTACGCACGGGGATTTGAGCCTAACCTGCCCGCCATGTCCCAGAACACGAACACCCCCGGTATCCCCGGGCAGCCGGCCGCTCCGGCCGGCGACTCCGCCAAGGTGCAGCGCCAGGTGCAGCAGCAGGCGGGCGTCGGACCGGTCGCCGGTGGCGGCGGCACCCTCTTCTCCGAGCCGGTCCTGGTGGTGAACCAGAAGGCCAAGCTGATCGAGCTGACCAACGAGTACTCGGTCTTCGACCAGCAGGGCGCCACGCTGGGCTCGGTGGTCCAGGTCGGCCAGAGCGGTCTGCGCAAGCTGATCCGGCTGCTCTTCTCCATCGACCAGTACCTGACCCACAAGCTGGAGATCCGGGACGCGCACGGCACCCCGGTGCTGCTGCTGACCCGCCCGGCGAAGTTCATCAAGTCGCGGGTGATCGTGCAGCGTCCGGACGGCCAGGAGGTCGGCCAGATCGTCCAGCAGAACGCCATCGGGAAGATCAACTTCGCGATGGAGGTCGGCGGGCAGAAGGTCGGCGCCGTCAAGGCGGAGAACTGGCGCGCCTGGAACTTCTCCATCGTCGACGCGGCGGACACCGAGATCGCCCGGATCACCAAGACCTGGGAGGGCCTGGCGAAGACCATGTTCACCACGGCCGACAACTACGTGCTCCAGATCCACCGCCCGCTCACCGACCCGCTGCTGAGCCTGGTCGTGGCGACCGCGCTGACCGTGGACACGGCCCTGAAGCAGGACGCCCGCGGCCTCGGCTGACCGGCGCCCGCACGCTCCTCCCGGCCCCGCCCCCGATCACGTCGCCCCGAGCGACGGACCCCGGGGCGGGGCTCCGCACGTCAAGGGCCCGGTCGGCCGGGTTCGCCACCCGGCGCCGCGGCCGGGCGCCGGGCGCGGTCGAGGTCCGCGGGGAGCGCCCGACGCCCGCGGGCCACCAGGCCCCCGGGGTCGCTGGTCAGGGTGCACTCCGGCCTGTCCCCGTGCGCCCGACCGGCTCGGGGGCCGGACGCGCCCTACGTTGGGTCCGACACGATCCCGGCGGGACGGCCGCCGGGATCCCGGCCCTACGGAGGCATGTCCATGACCGTCAGCATCCCCGAACTCACCGGGGACTACGTCCTCGACCCCACCCACACCCGGATCGGGTTCGTCGCCCGCCACGCCATGGTGACCAAGGTCCGCGGCGCCTTCCACACCTTCGAGGGCACGGCCCACCTCGACGGCACCGACCCGTCCCGTTCCACCGGCGAGATGGTGATCAAGGCCGAGAGCGTCGACACCGGCGTCGAACAGCGCGACCAGCACCTGCGCACCAACGACTTCCTGGACGCTCCCCACTTCCCGGACATCATCTTCCGCACCACCTCGGTCGAGCCCCGCTCCGACGCCGAATACCGCGTCACGGGCGACCTGACCATCAAGGACACCACCCGCCCGGTCACCATCGACTTCGAGTACACCGGCAACGCCGTCGACCCCTACGGCAACCTGCGGGTCGGCCTGGAGGGCACGGTCACCATCTCCCGCAAGGAGTTCGGGGTGACCTGGAACGCGGCCCTGGAGGGCGGCGGCGTCCTGGTCGGCGACAAGATCGTCCTGGAGTTCGACATCTCCGCCATCAAGCAGAAGAACTGACCGTCCGCCGACGGCGGCCGTGACCGACCGGGCGGGGTACGGCCCGCCCGGCGGGCCCGGCTCCGCCGGGCCACACCTCCCCGCGCGTACAGCCGGCCTCCGTGGTCACTCACGATCGGTGGACGCTCACGCCCCCGCCCCGGTCCTCCAGCTCGAGGGTGCAGGACAGTCCGAGACCCGAGAACGTGGACAGCAGCTCGTGGAGCCGTTCGGGAACCACGACGCCACGGAAGCGCAGGGGCGTCTCCGCAGACAGCTCCAGCTGGGCGTAGGTGTGCTCGACCTCGAAGTCGGTCCAGCTGGATCTGCGCACCCGCCAACCCGCGCCGTACAAGGCATGCGCGGTGTCCGGGGCGCTCACGGCCGTGGGGAGGAAGCCGCGGACGTTTTCACCCAGGTCCAGGTCGTACCCGCCCTGGTCGAATCGCGGGCCTTCGGTGCCGCCGGAGGTGAACCTCATGGCGGCCAGTATGGCCGGCGGGCGGTGACAGGCGGTCCGCAGGAGCGTCAGCAGGCCCCGCCGGCACCGCATTCGGTGACCGGCGGTCCTCCGGTGGTGCCGAAGCCGGTCACACGGACCGAGATGGCGGGACACGGGTAAGCAGTTCGCGGGCGGCCCGGGTCAGGAGTTCGGCGGCGGGGTCCGCGCGGCGCGAGGAGCAGCCACCGGCCCCGGTCCGACCTGATGTCCGGCGCGCGAAACCTGCTCCAGCGGGCGACCAGCCGAACGGGTGATTCCGGCGACCGCTGCAGGCGGCTCCCCGCTCCCCGCCCGCAGCCGCCTCCGGCTCCGCCCGGAACCCGGCTGCGCCGGTGCTCTCGAACGGGCGCTCGCCTTCTGCGCACTGGGCTCCGCCACCCCCGCCCGGCCCGTCCGCGGCCGACCGGCGGCCGACCCGCGGAGCCGTCGACGGACCCGCACTGCGCCCGAAATATCCCGTTCGACCCGGGCTCGCCCGGAGGATATCCGCTTGAACACCCGATTCGAACAGCACCATCATCGGACCCCGCCGACCGGCAACGCGACCGCCAACTCGACCTGGACAGTGGCTACTTGCTGCCCGTCCCGGGCCGATTCCGGCGCCCTCGCACGTCCACGCACCACTCCGCGTCTGGAGGATCTGTGGCCCGTCACCCCGCCCCGGAAGCCCACCTGCCGTACCAGGAGGCGCACGCGTGAGCGCCACGACGACGTCGGCCGAGGCCGCCGACGAGGAACTGCAGTGGCTCGCCGACGGGCGCCGCGTCGAGGCGATCGAGGCGATCAGCGTCAGCGCGATGGCCCGCCGCCTGCCCGCGCTCGTCGTCCGCGCCTTCCGCCTCGGCTGGCGCATCGACCGCGCCTCCGTCGCCCTGCTCCTCGCCTGCCAGGCCGTCTCCGCCGTACTCGGCGCGGCCGGCCTGCTCGCGACCACCGGCACCATCGCGGCCCTGTTCGGCCCGGGCCAGGTCGGCGACAAACTCGCCCACGCCGCGCCGTCGATCCTCGTGATCGCGACGGCGGCCGGTGCCCGGTCCCTGCTCGGCATCACCATCCAGACCGTCACCATCCATCTCTCGCCGCGCATCTCCCGGGAGGCGGAGGCGGCGGTGCTGCGCGCCACGGTCGCCGCCGAGCTGACCGCCTACGACCACGCCGGATACAACGACGAGCTGGAGGCCGCCGACCGCGGCGCCGAGGTCTGCGTCGACATCGTCGGGGAGGCGCAGAACCTGCTCGCCTCCCTCGCCTCGCTCGTCGGTGCGGCCGGCGTGCTGACCGTGCTGCACCCGGCGCTGCTGCCGTTGCTGGTGCTGGCCGCGCTGCCCCAGGGGATCGCGTCGGTGCACGCGGCCCGGGTGCAGTTCCTCGCGAACCGGGCCGCCATCGGCGACCGCCGGATCATGGCCAACCTGCGCTGGTACATCCACCTCAAGCGCAACGCCGACCAGGTCCGGTCCGACACCATGGGCGGCTTCCTGCTCGACAAGTACGAGCAGGTCGGCCGGCGGCTGGACGCCAGTTCGCGGCGCGCGGCGATGCAGAGCGCCCGGGTGTCGGTGATCGGGGCCGCCGCGTCCGGCCTCGGCACCGCGCTGGTGTGGGCGGCGATGCTGTGGCTGGTCAGCACCGGCCGGATGAGCCTGCCGCGCGGCGGCGCGGCGGTCTTCGCGCTCGGCGCGGTCGGCACCAGCCTGCGCGGCATCGTCGGGTACGGCGCGGACCTCTTCCGCACCGGGATGTACCTGGACGACTGGTCGACCTTCCTGGACACCGCCGGCGGCCACCGGCCGAGACGCGGCACCCACCAGCCACCGGCGCCGGTCCGGATCACGGTGGAGGACCTCAGCTACGGCTACCCCGCCTCCGACCGCAAGGCCCTGGACGGGGTCAGCCTGCACGTCGAGCGCGGCGAGATCCTCGCCCTGGTCGGCGAGAACGGCTCGGGCAAGACCACCCTCTCCAGGCTCCTGGCCGGGCTCTACCTGCCCGACGGCGGCTCGGTGCGGTGGGACGGGCGCGACACCCGCGACCTCGACCCGCACGCCCTGTGGCGCCGGGTCGCGGTGGTCCCGCAGGACTACGCGCGCTGGCCGCTGACCTGCCGGGAGAACATCACGCTGGGGCAGCCGGCCGACGACGGCGACGCGGCGGTGATGCGCGCCGCCGACGCCTCCGGGGCCTCCGACGTCGTCGCCAAGCTCCGGCGGGGCCTGTCCACCCTGCTGGCGGTGGAGTGGATGGGCGGTGAGGAACTGTCCGGCGGCCAGTGGCAGCGCCTCGCCATCGCCCGCGCCTTCCACCGCGAGGCCGGCCTGCTGGTCCTGGACGAACCGACCGCGGCGCTCGACCCGCGGGCCGAGCACCGGATCTTCGAGAACCTGCGCGCCGTCGCGCGGGAGCGGGCGGTGGTCCTGGTCACCCACCGGCTCACCAACGTCGCCGTCGCCGACCGGATCGTCGTCCTGGAGGACGGAAAGGTCCTCCAGGAGGGCACCTTCGCCGAGCTGGTGGCCGACGAACGCGGCCGCTTCCGGGAGTTGTGGGACCTGCAGAACGAACGCACCGGCGTCCCGGCGCAGCGCCGCCCGGCCGCCGGGGAGCCCGCGGACGGCGACGAGAACGAGGAGAGCAGGCTGTGACCGACTTCGAGGCACCGACCGGCGCGGCCCTGCCCGAGCGCCGGGAGAACCCCGTGAACCCGCCCGACCACACCGGCCGTTCCCCGGACGCCGCGCACCGCGCGCCCGGGGCGGACCCGCGGACGCTGACCGTCGGCGTCCACCTCGTCCTGGTCGACGACGGCACGGTGCTGCTCGGCCGACGTCGCAACACCGGCTTCGCCGACGGCCTCTGGCACCTCCCGGCCGGGCACCTGGAGCGGGGCGAGCCGGTCACCCGTGCCATGACCCGCGAGGCCGAGGAGGAACTCGGCATCGCCATCGACGAGTTCGACCTCGCGCTCGTCCACACGCTGCACCACCTCGACCCCGACGACGGCCGCGACCGGCTCCAGCTCTTCTTCCGGCCCGCCCGCTACGACGGCCGGCTGCGCAACGCGGAGCCGCACAAGTGCGCGGAACTGCGCCGGTGGCCGCTCGACCGCCTCCCGGCCGACATCGTGCCCTACACCGCACACGCCCTCGGCGAGATCACCCGCGGCAACCCGCTCTCCACCGTCGGCTGGCCGGCCTGACGGCGCACCCGCCGCACCGGCCCCGGCCCGGCCCCTTCGCCGCCCTCGGCCCCGTCCCTGCTCCTTCCGTGCCGCTCGCCGCCCGGACCGCGTGATCCCCTGGCAGCGCAGGCTCAGAGCGCCGGCTTCCAGCCGAGGGCGGGGCCGAGGCCGGTGGCGATGTCGGTGAGGATCTGCACGTAGTCCTCGTGGTCGAAGGTGAACGGCAGCGCGAAGACCGCCTCGTCGACCTCCCGGAACGCCGCATGGGAGTACAACTGTTCGGCGATCTCGGCGGAGGTCCCGATCAGGTCCCGCGCGAACAGCACCCGCGAAGATCCCTGCGGGGCGGCGGTACGCGGGGTGCGGTTCCGCACGTACTCCTGGTACTTGGCGCGCTGCGCCGCCGACGCGCTGTCGGTGGGGATGACCACCAGGCCCTGGGAGACCCGCGCGCGGGCGCCCTCGGGGTGGTGGGCGCGGAAGGCCGCGATCTGCGAACGCTGGATCTCGGCGAAGTCCTCCGACTCCTCCGCGCGCACCACGTTGCTGGTCATCAGGCTCAGGTGCTGCTCGCCCGCCCACCGGGCCGAACGCAGGCTGCCGCCGCCGTACCACAGGCGGTCCGCCAGGCCGGGCGCGACCGGCTGGACCCGGTCCGAGTACACCTCGATGCCCTCGGAGCCGCTGAAGTCGGTGGCCCGCTCGCCACGGACGAAGTCCAGCAGCCGCCGCGCCCGCCCGTAGCCGAAGTCCTCGGCCTCCGCGGTGTCGGGGTAGAGCGCGGGGGCGACCCGGTCGTAGTGGCCGGGGCGGCCGACGCTGATACCGGGGTTGAGCCTGCCGCCGGACAGCAGGTCGACGGTGGCCAGATCCTCGGCCAGCCGCAGCGGGTTCTCCCAGCCGAGCGGGATGACCGCGGTGCCCAGCTGGATGCGGCTGGTGCGCTGGGTGGCCGCCGCCAGCACGGCGACGGGCGAGGATATGCCGTACTGCAGGTGTCGGTGGCGCACCCAGGCGCTGTCGAATCCCAGCTGCTCGCCGAGTTCGATGATCCGGAGCGTCGACTCGTGTCCCTGGCCGGGGTCGGCCGGGTCGAACAGCCCGATGGTCAGGAATCCCAGCCTCCGAAGCGGCTGCGAGGGCGACGGCACCGTGTTCTCCTCCGTCCTCCGCGACCGGCCCGGCAGGAACGGCGCGGTTCGGCTTCCACCGCCCGGATCCCGCTCACCGGACGCCCGCCCCACACTCACACACCGGCCGACCGCCCTCAAGAGCGCCTCGGAAAACGCAATCCGGGGCAACACGCCCGTGATCTCCCGGCCAGGATTCACCCGGCACCCGTGCACACCGCACGGCCCTCCAGCACCCGCACGGCGGCCGCGCCGCGGCTCAGCCCGAATCCGCCGCCTGCGGAGCCCCGGATCCCCCCAGACGGTGCCACGCGTGGCTGCACCCGCCGACGCAGAACCGGGCCCGCCGCCGCTCGTCCGCCACCGCGAGCAAGGCGACCAGCAGCCGGAACGCCTTGACCCGCTCGTCCGCCGGCAAGTTGATGATCTTGTCCAACTGGGTGGTCAGGCGCCCGCGCACGACCAGCACCGCCGGGGTGTGAGTGGCCCGGATCCCGGCCCGGCGGATGCTCTCCGGCCCGTCCTCCCCGGTCGCGCGGGCCTGGATGCAGAACCCCGCCAGGTCCCGCAGCACCTCGAACTGCTCCGCCCCGCCGAGGCGATCGAACCAAACGACGCCCTCACCCAGCGGCCGGATCCCTTGTGCCAGCTCATTCAGTACGACGTCGCGCTCGCGCATCCCCACCTCCACCCCACGGCTAGCGTCGGCCTCGGCCTCGGCCTCACAGCGTCATCGAAGCAGATCACAAGGCGCGTAGGCTCAGGAATTTCCGAATTTCTGGGCGAGTACGCACATGTCATCGATGAACCGGCTCGGCGGCAGGGGGTTGAACCGGGCGTCACTCCACTGCTGCCACAGGCGTCCGGGGGCGAGGAAGCGGTCGGCGTGTTCGGTTCCGGCCTGGCTGTCGATGTGGAGGAGCGCACTGATCGCCCAATGCTGGTCGTCCTGGCAGTCAGGCTGTTGGAGATAGCGCTCCAGGTAGGCCACCAGATGCAAGGCAGCTTCTTCGGTGGAGAAGCGTGCGAGAGCGAAACGGTAGCGTCGACCGGCCTGGAGTTCCGAGGCAACGGCCCTGGCGAGGTTTTCGTGGCCCCACCGGTGTGGAAGGTCGCACGGCTACTGAACCGGACCGGCCAGCGTTTCGATCGACAGCGGCGGCCAGGTCTCCTCTGCCCGGGCAAGGCTTGCCAGCGCCTCCGATGGTTCGTCACCATCGCGAAGCGCCAGGACGTATGCCTTTGCATCTCGCAGGCTCAGCCGCGGGGCCTGCTTCCGCAGGTGGCTCATCGCGGCCACGACCCCGGCAGCGTGAACCAGTGCGCGAACGGACGAGGCCAGTGAGTCGGGCGGTTGGATGCCTTTCACCTGCTGGAGGTAGAGCTCGGTCCAGTTCTCGCACATCCACGTGGTGGCGGGGATGTGATGGATGCTGCCGTCGTGCCGGTCCACCAGGTAGGGGCCGCTACCGACAAGGTTGTCGCGAAGATCACGGGTGCGGGCGTACTCCGCCGAGTTCCAGAAGACGAGCCAGCCGACCGCGTGCTCCTCCACCGCGCAGACGGCGAGTTCGCGGAGCGGGCCTGGCCACGTCAGCCGTTCGCGGGCCAGCAGGGATTCGACAAGCTCGACGGCGTGGTCCTCGGAAATCACGCTTCCATCATTCACCGCACGTCAATCAGGTTTCGGGAGCGTGGAACCTGCCCCACGCCCACGCCGGGCGGGCGGGCGTCAGCCGACCCAAGGACCTGGGAGCACTGCACGGACGGTCGCAAGATCGGAGACCGTTCGCCCCCGGGTATGAATCCAGGACCGGTCCTGGACGCCGTCCCGGCGGACCAACAGGCCGGGAGCCGCGTACCAGCGGACCGGTGAGTCGTCCTCGCTCGCCCACATCGGATGGTCGGGCAGGCCGACCCGGGCGTAGCGGGCGTGGAGTTCCGGCATCAGCCTGTCGGGCAGCTCGCAGGCGTCGTAGAGGCTACCTGCCGCGAAGAGCGACTCGCTCAGCACGAGCTCGACCCAGGCCAGGGACATCCGGTCGAGGAAGGGAATCCAGCCCCGGTGCGATTCCACCACCACCGGCGGATCGTCCTGCCCGATCCGGCTCAGGGGGATTCCCCAGGCGGCGCAGTCCTGGTTCTCACGGCGGAAGACCAGCACGCCGCCCAGGGCGTCATCGACATGGAGTGCAGACGGCCCGACCAGAGGGTCCTGCTGCCGGGTCAGGTCGTCCCGGCGACCGAAGAGCGCGTACCCCTCGCTCAGTGCGGCCGGCAGCGGGAATCCCAGATCGGCCTCCGCCGCCGCCAAATCGTCCGCGGCAGAGCCGTCTTCCGGCCGCAACGGACGGCCCTGCCAGGCGTCGGCGTACCAGCTCACGAACTCCCATGCCGCGGCGCGGGTCGGCACTCCGCCTCGCAGGGCCACCGCCACATCAGGACTGTCCGGCATGCCGGTGAACATTACCGGCTTCCTCGGTCGCGGTGGGATGCCGTGCGGCGTGCCGCGCGGCGGCGTCCGAAGGCGAACCAGGCGAGGCTGCCGAGGAAGGGGGCGACGAGGACGATCACCAGCCAGAGGATCTTCGTGGCGGTGCAGTGCCGGGAGCGCAGGATGCTCACGACGGCGGCCACCGCGAGGAGGAGGGCGGCGAGCGCGGCGGCCAGTGCCGCGGTCATGGCTCCTCCGGCCAGGACGAGTCGGCCGGTGTCCCCGATGGCCTGGAGGTGGGCGGGCTGGAGGGCGGAGAGTGCGTTCATCGGTGTGTTCCTTGCTGGGTGTGGTGTCGGTCGGCCGGTTCTGTTCGACCTCCCGAATCGTGGCCCCGGGCCGCCACCGGGCACGTCCGTCTTTGCGGTCGCCGGGGGTTACCCGAAAGTCGTACCGGGCCTGCCCGGTGGGGTGATGTGCCGCCCTCCCGGTGGGGCGGAGCCTGGAGGCCGTTCGTCCGATGGGGGCGAGCGACCGGCGGGAAGGGAACGGCATGATCCGGGTACAGGGGTTGCGGAAGCGGTACGGCGACACGCTCGCCGTGGACGGGGTGTCGTTCACGGTCCGGCCGGGGGTGGTCACGGGGTTCCTCGGGCCGAACGGCGCCGGGAAGTCGACCACGATGCGGCTGATGGTCGGTCTGGACGCCGGGGAGGGCAGCACCACCTTCGGCGGTGCCCGCTACGGCGAGCTCGGATCGCCGGTCGCGACGGTCGGTTCGCTGCTGGACGCGGGCGCGGTGCACCCGGCCCGCAGCGCCGACCACCATCTGCGGATGGTGGCGGCCGGCGCGGGCCTGCCGGCGCGTCGGGTGCGGGAGGTGCTGTCCCTGGTGGGTCTCGACGATGTGCGGCACCGCCGCACCGGCGGCCTCAGCCTGGGGATGCGGCAGCGGCTGGGTCTGGCGACGGCGCTGCTCGGCGATCCGGAGTACCTGATCCTGGACGAGCCGACCAACGGCCTCGACCCGGAGGGCGTGCTCTGGATGCGCGGCCTGCTGGTCAGGCTCGCCGAGGAGGGACGGGTGGTGTTCGCCTCCTCGCACCTGCTGTCGGAGGTGGCCCGGTTCGCCGAGGACCTGGTGGTGATCGGACGGGGCCGGCTGATCGCCGCGCAGCCGGTCGCGGACTTCATCGCCGCCCACACTCGCTCCGAGGTCGTCGTGCGCGCCGACCGCCCGGTCGAACTGGCCGCCCTGCTGCGGCAGGAGGGCGCGCAGGTGTGGGCCGACGCGTCCGAGGTGCTGGTCGTGGCCGGGCTCGACGCCGGGCGCGTCGGCGCGGTCGCCGCCCGGCTCGGTGTGACGGTGAGCGAGTTGCGTACCCGCCGCAGCAGTCTGGAGGACGCCTTCCTCGCGGCGACCGCCGACCACACCCAGTTCCGGGGGGCGGCCGCATGACCGCCCTGAGTGCGTCCGGCCGCGAGGCGGTCCCGTCGCCCGGTGCCGTGGCGGGCCGGGGTGGGGTGTTCGGCCGGGCCCTGGCGTACGAATGGGTCGCCCTGCGGTCGCTGCGGACGCCGTGGCTGCTGTGCGGTTCGGCGGTGGCGGCGCAGGTCCTGGTGGACCGGGCGGTGGGCCGGGACGGGGTGTCCGGGGTCCGGCAGCTCGCCGCCGGTATGACGGGTGTGACGCTCGTCGGGTTCGCGCTCCTGGCCGCGCTCGGCGTCACCGTGCTGGGCGGGGAGTACCGGCACCGCACCATCACCCGGACCGTGCTGACGCTGTCCGACCGCCGCGGGATCCTGCTGGCCAAGGCGGCGCTGACCGGCGCGGTCGCGGCGTGCGTCGCCGCGGTCATGGCGGTGGTGAACGCGCTGAGCGTGCCGCTGCTGGGAGGGGCCTCGCTGCCGGTGGGCCGGGCGGTCGAGCTGGGCGGCGCCGCGGTCGTCTATGGGGTGTCGGGTGCGCTGGTCGGCCTGGCGCTGGCCGGGGTGACCCGGAACCCGACGCTGTCGATCGCCGTGGTGATCCTCTGGCCGGTCCTGCTGGAGAACCTGGTGGTCGTCACCACCGGCGTCAGCCAGGACCTGCTCCCGTTCGGCGCGGCCGCGGCGCAGGTCCAGGCGGGCGGCGGCACGGGACCGCAGTGGCTGCTGATGCTGCCGCTGGCCGCCCTCACGGCGGTGCTGCTGACCGGCGCCGGCGTCCTGTTCGCCCGGCGGGACGTGTGACGGCCCGGCACCTCCCACTAGGATCCGGCCGGTGAAGTTCTTCGAGCCCCGGCCGGACCGCCGCCGGCTGTCCTGGTGGGAGGGCAGGCCCGGGTACCTCGCGGCCGATGTCGCGGTGGCGGCGGTCTGTGTGCTGCCCGCCCTGTCCGCCGGGGGCGGCCGCTGGAAACTCCTGGTGTTCCTCACCGCCCTGCCGACCCTGCTGGTGCGCCGGCGGTTCCCGTGGCTGCCCGTGGTGGCGACGCCGCTGTTCTGCTGGAGCTGGGGAGTCCTCCCGGTCCTGGTGGTCTGCTACACGGTGGCCCGGCAGTGGGGGCCGCGGTGGCGCACCCTGCTGTCGTTCCTCCTCGCGGCCGGCTGCGCGGTCACCGCGGCCTGGGACCCGGGGCCGAACGACGGCGTCCTGTACCAACTCCTCGTCCCGCCGGCCTGGTTGGTGCTTCCGGCGCTGGCCGGGCTGTGGCTGCGCCAGCGGCAGACGCTGGTGGACGCGCTGCGTGAACGCGCCCGGCAGGCCGAGCGGGAACGGGACCTGCTCGCCGAGCGGGCGGTCGCCGCCGAACGGCGGCGGATCGCCCGGGAGATGCACGACGTGGTCGCCCACCGGGTCAGCACCATCGCGCTGCAGGCCGGCGCGCTGAGCGTGACCGCCCCGGACGGGCGCACGGCGGAGACGGCCGAGGTCATCCGGTCCGTCAGCGCCCGGGCCCTGACCGAACTGCGGGAGATCCTGGACGTCCTGCGCCACGATCAGCAGGAGCCGTCGGACGGCGTGCACGGCGTGCACGGCGTGCAGTCGGACGGCTCGGTGCGGGCGGACGTGGCCGAGCTGGTGCGCGACTGCGTCGCCACCGGCGGGAACGTCCACCTGCACGCCCCCGCCGAACTCCCGGTGGCCGCCGGGGCCGTGCGCCGGGCCGTGTACCGGGTGGCCCAGGAGGCCCTCACCAACGCGGCCAAGCACGCGCCGCACGCCCGGGTCGACATCCGTCTCGCCGAGGAACAGGGCGAGTTGCAGCTCACCGTGACCAACCGGCGCGCCGGCCGGCGCCCGTCCGGCCACCCGGTCCCGGGGTCCGGGTACGGGCTGCTCGGGATGCGGGAACGCGTCACGCTCGTCCAGGGCACCCTCCGTACCGGCCCGACCCGGGAGGGCGGCTACCGTGTGCACGCAGCCTTTCCGCTCGGGTCCGCCGTGACCGGCCTGCCCGCCGTGTCCGAGGAGTCCGTGTGATCGACGACCGTCCCGACCCGCCGGTGAAGGTCGTGGTGCTGGAGGACGAGGAACTCGTCCGCAGCGGCGTGCGGATGATCCTCGACGCCGACCCGGGGATCGAGGTGGTCGCCGAGGGCGGCGACGGGGACGTCGCCGTCGAGCTGGTCACCCGGCACCGCCCGCACGTGGTGCTCACCGACATCCAGATGCCCCGCGTCGACGGTCTGGAGGTCACCAGGCGGCTGCTCGCCACACCAAATCCGCCCGTGGTCGCGGTGCTCACCACCTTCGACCTCGACGAGTACGTGCACGCGGCGCTGCGCGCGGGCGCGGCGGGCTTCCTGCTCAAGGACACCCCGCCGCGCGAACTGGCGCGTGCCGTCCACGTCCTGGCCCGCGGGGAGGCGATGCTGTCGCCGCGGGTCACCAAGCGGCTGCTCAGCACCTTCTCCGCCGGCGACGCGGCGGAGGCGGCCCGCCGCCGGCTGAGCCTGCTCACCGACCGGGAGCGCGAGGTCGCCGCCGCGGTCGCGCGGGGCCTGACCAACGCCGAGATCGCCGGCGACCTGTACCTGAGCGCGTCGACGGTGAAGGTCCACATCGGACGGATCATGGCCAAGCTGGAGGCGGCCAACCGCACCCAGGTCGCCATCATCGCCCACGACGCCCGCCTAGCCTGATGGGATTTGCTGAGGACGACACAGCACGCGGCACATGGACGGGCCAGGGAGGCGGAAAAAGAGGATGGACCGGGGTGTCCGTCGGCGTTGACATGTCATAACCGAATCCTGACGACACATTCGAGGAAGTCATGGGTTACTTCACAGAGTCAGGAGAGTAAAACGGACGACGAAGAGTACAAGCTAAATCGCAGCAAAATCATCGAGGTGATCCGAGATTGCTGGATCTCTGAGACCGCGTTTGAGATCTCGCTCCGTGGCCACCCAGGGAGTGTTCTAGGCTCAGCGGGGTGAACCTCGACAAGCTCCCCTTCGTCGGCAACTTCAGGGAACTGGAGGGCGGACGGCCGGACGGACCGTCGCTCCGGGCTGCTGTGCGAGCTGACGGGTCAGAGCATGAACGTGACCTCGTCCGTTACCTGCGCGGCGGATCGGTCTTGTTCGCCACACCCAGTGCCGTCCCCGACGTGCTCAGTTCCACGGGGGCTGTCATCGGAGGGTTGCATCTGCTCACCGATGGACGGTGGCTCTGGCATTCCGACCTCGCCTACTACGTGGAGCACTACCACGTAGCGGTCGATCCCGAGTTTGTCGCGCACGTACAGAGCAACGACTGGACCGTGCCGGAGCTCAGCGACAACGATCTGGACGCGATACTGACGGCGCTGATCGAGGACGAGTCGGCGGACTGATGTAGGCGTCAGGGGTCGTGTCTGGTCACGTCAGGCGGAGGTCTGCGTCAGCGGGCGAGGGCCTGGCCGAGATGCCGGCCCGCCCCGAGTGAGTCGGCGGACCATGATGCCGATCATCGCCCAGCGGATCATCGTCTCGGAGTGGGCAGGGCTGGTCTCGTAGTCCCGGGCGAGGCGCCGGTTGGCGGTGAGCCAGGAGAAGGTGCGTTCCACCGCCCACCGCTTGGGTTGGACCTGGAAGCCGCGCTGGTCAGGATACTTGCGGACGATCTCCAGGTCGCGGCCGAGGATCTGGGCGGTCCAGTCGACGAGGCGGCCGGCGAAGCCCTGGTCGGCCCAGACCTTCTTGACACCGGGGTGGTCGAGCCTGGTCCAGAGCAACGGCCGTTTCGCGCCGTCGCGGTCCTGGATGCTCGCCGCGACGACGTGGACTGCCAGGAGCAGGCCGAGGGTGTCGGTGACGATGAACCGCTTGCGACCCTTCACCTTCTTGCCCGCGTCGAAGCCCCGGGTGGCCGCGGGAACCGTGTCCGCCGTTCGGACAGACTGCGAGTCGATCAGGCCCGCGCTCGGTTCCGCGTCGCGGCCGTCCGCCTCACGGACCTTGCCGCGCAGGACGTCATGGATGCGCTCGACGGTGCCGTCGTCGTGCCACCACGTGAAGTACCAGTAGACCGTCGGCCACGGCGCGAAGTCCTTCGGCAGCTGCCGCCAGGCACACCCGGTCCGCACCACGTAGAAGATCGCGTCCACGATCCGCCGCCGCGGATGCTTCTCCCGCCGGCCACCCTTCGGACCCACCCGCGCTGGCGGGAGCAACGGCTCCACCAGCGCCCGCTGAGTAGGCCCGGGGCGCGGTACCGGGATTGCTCCCGGCCCGTTTCCCGGACCTCTCGCCGAACCCGCCGTGCGCCTCTCAACGCAACGGGCTCTCCACGGTCTTGCCGTCAGGCTTCTTGCAAGGGCCAGGGACTGGGGATCGATTTGCTGCGGTAGCGATACCGGGTGACCGGGATCGCGCTGATCTTCCGCAGTTCGATCTCGCCCACCGCTATCGGGAGCCACCGCCCGGAGGGGGTGACGAACCGGCGGCGGACGTCCGACCACGTCCAGTGGTGCCGCTCGCGCAGCATCCGGATCAGCCTCCACCAGGTGAAGTTGTCCAGCATGCCAAAGGTGTTCTTCGCGACGGCGTGCCGGAAGTGGTTGGCCCATCCGCGCATGACCATGTTCAAATTGGTCAGCACGTAACCCAGGTCCTGCTGCGACGTCTTGCGGGTCAGGGCACGGATCTTCGACTTCACCGACCGCTGGGGCCGTTGAGCGACGAAGGTGTAGACGTACCACTTGCTCGTTCCTCGCTTGCGGCGCCACTGGATGTGGAACCCCAGGAAGTCGAAACCCTCGCTCATGTGGACGACGCGGGTCTTCGCTGGTGACAGCCGAAGACCCATCGGCCGCAACACGTGAGCGATCTCCTCACGCAGGATCTCGGTGTCCTGCTCGGTCCCGTGGACCAGAACCACGAAGTCGTCCGCGTAGCGGACGACTCGCCAGTTCGGCAGACCCAAGATGCGCCGCCTCCTCTCCCGCTGTCGCTGGGTCGACATCACACCCTCTGGTTCCCATCCCCGGTGAAGGTGCTCATCGAGCACCGACAAGGCGATGTTGGCCAGGAGAGGTGAAATGACGCCTCCCTGCGGTGTCCCGGTGTGAGTGTCCTGAAGCTCTCCGAGTTCCGTGAGGACCCCGGCCTTCAAGAACGCCTTCACCAGGGCCAGGACCCGCTTGTCCTTGATCCGCCTCCGGATGCGGTCCATCAACGGGGCGTGTTCGATCTCGTCGAAGCACGCCTGGATGTCCGCGTCCGGAACCCAGCGGTATCCGCGGGTTCCGAAGAAGTGGATCTCGGCAATCGCATCCTGGGCCCGCCGGTTGGGCTGGAACCCGTAGGAGACCGGCTTGAAGTCGGCCTCGAAGATCGGCTCCAGCACCAGCTTCAGCGCGGCCTGGACGACCCGGTCGGCGACGACGGGAATCCCCAGCCGCCGGACCTTCCCCGACCCACCCGGCTTGGGAATCATCTTCTCCCGCACCGGAAGGGCCCGAAACGTGCCCGCCTTGAGCTGGGCACGCAAGTCGTCCAGAAGCCCCGGAACTCCGATCCGCTCCTCCACGTCGGCGACCGTTAGGTCATCAACGCCGGCGGTTCGAGCTCCCCGGTTGCCGGCCACCCGGTCGAACGCCACGATCAGCGTCGCCGGGTCGTGCACGAGGTTGAACAAGTCGTCGAACCGGCGACCGGGATCGGCCACCGCCCAACGGTGGAGCTTGGCCTGCATCTCCGATACCCGCTGGCGAGGCCCCAACGGGGCCTGTCCCAGCAGGGCACCGGTGTTCACCAGTGCTTCTCTCGGCATTGCAGCCTCCTCCCTCCTCAAAGCCGCTGCCGCCCTTCCCCATGTGCCGGGCTTTCCCCGGCTCGGAGTACTACGGCGGCTCCGCCCCACCCGTCCCGTTCGACAGTCGATGTGCCTATCCCGGCCCGCGAGTTGGAGGTCCGCCGACCGGGAGCCGTGGACAGGCGGTTCCCGTGCTCACTGTGATTCGCCCGGTGGAGCAGGAGCCCGGCTGTATCCCAGCGGCATCGCCATGAGTACGCCGCAGACCTTCCTCATGGCCTCCCGGGCGCAAGCAATAAGACGCCCCAGGAGTTCCGGCCCCCGAAGGCAACCGTGCGCACCGCACCCGACCCATATCCACCAGATTGGAGTCGGTGACGAAGTTAGGACGTAACGACGCCGGTTCCTCTCGTACTCCTCGCCACCACGCTTACCGGACCCGCACCATCTGGCAGTACTGGCACGTCCCGACGTTGTCAGGGCCGCTCCCGCCCTCCCCGGCATCACCCGGATCAGGCTGCCCTCAGCTTCGCCGCCTTGCTGCGACAAGGTCAGCGGCGAAGGTCTCCCACCTCCGCTCGAACCAACAGCGCCTCACGGCGCAAACTGCTCATCCGTCAGGTCCGACGGATACCCACCCCCACCACCGCTCACGGTGAGCTCAACGAACGCCTCAGCAACGGACACGGCAGATCTCAAACGCGGTCTGAGACGGAAGACCGCGGCACCAAGGGCCTCCTGTTGCTCGGCTGGATTCGACACCCACGAGCTGTGCGGGAGGCCCCACTTTCATGCCCAGGCGACCAGAAGATCACCCGACCGAGTCGGCAGACTCGAACGTTAGGTCACCAGCCAGAGCCAACCGTTGACCGTGTTCGCGGGATCACTCCCAGAGCTGCTGTGACCAGTCACCCGAAAAGCGATAATCGCGGCCGTCACCAACCTGCTTCTTCCCGCCGGGAACCACGTCCTCGTGGTACGGATACTGTTCCGTCACCGCCGCCAGCAGGAACTCGAGGAAGCCGCCCTCGAACAGGTCCCACTCCCGCATCGAGTCGAACTTGGCAGCGACCGGCCACCGGTCCGGGTCCGGGCCCCGCATCAGCCAGAAGAACTGGTCGGAGTTCCAGTTGTTGCCCCACTTCAGCAGCCCGCCCTCGGCCGGGAACAGCGGATACGGGCACTCGTCGTAGTCCCCGTCCTGGTAGGCCTGGGCCAGCATGCCACAGTATCCGTAGGGATCCGTCGTGTAGTACAGGAATCCCTCGAAGCCGAGCGGCTGCTCGGTCTTTGGAGTGGGCGCTGTCGATGGTGTGTAGATGTGGAGTTCGCCTCTGATGCTGACCGTCCCGTACCGGTCCGCGAACGCCCGGTAGTCTGCGGGCAACTGGAAACCGAGCACCTCGGGCGCGAGCTCCCACGGAACCGGGACCACGCCGTCCGCAGGCGGCGGCCCGATCACCGCGCCGAGCCGGTCCAGCATCTCCTCGATATTCACGTCCACTCCTGTCAGCCGCCCCTTCTCGCGGGAGGCTATCCGTTTCCGGTGACACCGGAGGCGATAGAGCCGGCCCAGCCCCACGGTGTCCTGGCACCCAGGCTGTGCGGGAGGCCCCCACTTTCATGCTCAGCCGACCAGAGGATCACTCAACCGAGACAGCAGACTCGAACTCACGATCACCAAGCTCGATTGAGCAACGGCTAAGGGTCGTCCCGTAATTGATCTCCGGTGGATCGGGGTTGGGTGATCCGCCTCAGGGTTGGCTTCGCCTACGCGGCCTGGAGGAGGTTTTGGAGGCGGGCGATGCCGAGCATGGCGTGGTGGACGCCGTCGCCCTTGAGGCGGCAGTCGCGGAGGATCTTCCAGGTCTTCAGCCGGGCGAAGACATGCTCGACGCGGGCGCGAACCTGCTTGTGCTCACGGTTGTGCTCGACCTGCCACTCGACCAGCTCGCCGCCGCGTGGCCTCCGGTGCGGGATGACCAGGCCGGTGCCGGGATGGCCGCCGTCGGCGATGGTCGTCGTCCGGCCGACGGCGGCCTTCGCGCCGGACTCCTCCCAGGCCTTGCAGTCGTTCCGGTTGCCGGGCAGGGGCTTGCCGACCACGACGACCAGTCGGGTGTGGGCATCGATCACGACCTGGTGGGGTGGAGTACCGGTAGTTCTTCGACGGCTGCTCGGCGATCGTGTGGTCGCGGGTGGGGACCAGTGTGCCGTCGACGATCAGCACGGTACCCTTCCGGAACCGGCGCCGAGGGTTGAGCGCGACGAGGGGGCCGATGGTCGACGATCCGGCCGGCAGCGGACTTCGACACCCCGAACAGCGGCGCGAGCTGCCGCAGTGTCAGGTTGGTATGCCAGTATGCGGCGACCAGCAGGACCCGGTCCTCCAACGGCAGGCTCCACGGGCGACCTCGGCGCATCGCGCTGGCGCCCTCGCGGCGGAGCATCGTGATCAGCTTCTGAAAGTCGCGCGGGCCCAGCCCGGTGAACGGGGATATCCAGGACGGCTCCGAAGCCGTGATCACACCAGTCATCACAAGATCGTTCCACAATGCCCGGCGCAACATCGTTATCCCCTGTCTCCTTGCCCTGGCCGCGCCGAATCCTGTGGCAACGCCCCCGCTCGGCCTCTACAGTCACCGCATGGCCACCGGAGACGCGCCCCCGCACCGGCCCGACATCGCCGCGATGCTCACCGACCAGACCAGCGCCTGCAAGCCGGCACGCGAAGCCATCGCCGCCGGCGCCGACGTGAAGATCTTGGACAGGGAGGTGCCCCAGTGGATGGTCGCCGGTATCGCCGCAACAAGGTTGAAGCGGTCCTTGGCCCGTGGCCTGCAGGAGATCATCGGTCTGGACGAGACCGTTGAGATCCTTGCACGGCACCGCGGTGAGCAACTGCGCACCGGGATCATCGACTCAGCAGACGGGCTCTGGTCCTTCACTCTGTACTTCGACGCCACCGGGACCGAACTCTTGGCGTGCAGCGGTGTCAAGCGCCCTCGGCGGCACAGCGCGAAGGACTCATTGGAGTCCTGAGCCGACTCGCGGAGCAGGCGTTCTGGCGAGATCTCAAACGAGGTCAGGCGTTACGGGACAAGTCTTAGTCAATGAGCCCTCCTATAGCTGCGGTCAGGTGAAGGCGAAGGTCGTCCCGGACCAGCACGATCGGGCCGCCGAGCTGGATGCGGGCGCGGACGATCAGTCGCACGGCAGCACGGCCCACCCGTGCCGGCCCGCAGTAGGCCGAACGCTGCTCCTCGACCGGGCCGGGGCGGCCATGGGCGGCGCCGGGACCGGGCCCGGGGTGGGTCCGGGCTCAGTGCGATCCTGCTCGCGCCCGGCCTGACGGTGGATCGCGGCCCGGTGCTGGAGACCCTCGACGTGGTAGGCGCAGGTCTGGCACTCCGCGCTCCGGTCCAGGTCGGCGCCGAGTTCGCTGTCGGGAACCCGAAAGCGCGGACGTGCCAGGTGAGGGCACGCCCGTGATTACAGGTTGCCGACGGTCCAGCGGGAAACCTGGTCTCCGGCAGTGGTGGTAAGCCAGGTTCCGTCGCCGAGAGCGAGCGGGTCGGGGCCGGGTGCGGCCGGGTAGGTGAGTTCGGTGAGCAGGGTGAGGGTCCGCGGGTCGAGGAGGACATGGCGGGAGGTTTCCGCGAAGTCGTGTTCGGCGACCGCGGCGATGACAGCGGTGTCGGAGAGGAAGCCGGGGCGGTTGACGAGGCGGTCGTCGCCGGAGCCGGGGATGTCCGTGACGGAGATCGACGCGGCGTCCTGCCATGTTCCGTCGCCGGTGAGGGTGTGGAGTTGAAGGCGGGTGCCGGAGCGCTCGAGGGTGATCAGGCGGTCGCCGTCGGGGTTGCTGCCGGCGAGGAGTTCGTCGGGGCGGGCAGCGGGTGCGACGTCGAGCTTCCCATCGGCGCAAGCGACGGCTTAGGAGAGGGCGTCCTCCTGCCCTTGGCCGGCCGACAACAGCAACGCCCCGTCGGCTGTCGGCCGGCCGTGGAAGGTGTAAGTCGCCGACGCTGCGGTGAGGGCGATCCGGTCGATCACCTCCCCGGTCCGCGCGTCGACGGCGATGCACAGGTCACCGTCGTACGAGCCGTCCGCGGTCACAGGACCGGGAATGGTGGCGAGCACGTAGCGCCCGTCGGGGGTGGCGACGCACGCCCCGTCGCCGGACCCTCCGCTGCTCCACGGGGTGTGGTCCACGGTCCACAGCCGCCGGCCGGCGGTGTCGACGGCCGTCAGCGCCGCGTCCCCGCTCACGAACACCAGCGAGCCGTCGGCGTTCGGGGATGCGTAGCCGTGCTCGGCGAACGGTGCCGGGAAGACGGTGCCGTCGTCGAAGACCCGGTCGGCCTCGGGGCGGATGCGGTGGGCGGCGATGCTGTCGCCGTCGCGGGTGACGATCCACGCGGCCCTGCCGCGGGGCTGCCACCCGTCCGGCCAGCCGAGCGCGTCCTGCACTCCGGGAACGGTGGCGTGGGCGGTCGGGCGGGCGGGGGTGGTCACCGGTACATCTCTCCCTGTTGTATGACGGTTAGCCACCCAGTCTCCCACCAGTGTGCCGCGGCCGGGGCGGTGCGGCCGCGGCACACCAGGTGTCAGGGGAGCCATCGGTGAGCTGCCCTGCCGCGTCCAGGCCGTAGGCGACCGCGCGGCCGTTGAAGTCGCGCTCGCCCACGAGCCGTCCGGCGACATCGTGCTCGTACGTCCAGGTGAGGCCGTGCGGGTTGGTGATCCGGGTGAGCTTCAGCTCCGGGTCGTAGTCGAAGCGGTAGTGGGCGCCGTCGGGGTCGGTGAGGGCGGCGAGCAGGTCGAAGTACGTGTACTCGAACGTCGACGTGCCGCCGCCCGGGTCGGTGTGCCGCACGCAGTTGCCCTCGCCGTCGTACGCCCACCGCGCGGTGTTGCCGGCCGCGTCGGTGCGCCACGCGGGCCGCCCTTCGACGGTCCAGCCGAGCAGGGTGGTGCGGCCGAGCGGATCGGTGACCCGGCTGGGCAGGCCGAACGCGTCGTAGGCGCACGTGGACGTGGCGCCGAGCGGGCCGGTGACCGCTGTGGGCAGCCCTGCCGGGTTGTACGTGAAGGTGGTGGTGGCGCCGAGGGCGTCGGTGACCGTGACCGCGCTGCCGTGCGCGCCTCGCACGTACCGGGTGCTGGCCCCGGCCGGGTCGGTCGCGGCGAGCAGGTTCCCGCGGCCGTCGTAGGTGAACCGCTCGACGGCGCCGTCGGCGGTCGCCACCTCCAGGGGCTGATGCAGGTCGTTGTGGACGGCCTCGCTGAAGCTGCCGTCGGGCCGCGATATTCGGCGCCCCGCGGCCTGGGTGCGCAGGGCCGCAGGGCGGCCCGCGGCGGGGTGTGGTCAGCCGGGGATGCCCGCGGGGAGGCGGGTGGCGGGGCCGAGGTCGGGTTGCGGGGTGGTGGCGTGGTCGTGGAGCATCCGGCGGTCGTAGGCGAGTTGGTGGGCGCGGATGGCCTCGGTGTTGTCGACCGCCCAGGCGTGCAGCCGGCCGAAGGGCTCGCGCAGGGACTCGCCGAGCGGTGTGAGTGAGTACTCGACCCCGACCGGCGAGGTCGGCAGGACCTGACGCCTGATCATGCCGTTGCGCTCGAGTCTGCGCAGGGTCTGGGTCAGCACCCGCTGGGTCACGCCGTCGAGGTGACGCTTGATCTCGTTGAACCGTCTGGGTTCGGCCAGGACGGCCAGCACGGTCATCGACCACTTGTCGGCGATCTGGTCGAGGATCGGGCGGCTGGGGCTGTCGGACCGGTGGACGGTGTCGCCGGCGGGCGCAATAGTGGCCATTTCGATGCCCTTCGTGATCCGTGCAATGCCGAGGGTACGGGCGTGACGGTGACCGCCGCGCCCGCGGCTGGAGGGCCGGTCGACCCGCCGCAGGACCGGCCGGCCGGCAGGTACGGGTGGTCTGCGGACGGCGGTACGGCTTGGCATGGTCCCCTGACACGGGCGGCGAAGAGCGGGAGCCTCCAGGAGATTGTGAGCATGCCACGGCGAGATAGACATCCAATAGACCTTGATGTGCACATGGTCGACTTCGCGGCCCCGCCGGGCCTCCCGCTCAGCCGAGGGCGCGCGACATGAACCCCCGAACGCCGATCACCGCGGCGACCAGCAGGGCGGCGGACAGCACCAGCACGTCGATCCAGAGCGCGATCGACGGCCGCCCGGGCAGCGTCACCGCCCGCAGCCCCTCGCTGAGGTAGGTCAGCGGGTTGACCGAGGTGATCACCTGGAACCACCGCACCCGGCCCAGCGACGACCACGGGTACTGCACCGACCCGGTGAACGTCAGCGGCGCCAGCACCAGCGAGAAGGTGACGCCGATCCGCTCCGGCGAGACCACCGTGCCCAGCACCAGGCCGATCCCCGCGCCGGCCGCCGAGCCGAGCGCGAGGATGCCCAGCACCCCCGGCCAGGCCGACGGCGCCCAGCCCGAGGTGCCGAGCACCAGGAACCCGATCGGCGCCATCACCAGCCCGGCGAACAGACCGCAGAGCGTCCCGAAGACCATCTTGGCCACCGCGACCAAGCGGCCGCTCAGTGGCGCGAGCAGCCGGTCCTCGATCTCGCCGGACCAGGAGAAGTCCATGATCAGCGGCATCGCGGTGTTCTGCAGCGAGACCAGCAGCGCGTTCAGCGCCACCACCCCGGGCAGCAGGGTCGCACCGAAGTCGCCCCGGGTGTACCCGGCTTCGCCGAGCACCTTGCCGAACACGAAGAACAGCAGCATCGGCTGGACGACCACCTGCACCAGGAACGGACCCGGCCGCCGGGTGGTGGTGAACACGTCCCGCCACAGCACCGCGAGGAAGGTCCGCAGCACGGGGGCGGGTTGACGGGACAGGCTCCCGAGGGCGGCGGATGCGGCAGGCGCGGTCACCGCAGCTCCCTTCCGGTCAGCGAGATGAAAACGTCCTGGAGGCTCGGCCGGGCCACCGCCAGGTCGGTCGGCTCGGCCCCCGCGCCCCGCTCCGCGATGACGCGCAGCACCTCCGGCAGCAGGACCGACGGATCCTTCTTGGTCCGGACCCGGAAGCCGCACCGGCCCCGCCGGTCGGCGCCCTCCCCGGTACCCGGCACGGTGTCGTGCTCGACGCCCTCGACACCGTCGACGCCGGGCAGTTCGGCCAGCGCGGCCGAGAGCGCGGCGACCACCGCGTCCGCCCGGCCGTCGTGGCCGGCCGGGTCCGGTGCGAGCCGGACCTGCGCGGTGATCGTGGTGCCGCCGGGCAGCGCCCCGGTGAGCGCGTGCGGGGTGTCCAGGGCGAGGAGCCGGCCGTGGTCGACGATGCCGACCCGGTCGGACAGGCTCTCGGCCTCGTCCATGTCGTGGGTGGTGAGCACCACGGTGACGCCCTGCCCGCGCAGTTCGCGGATCCGCTCGTGCAGGAACAGCCGCGACTGGGGGTCCAGCCCGGTGAACGGCTCGTCCAGGAACAGGACTTCGGGCCGGTGCATCAGCGCCCGGGCGATCACCACCCGCTGGGCCTGGCCGCCGGACAGCCGTTCCACCCGGCGGCCGGCCAGGTCGGCGAGCCCCATCAGGTCGAGCAGTTCGTCGGTGCGCCGGACCCGCTCCGCCCGGCCGAGGCCGTGGTAGCGCCCGTGGAAGAGCAGGTTCTGCCGCACGTCCAGCGAACGGTCCAGGTTCTGCCGCTGCGGCACGACCGCGAGCAGGCGTTTGGCCTCGGCCGGCCGCGCCACCACGTCCGTGCCGTGGACCAGGCAGCGGCCCGACGTCGGCAGGATCCGGGTGGTCAGCACCCCGACGGTGGTGGACTTCCCGGCCCCGTTCGGGCCGAGCAGGCCGAAGACCTCGCCGCGGCCGACGGTGAAGCCGATCCCGTCCACGGCGGGCGGCGCGTGCGGGTGGTAGCGCTTGACCAGCTCGGTGACCGTGACGGCGTGGTTCATGACGTCCTCCCTCCTCCTGCGTCCGGGCACGGCCTAGAGCCGGCCGCCGCGGTCGACGAAGCCGATCAGGTCCTGGATCCGGTCCAGCGCGCTCACCCCGTGCACGTCCTCGACGGCGCGGGAGACCACGTGGCAGATCAGGTTGCGTTCCAGCTCGCCGATGCCGATCCGGTACATGTTGAGGTAGAGCCAGTTGAGCACCACCCGGTACTGCTGGAAGGTGTTCCAACCGCCGAGCTGGTCGGCCGCACCCCGGTGGCCGCCGAGCGTCTGGTGGAACGGGCTGCGCGCGGACCAGGCGGACCACGTCGACCCCCAGGCCTCGGGGTCACCGCTCTCGTCCGTGTTGAGGGCCAACTCCCCTGCGGTGATGAGCTTGTTGGCCTGCTCCCGGTAGTGCAGCAGGGTGTCGAGCAGCGCGCCGAAGGGCAGCACCTCGTGGTAGTGGGCGGCCGCGGTGATGGTGACGACCCGCTGCCGGAACCGGTCCGCGCTGGCCTCGTAGACCCGGTCGAAGCGTTCCCGCAGCCCGTCGGGGCTCTTCGCCAAAAAGGCGTCGGCGTGGCCGCGGTAGGACAGGTAGCCGTAGGTGACCGGAGGCAGGAAGCGGTGCGCCGTGGCGATGAACATGTCGACCGCGAGGGCCATCTTCGAGCCGCCGCCGCGGACCCGGTCCAGGATGGCGAAGGCGGTGTCGTTGGTGTCCACGTAGTAGTCGGCGAGCAGGTCGGCCGCCGCCCGCCCGCCGAGCACCTGCAGCCGACGGTCCAACTCCCCCGTCTCCACGGTGTTGTTGGCCGCCCAGGGCGTCAGCGGTCCCTGTTCCCGCTCGTGCCGGGCCAGCCGCTGGTGCTCGGCGTGGGAGGCGCGCTCGTCCAGGACCGTGAGGGAGGGGTGGGCCCGCAGGTACTCCCCCAGGATCCCCTCGGCGGCGGGGGCGACGACGGACTCGAAGGCCTCGGCGCTCGCCAGGACCGGGATCCGGACGTGCGGACCGCGCCGCCAGTGCGGCTGGAAGTACGCCCTGGACACGGCGGGGGCCACCGCCGCCAGGAACGGGCGCACGGCGTCGAGCAGCAGATCGGTCCGGTCGCGCTCGTGGTGGAAGACGTTCACGCTCCGCCAGGACGGCTCCGTCATGTCCCAACTCCTCGGCAGTTCAGCTCGATCAGGTACTCGGTGACGTGCGGACGGCCCTGCCGGTCGGTGAGCGCCGTCTCCGGCTGCGGTGCGACCTCGTGGAAGACCGCCGCGCTGCCCGGGTCCCGGGCCGAGCGTTCGAAGGCGGCGACCAGCAGCGGCGCGCCGAGGTCGACGAACATCGGCTTGCGGGCGCGGTCCTCGGTGAGCGAGCCCGCCGGGGCGGCGCCCAGCCGCAGCACCGAGACGAAGAACCGCGGCGGGATGCCGTGTTCGGCGAGCCAGCCGGCCAGCTGCAGCAGGAACGCCGCGTCCGACTGGCCGGGCGTGCGCCGCGGCAGGGTCCCCGGCTGGGCCACCCACGCGGCACGCCGCAGCACCACCCGGCCGATGGTCAGCCGGGGCGCGTGCAGCACCCGGCCGGTCGCGTTCCCGGCGCCCGCCTCGTGCTGCACCGGCTGGTCGGGGCGCAGCAGGATGGGGTTCTCGCCGAAGGCCTCGATCAGCAGGGCCATCACCGGCGGGAGTTGCCGTTCGTAGGAGAGCCCGCCGTGGACCGGCCGGACCGGGGTGGCGCCGTCGCGGAGGACCGGCAGTCCGTCCTGGTCGACGCCGACGGTGAGGTGGGCGGGCGGCGGGTGGTCGAGGCGGTCGGGCAGGGTGAGGTCGCGCTGGTTGAGCGAGGTGCCGAGGGTCCGGGTGAACTCGGCGTACCGCGGCGCGTTCGGGTCCCGGGGGTCGGCCGGGTGGACCAGGTCGACGGGGAGCGGCTCGTCGGCGAACCGGCGCAGCAGCCGGTGCACCTGGGAGCGGCCGCGGCCGAAGCCGGAGTTCACCGCGTTGACGATCAGCTGTGCGTCGCCGGGACCGCGGTCGTCGTACTGGGCGTAGACGGCGACCGAGCCGGGCGGGCGGATCCAGGGCGGCAGGGTGTCCAGCACCTTCTCGATCCGGTCCCGGTCCGGGAGTGCCCGGCGGACCTCGGCGATCAGCTGGACCAGGTGGCGGACCTCGGCGACCGGGCTGGCGCCGAGGGTCGCGGTCAGCCCGGTCATGGTGAAGGCGAGGGCGGCGGGGTGCAGGCGCATCACTTCGCCGCCCTCGCGGACCAGTTCGGCGTAGAACCGGTCGAAGGGCACGGTGGTGTCCGGGCCGAAGCGCTCCCGCAGGAAGGCGGCGACCGCGAGCCTGAACGGCAGGGTGTGGTCGAGGACCGCGAGCAGCCGGCAGGCGAGGGCGAGGTCGTCCAGGGCGCCGCGCCAGGACGGCAGCGCGGCCTCGGCGACCACGCCGGGGATCACGGACTGCTCGGTGACCAGGTCGCGGAGCCTGCCGGTGGTGCCGAGGCCGGCGAGCGTGTCGCCAAGCCGGTGGCCGAGCGCGACCCGTTCGGTGCCGCTCGCGTCGGCGTAGGCGCGCAGTTCCTCCCGGAGCGGGCCGAGTGCGGGCATCCGCCGCGCCAGCTGCCCGAGCGGGTCGGGGCCGTGTTCGTCCAGGTCGGTGCCGGCCAGCAGCAGTCCGGTGGCCAGCAGGGAACGCAGGTACCCGGCGGCCCGGTCCGGGGGTGCGGGCAGGGCGGCGGTCAGCGCGGCGAGGGTCGGTCCTTGGGCGGCGGCGCGCAGGCAGTGCCGGAGCGCCGGGGTGAGCGGCAGGGTGAGCAGTTCCTCGGCCGGTGCGGGGCCGAGGAACTGGACGCGGTCGGCGACCGGCCGTGCGCTCGGGTTGACCCGGACGGTCACCTCGGCGGGCGCGGCCGTGGCCGGGGAGGTCCACGGTGCGAGGGCGGACAGGTCGAGTTCGACGATCGAGCGCGGCGCCTCGGTCGCGGTCCGGCGCAGCGCCGGTCCGTCCGGGACGAAGCGGCCGAGGCCGCTGGCGGTGAAGGTGGTGAACGGGCTGGTCTTGGTGGCGGCGCGGGTGGCGTAGACGGCCAGCCGGATCAGTTCGGCCCGGCCGGGTCTGCCGCGCAGGACGGTGTGCAGGGTGGGGCTGGCGTGGGCGAGGCCCTGGTCGAAGCGGGCGTCGGCGGCGATCTGCCGCAGGGCGTCGGCGGTGGCGCGTTCCGCCTCGGCCAGCACCGCGGGCAGCTCGGCGCGGGCGGCCCGCAGCCGGGCGACGGCGTGTCCGAACTGGGCTATGTCGGAGGCGAGTTCGGTGCCGAGTGCGGCGGTGACCGGTGGCTCGGCGAGCAGCCGGGCCGGGTCGCGGAGCTGGTGCACGGCCCGTCGCAGGGCGACCAGTTTCGGTCTGGGGCCGGGGTCGGGCAGCGCCCCGATCACCCGGTGGCAGCGCTCGGACAGCGCCGCCGCGTCGGCGGTCAGCCCGGCCTCGGCGTGGACCGCCGCGAGCAGGGCGTGCCGCAGCCGCGGGTCGACGAGCCCGTCGAGCACGGTGGCCGGCAGGCCCGCGACGCGGACGCCGAAGGTGGTGGCGATGGCGGGGTCGCGGCTCATGGGAAGGGGTGGGGGTGCGGGTTGAGGTCGGCGTCGGTGAGCGGGCGCGGTGCGTGGCCGAGCCGGTACGGCACCTCGTGCAGCCGGGGCAGTCCGGTGGTGCGCCGGTTGCGGTGGCCGAAGGTCATCGGCAGTGCGCCGGGGGCGATCACCTTGACGCAGGCCAGGTCGGCGGCGCGGTGCAGCGGCGAGGTCTGGTCGACCACCACCACGTCCATGCCGCCCGCCAGCATCCGGTCGACGGCTTCGGTGAGGTCCTCGCGCAGGTCGGGGTGGGCCGGCCAGGGCCGTCGGCCGAGCCGGTCCCAGCCGATCGTGCGGTCGCCGTCGAGCAGGAAGGAGAAGCGGTCGAAGGCCTCGGGGGTGGCGGCGCACAGCGAGTGGTCGGTCATGACGCGGACCAGGTCGGGGTCGGCGGCCATCCGGCGGGCCCGCTCGGCCTCGGCGGGGTAGCGGCGCAGTTCCTGTTCCACGATGGGTGCGAGTTCGCCGAGGGCGCTGAGTACGGCGGCGACCGGGTCGAGGGCCGAGCCGCTGGTGCAGATGACCTGGGGGCGGGCCGGGTCGCCGGTGGCCTCCTGGGCCAGGACCCAGACGGCGGGGATGCCTTCGGTCATGGTGGTGTCGAAGGCCCGGACCCGGTAGCCGCTGCGTCCGAGGCGTTCGGCGACCAGCCGGATGCGCGGGTCGGGGGCGCGGGCGAGGTCGACCTCGGGCACCGGCAGCCGGGCGTACCAGGTGAGCAGGAACGCGTCGCGTTCGACGATCTCCAGGATGCCGTGCAGGACCGCCTCCTCCAGGCAGCCGCCGAGCGCGCAGCCGTTGGAGATCTCGAAGGTGAAGCCCCGGTCCGCGGTGGCGCCGGGCTGCCACTCGGTCCGGTAGTAGGCGTAGCTCTCCGGTACCAGGACCGGCCGGTCGCGGCCGAAGGAGTGGGCCCACACCCAGGACACCGCGGTGTCCTCGGTGAACGGCTGGTAGCGGCCGTCGGGGTCGGGGAAGCGCTCCGGGGGGAAGAGGCCGAGCGTGCGCGGGTCGAGGGCGTGGTCGGCGAGTTCGGCGTAGCTGCCGCGCACGGTGGTCCGCCGGCCCCAGGGCCACTGGCCGCCGAGCCGTTCCAGGGCTTCGGCGACGGCGGTGGTCCGGCAGGAGGCGTAGTCGCGGCCGCGGCCCCAGCCGGCCTCGCCGCGGTAGCCGTACTCCGTCAGGACCGCTTCGGCGAGCGGCAGGACGGCGTCGCGCATGCCGTTCGGCGGGGCGACGACGCCGGTCTCGGCGTCGACGTAGCGGGCGGTCAGGTCGGCCTCGGACAGGTCGCGGACCCGGGTGGCCCCGGCCCGGGGTTTGGGCCGCGGCCGGGGGGTGATCCGGGCCGCGTCGGCGGTGTCCGGCGGCAGTGTGCCGCAGACCCGGCACAGCGGGTCGGGCAGGAAGGTGTGCCGGGTCAGGGCCGCGGTCCGCAGGTCCAGGTACCAGCAGCGGTCCGGGGCGGCGCCGGTGTGCAGCAGGTCGGTGACCGCGTCGGCGGCGAAGGTGGTCAGCCAGCGCGAGGGTTCGGCGGCGATCCGCCCGTCGGCGCGCAGGTCGGCGGTCCGGCGGTCGGCGCGGGGGGCGGCGGTGCGCCAGGTCTGCAGGCACCAGGCGCAGCCGGGTTCGCCCGGGCGTACCAGCGGGCCGATGACGGCCCGGTCGAGTTCGGTCCACACCGGCAGCCATGGTTCGCCGCGGTCGTGGGCGGCCTGCCAGCCGTCGGTGTCCCAGCCGTCGCGGGCGACGACCAGTACGGCGGGCGGGCGCCGGGCGATGGCGGCGGCGAGCAGGCCGTCGCCGAGTACCGTCTCGCTCACCTCGGTGTCCCCCTCACCACGTCAGCCGGAACTCGGGGCGCCGCCCGGCCGGGTGTCCGGTGCCGAACTGCGCCATCAGCAGGCTGCGGCGGCGGCCCTGGAGGCCGAACCAGCCGTCCAGCAGGTGGGTGAGCACGTCGTTGTGGACCCGGCCGGCCACCTCGACGGAGGCGGCGGCCAGGCAGGCCCGGTGCAGGGCGGCTCCGGCGGCGGCCTGCTGGACGCGGTACCAGCGGGCGCCGAAGCGCTGTTCGGCGGCCTCGGCGTCGCCGACCGGCAGCAGCCACAGGTTGGCGGTGCGGGCGCCCTGCTGGGTGAGCGCGGCCAGCGCGGCCTCGCGCAGCCGCTGGCGGGGGTCGCCCTCGCCGACCGGTTCCAGCTGGTGCGCGCCGGGGTGGTAGCGGTAGGCGCCGGAGGGGATGCCGGTCACGTCGGCGATGACGCAGTAGTGCTCGACCAGGTCGGCCGGCAGGTCCCAGTCGGGTTGCCGGCCGTAGCCGGTGAGGATCGCGGCGAGGGTGTCGGCCGTCATGGGGTCGCCGTTGAAGCCGCGGATGGCGGCGTGCCGGGTCCGGGCGCCGGCCCGCAGGTCCGGGGCGGCCAGCGGCAGGCTGATCCGCTCGCCCTCGCCCGCGGGGGCGGCCGTCAGCGGTTCGGGGGCGGGGCGGCTCTGCGCGAGCACCGCCGCGTGGGCGCCGGAGGCGCGCGGGAAGGCGGCCAGCGAGGGGCCGCGGTCCGCGGGGGGTGTGGGCGGCAGCAGGTCGACGACGGCGTGCACCCCTTCCTCCCGGGGGTCGAGGCCGAGCAGGTCGGTGAGGTCGGCGTCGGGGAAGCAGAGCCGGGCGGTGGCCTGCTGCCCGTCGGCGACCGCGAGGGCCTGCGCCACCTGGATGCCGGACTCCAGGCAGGCGAGGCGGTAGTACATCTCGCCGTACTTGGCGGCCAGCCGCCAGAACACGTTGGTCTGCAGCAGGACGGTGGCCGCGGGCCGGGCCGCCGCCCAGCCGCGGTAGTCGCCGGCGCGCAGCTGGACCAGGTCGTGCCGGGCCGGGTCGTAGTAGTGGACGCCGGTGGGGACCTGGGAGTCGGGTCCGGCGAGGACGTACCACTCGGCGCTGTAGCGGGCGCCGCCGGAGGGCGTCGGGCGGCGGGTGACCAGCCACTGCAGCGGGTCGGCGTCGGGGATGGCCTCGAAGCTGTCGGTGAACGGCAGCAGGTCCAGCGGGGTCAGCCACTGCGAGCGGGTGATGCCGCCGAGGTCGGCGAGCAGCCGGCCGAGCCGGTGTCCGGACCGCTCCGGCGGCCAGGGCAGCGGGTGGCGCGTCGCCCCGGGGTAGCTCTTGACCAGCCGGGGGGCGAACGCCTTCGGGTCGGCCACCTCGGTCGGGGTGTGCACGTCGTCCTGGTAGCGGGTGACCTGGTCAGTCATGGGTCACACCGCACACAGGTCGAACGCGGTGCGGGTGAGCAGCAGCCGCAGGTGGGACTCCTGGGCCAGGCTGATGCCGAGCCGGTTGCACATCAGGTGGGCGCAGCGTTCCACGATCAGCTGCGGCACCAGGTGGTTGATGTGGTCCAGCACGTCGGCGGGGGCCTCGAAGGTCGGGTAGGCGTCCAGCCGGCCGAGGAGTTCCAGCTCGACCAGGGTGTCGTTGAGGTCGCGGGTGCTGGCGAGCCAGCCGTTGACCACCGATCCCCCGGGCAGGGCGACGCCGCGGGTCGACGCCCAGACCGCTTCCAGGCCGGCCCGCAGCTGGGCCTTGTTGGCGTCGAAGTGCCGCTCGAAGGCGGGCGAGCCCAGCAGTTGCGCGGCTCCGCCGCCGCTCTCGACCATGAACCGTGCCTGGTAGGCGAGTTCGGGCAGGATGCCGGTGAACAGGGTGCGGTTGGCGGCCAGCATGGCGAAGGCGTCCATGGCCCGCTGGCCGGGCTTGCGGCCGCGGGCGATCAGCTCGACCGCCAGGGCGCTGCCCGCCATCAGCTGCCGTTCGACCGCCTCCAGCGAGCGGCCGGTGCCGAAGACCTCGGTCTCGGGCAGGTAGTCGATGAACGCCACCGAGTTGTCCGGGTGCAACTCCCGGTCGTAGTCGGTCATCTGCTCCAGCGCGGCGAGGCCCGGCGCGGTGTCGGCGTACTCCTCGGCGGTCATCGGGGTCTGCGAGGGCGCGGTCCGGAAGAAGTCCGCGGCGCTCTCCTCGATCGCGGCCCGGACCTGCGGCACCTGCTCGGGCCGGGTGAGCACCCGCAGCCGGACGTGCGGGCCGCCCTCCCAGTAGCGCAGGAAGAAGAAGCCGTCGGCCTGCCCGGCCAGGCGCAGCCGTTCGACCGCGGGCCGCAGGGCGCCGACGATCAGCGCGTCCTGGTCGCCGTGGTGGAAGAGGTGGGCGCTGACCCAGGTGCGTGCGGGCATGTCAGACATAGGTGACTCCGGGCTCGTTGAGTTCCACGATGTACTCGGCGACGCGCTCGCCGCGGATCCGGCCGGGGTCCGGCACCATCTCGCTGATCTGCACGATCGCATGCGGCTCGGTGAGCCGGCGTTCCAGTCCGAGCAGCAGCAGCATGCTCGCGAAATCCACGTAGTTGGGCTTGATGTCGTTGCTGGGCCCCTGGCCGGTGCCGCCCTGGGCGAGGGCGGCGGGGTCCAGGACGGTGACGAAGCACCGCTCGGGGATGCCGTGTTCGGCGAGCCAGCCGGCCATCCGCAGCAGCCAGGCCGCGTCGCTGGTGGCGTCGGTGCGCCGGGGCAGCCGGTCGGCGCGGGTCATCCACATGGCGCGGCGCAGCACCACCTTGCCGACCATCAGCCGGGGCAGGTGGCGTACACCGTGGTCGGCGCGCGGGTCGGAGGTCATCCGCAGTTCGGTGTGCGGGCCGAACCAGGTGGTGGACTCGCCGAACGCCTCGACCATGAAGCGTGCGGCGGGCGGCAGCAGCCGGTCGCCGAGGCCGGGGTGAACCGGGCGGATCGGTCGGCCGAGGCGCCGTGAGACCAGCTCGGGCAGGCCGTCGGCGCCGCGCCGCACGGAGAGGTCGTTGACGGGCAGCAGGGCCTCGTCGGCGCGCAGGCTGCGTACGCCGGGGTAGTCGACGACCAGTGCGACGCCGGGCTTGCGGACGTTGACCGCGGACCTGGCGACCGCCTCGAACTCGGCGAAGAGCGCATGGTCGCGGCCGGTGGCCGGGCCGGGCTCGGCGGGCTGGTCCTCGCGCAGGTCCAGCCCGTCCAGGATCTGCCGGACCCGGTTGCGGCCGCGGCCGAAGCCGCAGCTGACGGTGTTGACCACCAGTTCCTCGCCGTGCGCGGCGGCGGCGAGCTGGCAGTACACCGCGACCGAGGTGGGGGTGCGCACCCAGGCCGGCCACTCCTTGGCCAGCGTGCGCACCTCCTCGGGGTCGACCCGGACCACGCCGTCCGGGTCGGGTGCCCGCTCGCCCAGCAGCGTCTTGACGGCGGCGCGCAGCCGGTACAGCTCGCCCAGTGCCTCGCTCGCGCGGTCCCGTCCGGCGGCGGCCGGGCCGGCCTGCTGTTCGGCGAGCGCGTCGCGGTAGAACACCATCAGCGGGACCTCGGCCCCGTCCGGGTAGCGGCGTTCGAGCAGCTCACCGAGGGTCAGCTTGGCGGGCAGGTCCGGTCCGATCAGGCCGAGCAGGGTGCGCACCGCGTCGAGGTCGTCCAGCAGCGGCTGCCAGCGTTCCCGGTCGAGGACGGCGGTGGTGCCCGGGTGGACGGCGTTCTCGTAGAAGCTGTAGCGGGCGAACTCCTTCGCCAGTTTCGGGTTGTTGAGGTACGCGTGGTCGCCCGCCTCGCGCAGCGCGGTCTCCAGGCCGCGGATCACGGCGTCGCGGACGGCGACCCGGTCGCCGGGCGAGCCGATCGTGGGGTAGCTCGACAGCGCCTCCTGCAGCCCGTGCAGGGTCCAGTCCAGCCGTTCCAGGCCGGGCCGGCCCAGCCGGTGCAGCCAGGCCCGCAGGTCGGACAGCGGGTCCGGGGCCTGGTCGGCGAGCGGCGGGACCAGCTCCAGGACGCCGAGGGTGACCAGTCGGCGCAGGAACACGTCGACCTGGCGGGCGTCGGCCGCCTGGGCCTGCAGGGCCGCGCGCAGCTCGTCGAGGGTGATCCGGCCCGCGGTCAGTTCCAGCACCCGGCGCAGGGTCGGGGTGAGCGCGAGGCTGTGGACGTGCTCGACCGGGCGGCGGCCGAGGAAGACCAGGGCGTCCCCGGCGACGGTGGCGCTCGGGTTGATCCGCAGCCGGCAGCCGCCGACGACGTCCGGGCGCTCCCCGACGGCGCGGGCGATGCGGTGCAGCGTCCCGATGCTGATCTCGGTGCCGGTCGCCGCGGCGGCCTGCCCCCGGGCCAGCCGTTCGGACAGGTCGACGGCGTCCGTGGCGCTGCCCCAGGCGGCCAGACCGCTGCTGGTGAAGGTGGAGTACGGGCTGGTCTTGGCTGCGGAACGGGCGAGGTACTGGGCGAGGCGCAGCACGGTCTGGCGCTGCGGGGCCCGCCCGGTGGCGAACCACTTGTGCAGGGCCAGGAACGCGTCCGGGTTGGCGTGCACCAGGCCGAGCTGAAACGCGGGCAGGCGGGCCGCGTCGTGCAGCGCGCGGTAGCTGTCGGCCCAGTCCTGTTCGAGCTGGTCCGGCAGGGCGGTGAGGAGGCGGTCGCGTTCGGCGAGCAGCGCCGTCCAGGCGCGCAGCGGGGCGGCCAGCTCGGCGGGCAGCTCGGCGAGCCGCTCCGGGTCGATGCGGCGGCCGCGGTGCACGGCGCGGCGGACCGCGACCAGTGCGGCCTTCGTCTCGCCGCCGCCCGCGGCGCCGACCGCGGCGTGCAGCAGCTGCGACAGGCCGCCGGTGGCGTCGGCGATCGCGGCGCGCAGCCGGACCAGCTCGCCCGCGGTGGCCCAGCTGCGGGCGCAGCGCAGCCCGTCCAGCACCTCGACCGGGCTGCCGGCGAGGCGGACCACGGCGGCGGGGCCGGGTGCGTACCGGGCCGGGGGGACGGGGGTCTGTTCCAGGGTGTCCATCAGCGGTCCACCGCCTCGGGCTCGACGGGTACGATCACGCGGCCGCCGGGGCCGGTCCTGGCCAGCAGGATCTGGAAGACCGGGGTGTGGCGCTGCTCGGTGAGGCCGAGGGCCTTGCGGACCCCTTCGGCGTGGTAGGCGTTGACGATCCGTCCGGACAGGCCCTGCGCGGCGGCGGCGACGCAGATCCGGTGCGCGAGCAGCCCGGCCTCCTGGTTGATCACCCGGTAGCCGCGGTCGCCGAAAGTGTCGAAGGCCCAGTCGCGGTCGCCGACCAGGTGCACGACGGCGCTCATGTGCCGGAAGACCGGTCCGGGGATGGTGACCCGTTCGATCGCGGCGACGGCGTCCGCTCCCTGGGCTCCGTCCGTGGTGCGGACCGGGTGGAGGGCGCCGGTGGCGTGGTCGAGCCGGTAGGCGCCCGCCGGGATCCCGGTGAGGTCACCGACCGTCAGGTAGATCTCCAGCGGGACCGGCGCGCCGGGCGGGACGGCGTCGCTGACGACGCCGTTGCGGGTCTCGGCGAGCCGCGCCCACAGTTCGTTCCCGTCGACCCGGGCCGGGACCGGCCGGAAGATGCCGGGCCCGGAGTCGCGGGAGCGCAGCACGGCGGCCAGCGGCAGTTCGGGCGCGGCGTGCGGGGGCCGGGGCAGCGGCGGGGCCGCGGACCGGGCGGGCGGCGCCGGTTCGGCGGCGGCGAAGGCCGCGGTGTCGGTGCGCAGCGAGGCGCGGTTGACCTCGGTCAGGGTCGGGCAGGCCTGGGCGACCTTCAGTCCGCCGGGCAGCACGGTCGGCGCGATCGGGTCGAGGCCCGCGGCCAGTTCCGCGGCCGTCGTCCCGGTCCGGACGCGTCGGGGTCCGGCTGCGCCGAGGTGCAGCGGCAGGACCAGCAGGGCCGGTTCCTCGTCGGGGTCGAGGCCGAGCAGCCGGTGCACCGGCTCGTCCAGGAACTGGTGGTGCACGTGCACCGTGAGGCCCATCGCCCGGGCCACCAGGTCGAGGTTGCCGGTCAGCAGCCCGGCCTCCTGGGTGCACAGCCGGTAGGCGTAGTCCCGGTAGATGTACGCGGTCTTGGCGAACAGGCCGGAGAGCACGAACACGGCCTCCGGCAGTGCGTCCCCGGTCGCGTCCCCGGTCGCGGTTCCGGTCGCGTGGAGCAGCAGTTCCCGGTGGTCGCCCTCGCGCAGCAGCACCAGCGCGTGGTGCGGTGCGTCGTAGTGGTACACGCCGGCGGGCAGGCCGACGTACAGCTGGACGCCGAACAGGCAGCGCGCGGAGGCGACCATCCGGTGGTAGGGCCAGGTGCCGTTGGTGTCGAACTCCTGGCGGGAGATGCCGTATCCGTAGCGCAGCAGGGTGGACAGCGCCGTGTCGTCGAAGGTGTCGACCGGGCTCGGCTCGCGCGGTGTGCGGACGGTCAGCGGGCGGCGCGGCCGGCCCCGGTAGATCTTGAACTTCAGCGGCTCGTCCGGGTTCCCGTACTCGGACTGCCGGGTCTCCATCGCCTCGGCCAGGTCCTCCAGGGTGACCCGGAAGAACTCGCGGCCGACGCCGCTCCCCGCCCGGCCCTGCGGCGGCCCGCTCACGGGAAGGGGTGCGGGTGCGGGTTGCGCACCTCGGCCAGCCGGGGCAGGCCGGTCACCCGCCGGGCGGTGTGTCCGAAGGTCATCGGCACCGAGCCCGGTGCTATCACCTTGACGCATGTGAAGCCTCCCGAGGCCTGTTCCGTGGAGGTGGTGTCGACGGCGACGACGTCCATGCCGGCTGCGGCGAAGCGCCGGACGGCCTCGTCGAGGTCCGCACCGATGTCGGTGTGCCGCGGCCAGGGCCGGCGTTCGAGGCCCTGCTGCCAGGTCGAGGTCTCCGGAGCGTCGAGCAGGAAGGAGTAGCGGTCGAAGCTGTCCGGGTCGGCCGCGCACAGCAGGTGGTCGGCCATCGACTCGACCTCGTCGGGGTGGCCGGCCAGGTGCCGGGCCCGCTCGCGCCAGCCGGGGTCGAGCGCCAGCAGTGTCACGTACTCGACGGTCTGGCTGAGTTCGTGCAGCGCGGCGAGCACCGCCTCGTCCGCCCGCAGTCCGCTGCCGCCGGTCGACACGGCCCGGGGCCGCCCGGTGCCGGTGACGTCCTCGGCGAGGGTCCAGAACGAGGGGATGCCGTGCTCACGGGTGCTGTCGAAGACGTGCACCCGGTAGCCCTGCCGTTCGATGCGCTCGGCGACCAGCGGGATCCGCCGGTCGGGCACGGTGGCCAGGTCGATCTCGGGCAGCGGGGTGCGCCCGTACCAGGCCATCAGGAAGGCGTCGCGCTCGGCGACTTCGAGGACGCCGTGCAGTACCGCCTCCTCGTAGCAGCCGCCGAGCGCGCAGCCGCTGGAGATCTCGCAGGCGAAGGACGGTTCGCCGCCGGCCGCCCGCGGCAGCCGGTAGTAGACGAAGCTCTCCGGCACCAGCACCGGCCGGCCCTGCCCGAAGGACCAGCCCCACACCCAGTTCGCCTCCGCGTCCTCGGTGAACTCCCGGTAGTGGAAGCCCGGGATGCGGAACCGGTCGGCGGGGTACAGGCCGAGGGTGCGCGGGTCGATCGCGTCGGCGGCCACCTGCGCGTACCCGGCCCGGACGGCGGTGCGCCGGCCCGGCCGGTACGCGGCGAGCCGCTCCAGCGACTCCGCCACCGCGACGGCCCGCGCGGACCCGAAGTCGCGGGTGCGGCCGTAGCCGGAGGCCTCGGTGGAGACGCCGGGCACCGCGAGCACGGCCTCGGTGAACGGGAACGCGTGCTGCGTGTACGAAGCCACCGAAGGGATCAGGCCGCTCTGCGGGTCCACGTAGCGCCCGTCGAGCCCGGCGTGGTCCAGCAGGCGAACCCGGCTGGACTCCGGCGACAGCTTGGTCCGCGGCTCGCGGACGATCCGCGCTCCGTCCGCGCTGTCGGTGACGACGGTCGAACAGGCCGGACAGTGCGGGTCGGTGAGGTACGTGTGCCGGGCCAGCGCCAGCGTCGCGGTGTCCACGGTCCGGAAGCTCTCGGCGCCCGGTCCGGGGCCGGCCAGTGCGGCGACGGTGTCGGCGAGGAAGCTCGGCAGTTCGCGGTCCTTCGGCACCTCGGCGGCCAGTTCGGCGGCGCGCTCCGGGGTGGCCGCCGCGGTGCGCCGGGTGTGCAGGCAGGTCGGGCAGCCGGGCGGCCACGGTCCGACGACCACCTGGTCGGGCTCGTGCCTGACCTGGGGACGGTCAGTCATGGACGACCACGGCCTGTGCCACGAACGGACACAGCCGGGCGACGACGGGGTCGTGGTCGAGCGGCACCGCGACGACCCGGCCGCCCTCGCGCGTCAGCCGCGCCACCAGGTCCTCCAGGGCCACCGGCGCCGGGAGCGCCGCAGCCGCCGGTCCGCCGCGCAGGGTGGCGGGCAGCTCGGGCACCGGCGCCGGCGCGTACGCGGGCTGGTCGGTGGCCTGGGCCTGGTAGGCGAGCAGGACCAGCTCCAGTCCCCGCTCCAGCGCGGGGGCGGGGGCCAGGTCGCTGACGTACGCGACGGTCGCCTTGGGGCCGGTGAACGCGAAGGTGGGCAGTCCGATCAGCGCGGTCAGGTCGTGTACCTCGACCGGCTGCTCGACGATCTCCAGCAGCTTCCGGTAGCGCGCCGCCCGCGGGGTCAGCTCCACAACCGCCAGGTCCAGCCGGGGCAGCGGGCCGGTCGCGGCCGACAGCGCCGCACCGACGGTCCCGTTGGCCGCCGCGACCACCGCCGCGCGGACCGCCGCCGGCCAGTCGTCGCCCGAGGCGGCGGCCGGCGCGGGGAAGACCGCCGCGGCGTCGACCGCGACCGGCTCGCCGGTCAGCACGTCCACGCCGGGCAGGCGCTCGCCCGTACGCGCGTCGTGCATCACGGCGGCGTAGCGCTCGAAGGCACGGCGCACCGCGCGCTGCCGCGACTCGACGACGTTCTCGCCGCAGCCGAACACCGGGAACGGGCCGCCGGCCAGGCCGACCGGGTCGGACACCAGGACCTCGCTGACGAACAGCGGCAGCTGCTCGTGGTCGCGTTCGGTGATCTCGGCGAAGACGCCGGTGCGCGGGTCGACGCAGTCGACGGCGCGCCGGCCGAGCTCCTCGTCGTCCACCGGCGCGGCGGCGGCCAGCCGGGCGAGGCGGGCCGGGTCGTCGGTGCGGGCGGGCCGCGCCAGCGGGTGGGGCAGGAAGGCGTGGGTCGCCGTCTCGAGCGTCTCCAGGTCGAACCGGACCAGCTGGTCGGCGTCGCCGGGGCGCTGCTCGGTCCCGGCGCCGGTGCCCTGGCCGATGCCGGTGAGGTGGCGGAACGCCGCGAAGCACAGCTGGTTGGCGACCAGGGCGACGGTCGGGCCGCGCAGGAACTCGCTGGGCGCGAGCTCGGGGTGGTCGCGCAGGTCCGCGCCGTCGAGCTCCGGCGTCAGGGCGCGCAGCCGCCGCCAGGCGGACTCCCAGGCGGTGGCGTCGCCGTCCGCGCCGGTCACCGGCCCGATCCAGGCCTCGTCACCGACCGTGACCACCTGGGCGGACGCGGCGCCGGCGGCCTTCGCGGCGTGCGGCAGGGCCAGCGCGCGCCCGATCATGGGGCGGTCCGCGACGTGCAGCACCATGGCGGCGCCGGCCGCGAGCCGGTCGAGGTGGCCGCTCTCAGCCGCGTCGAGGTCCAGGTGGCCGAGGCGCTGCTCGGGGTCCTGCTCCCGTGCTGCGGCGAGGTGTTCGGCGACCCGCTCGCGGTCGAGGGGCGACTCGCCGAACGGCGCCAGCACGCAGGCCCGCACACCGGAGCGCAGCTCGGAGTTGACCAGGGCCTGCAGCAGCGGGCCGGAGCCGGTCAGCACGAGTGCGCTGTCGCGGTAGGACTGGAAGCGCAGTTCCGGCGAGTCGACGAAGTACTCGATGAAGGCGATGTTCGCCGCGTAGGTGGTGGCCAGGTCGGCGGACAGCGTGTGCGGGCGGTCGTCCAGGACGTTCTTGACGTACCCCTTGCCGAGCAGCAGCATCGTCAGCTTGGCCAGCGAGGCGCGGCTGGACTCCGGTACGGCGGCGCACAGTTCGCCGAGGGTCCGGGTGCCGTCCAGCATCGGGGCGATCCGCTGGATCCACTCGTAGGTCGACGCGCCCTTGAGCATCGACCCGCCGAGGTTGCTGCGGATGTAGGCGCCCTCGGGCACCCGCATGACGTAGACGTCCCCGCGCAGACGCGGCCGGATCCGCTCCAGATTGACTTCCATGACCACCGCTTCTTGACGCGAGACTGATGACGGGCCAGGAGGAGGACCGAGAGCCACCCGGTCCCCGAACACGCACCGGCTAGAGCACAAGTGCCGGAAGGATCAGCACCCGGATCAGGTGCAGGAGCAGCACGGGCAGCAGCAGCAGCAGCTGCTGGCACCGCCCGAGGCGGACAGCTCGGTCAGGCCGTAGCCGGCCGTCACCGAAGCGGGCACAACCTCACCCAGGTCCACGAGCTCGAAGGCGCCGTCATCCAGCACCAGGTCGTCGAAACCCTCCATGTCTTCACACCCCCATTCCTCGCTCGATCTGCGTATCTGACGGAGCACCGGCACCGATCAGGTGCAGGAGCAGCACGGGCAGCAGCAGCAGCAGCTGCTGGCGCCGCCCGAGGCGGACAGCTCGGTCAGGCCGTAGCCGGCCGTCACCGAAGCGGGCACAACCTCACCCAGGTCCACGAGCTCGAAGGCGCCGTCATCCAGCACCAGGTCGTCGAAACCCTCCATGTCTTTACACCTCCATTCCCTTTCCGGGTGACAGAATTTGTCACAGTGATTTCACTACGGGCAGCACCTTGTCGCAGAAGAGCTGCAAGGTCTGCCCAGCCTCGGCGAGCGGCATCGCTCCGAAATCGATCTGCCAGAGGATCTGGTCGACACCGCCGATGTGGTCGTTGAAGGCGCGGATCCGGTCGACGACCGTGGCCGGCGAACCGACGATCGCGCCGCCTTCGGTGAAAAGCTTCTCGGGTTTGAGGCCGCGCAGCATCCAGCCGAATCCGGAATAGCCGCGGTAGGCCGAGGACTCCCGGCGGTCCCAGGCGCTGACGGCCTCCGCCCACACGTCCAGGTACCGCCGCAGGTACGTTTCGGCGATCTCCTCGGCGTGCGCGTCGGTGTCGGCGACCACCAGCGGCAGGCTGGCCGCGACCCGCGGGCGCAGCCCCGAGCCGCCGTGCGCGGCGGCGAACGCGTCGCGGTAGAGGGTCAGGTGGTCGCGGAACTCGTGCGGGGAGATCATCGGGGTGATCAGCAGCCCGTGGCCCTCGGTGCCCAGCCAGGAGAAGCTCTCCGGGGTGCGGACCGCGGCGCCCCAGATCGGCGGGTGCGGCTGCTGGGTGGGCCGCGGCAGGCCGGTGACGTCGCGGTAGGCGAAGAACGGGGTGGACTCGGTGACCTTCTCCTCGGTCCAGATCCGCCGCACCGCCCGGATGGTCTCGCGGAACCGGTCGACGCTCTCGTCCATGTCCACGCCCAGCGTGTCGAACTCGTCGGGCAGGTAGGCGCGGGCGAAGCCGACGTCCAGGCGGCCGCCGCTGATCGCGTCCAGCTGCGCGGCCTCCGCGGCCAGTTGGACCGGGTGGTGGAAGACCGGCAGCACACAGCCGGTGATCAGCCGGACCGTGCTGGTGCGGGCGGCCACCGCGGACAGGAAGCCGAGCGGGCTCGGGCAGTAGCCGCCGTAGTGGTGGAGGTAGTGCTCGGTCATCTTGACCGAGTCCAGGCCGCCCAGCTCCGCCCGGACCGACAGCTCCAGCGCGTCGCTGAAATAGGTGTGCGGGAGTTTCGTCTCCGGCGTGCAGTCAGGAAGAAAGGAAAGCCCGAAGCGCACCGATACCACTCCCCTAGCAACCGGATATCCGAGGAATTCTCCGAATCGACGCCCGCGCTATTCATCGCCCCCGTCCGGGGCCGGTGAAGGACCGGCTGATTCGCGGCTGACGCTACATCGGGCCACCGGACGCGTCAATATCCTTCGCACCGGGGGATCGCCGCCGAAAAGACGTCAGGTCAGCGCCGGTATCCCCGGGAATACTTACGATACAAAGCGCGCGTTATTGACGACGCCGGTCGGCACTGCGACCGTGTGTATCCGCTGCCGGCCCACGGGCGGGGGCTCCGGCGCGGGAAATGTGCGGGCCGGCGCCACCACGGCGGCCGAAGGCGCGATCCGTCCGGCGGAGACCGGTGCGGGATGCCACGGCGGAATGTCCACCTCACCCGACTCGGTACGGATGTGTAGCCATGACCTCCACGATGGACCCGGTCCACGTCACCGTCCCCGACACCGCTCCCCTCGGGCAGTCGGCCCCGCCGTCCGCCGGGCCGGCCGGGCGCAAGCCGGTGCACCTGGTCGAGTTCACCGCGATGCACGGCGTCCGCTACAGCGTCACCCTCGGCTACCTGAAGGCGACCTCGGTCGCCGACCCGGTCCTCGACGCGAGCTGCGAGTTCCACATCAGCGTGCGCGAGCAGAGCGGCGGCGAGCAGGCCATGAAGGAGCTGCTCGAGTCCTGGGACGAGCCGTTCGTCGTCGCGCTGACCGTCTTCTTCTGGAACCGCGCCCAGTCCATGGAGCTGGCCCGCCGGGTGAAGGAGCGCTGGCCCGCCTGCCGGGTGGTGCTCGGCGGCAACGACGTCAGCTACCAGCAGGACCCGGTGTTCGCCGAGGCACCGTGGGTGGACGTCCTGGTGCACGGCGAGGGCGAGTTGCGCTTCCGCGACCTGCTGCACTGCTTCCTCGACGGCGGCGACCTGGCCACCATCCCCGGCATCAGCTACTGGTCCGAGGGGGCGGTCGTCACCAACGCGGACGCGGACCGGATCACCGACCTGGAGCAGATCGTCTCGCCGATCCTCACGCCGGTCTACTCGGACGAGGAGATCACCGGCTCCTCGATGATCGTGTACGAGACCAACCGCGGCTGCCCCTACAAGTGCGCGTTCTGCTACTGGGGCGGCGCCACCAACTCCAAGGTCCGCCAGTTCGAACTGGACCGGATCTTCGCCGAACTGGACCGGCTGATCCGGCTGATGCCCACCGACGCGACGCTGTTCATCGCGGACGCCAACTTCGGCATCATCGCCCGCGACCGGGAGATCGCCAAGCACATCGTCGAACTCAGCCGGCGCTACGACAAGCGGCTGATCATCAGCACCAACTGGGCGAAGAACGGCAACGACCGGATCGTGGAGATCGCCTCCATGCTCCACTCCGCCGAACTGACCGGCGCCATCACGCTCTCCGCGCAGTCCTTCGACGCCAACGTCCTGAAGATCGCCAACCGGGCCAACATCCGCACCGACCACTACCGCCGGCTGCTCTCCCGCTTCCGCGCCCTCGACGTCCCCACCTACACCGACCTGATCTGGGGCCTGCCCGGCGAGACCTACGCCACCTACCTCGACGGGATCGAGGAGGTGCTGACCGCCGGCGGCTCCCCGGTGATCTACCCGCTGCTGCTGCTCAACAACACCGAGTACTCCCGGGAGTCCTTCAAGGACAAGCACCAGCTGACCACCCGCTGGATGCCCGGCGACATCACCAACCCGGAGCTGGTCGCCGACGTCGTGGTCGGGCACGAGTGCATGACCACCGACGAGTGGGTGCGCGGCATGGAGTTCCGCGTCGCCATGACGCTGTTCCAGAAGATCCTGCTGCGCTGCGCCCTGCGCGTCCTGCACGAGACGACCGGCGTCCGGATGGTCGAACTGTGCGCGCGGCTGTGGACGTTCCTGACCGAGGACTGCGCCGACCCGTTCCTGCGCGCCGTCGCCCGCAACATCGAGGTGGGCTACCGGGAGCCGGCCGACGTGGACATGGGGCTGCTGAGGACCGTGATCGGGGACCAGGTCGTGGTGCCCGAGGAGGTGCACTTCCAGGCGCTGCTGTGCCGCGCCGTCTCCACCGAGCAGGCGGCCGCCAAGCTGCTCGGCGCGGCGACGGACTGGCTCTGCGACCGGCTGGCCGCCGACGGGCACCCGATCGACCGGGTGCTGGTCGACGGCGCGCTGACGGTCGACCTCGCGGCGACCACCATCCTGCGCGCCAGCCTGCGCGGCGAGCTCAAGGAGGCCGAGTTCGCCGTCCCGCGCCGCGGCTGGGACCTGCTCGTCGAGGCCGGCGACGTCCCCTCCAGCCTCGACGCGACCGGCCAGGGCACCACCGTCCGCGGCACGGTCTGGGCACCCCCGCGCTGGGTCCACTACCCGATCAGCGTCTACGCCCTCTCCATCTGGCACGGCACGGGGCGTCCCCTGCACGACCTGCAGTACGCCCTGCCGGGCCACGACTGAGCGGCCGGGAAGGGGCGCGGCTCCGCCCCGCCGAGCGTCACGGGCCCGGCGGCAGCGGGACGGCGTCGTCAAGCAGGCCGTCCAGCACCACCGCGACGGCCGCCGCCGCACCGTCCGCTTCCTGTACGCGGCCGTCGGCGAACGTCACCTCGAAGCGGCCGTTGCCGGGCGCCTGGTCCTCGGGAGGTCGTGGCAGATGGGCGGCGCGGCCCGGCGGCTGAAGGTCAGGCAGGACATGGCCTTGCCCGGCGACAGGGCCCGCAGGCGCGGTTCCGCGAAGGCGGCCTCGACGAGGGCCCGCCAGTCGGGGTCCTGCCGGCGTTCGGCGTACGTCTCGGCGACCTGGTGCATCATCTTCCACCGGGCCGGCACGGCCTCGCCGCGTTCGTGCGCCTCGGCCAACTCCCAGGTCTGCGGGAAGGGCCGCTGCGCAACGTGATCGCGCACCGCGGATCCCCGGTGCCAGGAGTGCATCGCCCCGGCGGCCTCGGACAGGTCCTGCGTGCCGCCCGAGGCCATGGGGACGCCGCGCGCCCAGCAGTCGACGCTGAAGCTGCGCACGCCGCGGGCCGTCAGGACGTTCGCCGAGCGGCCGTCGGCCTCCGCCCTGGCGGCCACATGGCGCCGGCCCGGTGAGGACGTCAGCTCGACCACGAGCTCACGGCCCGCACGATCGGCCGCCGTCTGGAGCGCGTTCTGCACCGAGCCGGCCTCCGCCACGTCGGGATAGAGGGTGACGTACTCGTAGGGGGGATGGCCGGCATCGGTCGGCGCCACAGCGGGAAGCGGTTCGTCCTCGCGGAAAGGACTGGCCACCCGGGCCGCTGTCACATCTCGAACCTCCTCGGACATACCGCCGAATCTGCCAGGGCGGCCCGCCGCACGGTCAGCTACGGGACAGACCGGGAAGTGCCGCACGAGCTCCCGTGGGCCTGGAAGATCTGACATCCACTCGCACGATGATTGAGAAAGGTGAGTGAGGGCCCGGTCTCCCAAGACCGGGCCCTCACCCACCTTCGCCTGTCAGAAGGCCCAGTACTGGTCCTTGAAGTAGCCGCAGGTGTACTGGAAGGCGGCGCTGCCCTCGGCCGTCCCCTGGACCACGAGGCACTTGTTGCTGTTGTAGTTGACGTACCAGGTGCTGTCACTCGTGATGTGGTAGGCGTACCACTTCTGGTCGTTCAGCCCTGTGCAGGTGTACTGGAACACCGGCGCACCGTCCGCGGTGCCCTGGGCGGTGAGGCACTGGTTGCTGTAGTCGTTGCGGATCTCGGCCGGCGTTCCGCTGGTGTTGAGGTGCCAGCTCTGGTCCTTGAAGTTGCCGCAGGTGGTCTGCGTGGCGCGGGAGCCGTAGGCGCCGCTCGCCAGGACCACCAGGCACTTGCCGCTGTTGAGGTTGGAGAGCCCGTAGTGGCCGGGCGGGTTGATCACGCTCTTGGGCGTGACAACCGCGGCCGAGGCCGTGGCGGCCGGCACGAACACCGCCGATGCGGCGAAGATTGCCGCCAGAAGGCCGACCCGCTTGTTCGTCATCATCATGAAATTCCCCTCCCGATGGATCAAGCATGTTTCTCCGGCACCCGACCGGAGACCGCGCCGCACCTCGCCGTCACGCACTACCACCACAGCTGGTCCCGGAAGTCCAGGCACTGGTACTGGAACACGGGGCTGTTGTTGGCACCCCCCTGAACGACGAGGCACTTACCGCTGTTCGCGTTCTGGAACTTGTACTGGCCGGAGGAATTGACGTACACCGCCCAGAACTGGTCCGCGAACGAGAGGCACGCGTACTGGAAGGCGCCGCTGTCGCCGGTCCCCTGGGTCACGAGGCACTTGCCGCTGTTGACGTTCCGCAGCTGGAAGAACTGGCCGGAGGAGTCCGGGACGAGGTTCCACTGCTGGTCCGCCAGCCCCGCGCAGTTGTACTGGAAGGCGCTGCTGTCGCCGAACCCCTGCGTGACGAGGCACTTGCCGCTGTTGACGTTCTGCCACTGGACGCCGGAGAGCTGGGCACTCGAGAGCTGGGCGCCGGCGATGCTCTTGACGCCGGCCTGGGCGGTCAGCCGGGTGAGCGAGCGGTCCGCGGACGGGTCGTAGGACGCCGCCGAGGCGGACGTGGCCGCTCCGATCAGGGAGGCGGCTGCCAGCCCGGTGGCAGCGAACACGGATCCGAGGATCCGGGCCTTTCCACGCAACGTATCGATCATAATTTCCCCCTCTTCGGCAAAGCATTCCGAAAAAGAAACCGAAAGCAACGCCAATAGCTCGTCGGCGAAATGACCTTAGCATCGCCACCGACGGACCATCAAGGGAGTTCCTGACCGCACCAGCAAATGCGCGCGCTTGCACCGCACGGGGGGATATCGCATTTCTGAGCCATGTCAGCATTTGGGGCGTTCCGACCGGGGAGATCCCGACAGCCGAACTTCGCAGCCGAATACTCCGTTCCGTTTACGGTGCACCCGACTGTGGTATTTCTGGCCTCGGTGGCATCGATTTTCGGCCAGGACCGACGGCGACCGCACCCCGACGGCGACCGCACCCCCGCGGGGCTGCCCCGACCCCGGGCAACCCCGCCGTCGACGGGATCGCCGCCGGCCGCTACAGCCAGCCGCGGGTCAGTGCCGTGCGGGCCGCCTCGGTGCGGTTGCGGGCGCCGAGTTTGGCCATCGCGCTGGACAGGTAGTTGCGGACCGTGCCCTCGGCGAGGAAGAGGCGGGCCGCGATCTCGACGTTGCTGGCGCCGTCCGCGACCGCGCGGAGCAGTTCGCGCTCCCGCTCGGTCAGCGGGTCGGCCGCGTCCCAGGCGGCCACCGCCAGCTCCGGCGCGACCACCCGTTCGCCCGCGTGGACCCGGCGCAGGGCACCCGCCAGCTCCCCGATCGGCGCGTCCTTGAGCACGTAGCCGGCCACCCCGGCGTCGACCGCGCGCCGCAGGTAGCCGCTGCGGGCGAAGGTGGTCACGATCAGCACCCGGGTGGGGTCGCCGAGGGTGTTCAGCTCGGCGGCCAGCTCCAGGCCGGTGCGGCCGGGCATCTCGATGTCGGTCACCAGCACGTCGGGACGGTGGGCGCGGACCGCCGCCAGCGCGTCGTCGCCGTTGGTCGCGGTCGCCACCACCGTGATGTCCGGCTGCAGGTCGAGCAGCGCCGCGAACGCGCCCAGCACCATGCTCTGGTCCTCGGCCAGCACCACCCGGATCACCGGGCCGCCGCCTGTCGCGGCACCGTGATGGTGAGGGTGGTGCCGGCGGAGCCGGTGCGCTGCACGGCGCCGCCGAGCTTGGCGATCCGTTCCCGCACCCCGGTCAGTCCGGTACCTTCCGGGGCCGTGCCGCCGATCCCGTCGTCCGCGATCACCAGGCGCACCCTTTCCTCGTCCGCGTCCAGTCCCAGCCCGATCCGGCAGGTGGAGGCCCGGGCGTGCCGGGCCACGTTGGTGACGGCCTCCCGCAGCACCAGGCCGAGTTCGTGCTCGGCGGCCGCGACCAGGATCAGCCCGTCGTCGTAGTCGACCCGCAGCCGGACGCCGGTCCCGGCGAGCGCCCGGCGGGCGGCCTCCAGTTCGGCGCGGATGCTGGTCTGCCGCCAGCCGGTGACGGTGCTGCGCACCGCGGCCAGCGCCTCGCGGGCGTTGCGTTCGATCTCCTCGGCCTCCGCGCGGGCCCGCTGCGGGTCGGCCAGGACGAGTTCCTTGGTCAGCTGGGCGCGCATCACCACGGCGGTGAGTGAGTGGCCGAGCAGGTCGTGCAGGTCCCGGGCGATCCGTTCGCGTTCGGCGAGGGTCGCGAGCAGTTCGACCTGCGCGGTGCGCAGCCGCTGGTTCTCCAACTCCTGCTGGCGGTCGCGCTGTTTGAGCTCCAGCAGGCCGATCACCCAGATCAGCACCGACGCCGACACGAAGCCCCACAGCCGGTACGGCATCGGTACCCAGGAGACCAGCGCGGCCAGGGTGTTGAGCACGGTCAGGCCGGTGAACCACAGTCTGGCGTCGCGCCAGGGCAGGGTGTCGCCCGCGACGGCGGCCGCGTAGACGAACACCAGGCTCGCGTTGGTGTTGAACGGTGTGGCCAGTGCGCCGATCACGGTCAGCGGCACGATCGCCGTCCAGACGTGCCCGGTGGCCGGGCCGCGCAGCAGTTTCGCGCCGTACAGTGCGATCGTCGCCACGCACACCCCGCCGGCCAGCGGCCACTCCCACCACGACCCCTCGGGGGCGAAGTAGGGCTGCACCAGCACGAAGAGCAGGTAGCCCAGGTACACCCACTCCCAGGTCCGCAGCCTGGCGGCGACGGACCCGGGGGCGGGTTCCTGACGGGTGCTCATCTCATGGTCGGTACTCATATCCGGGCATGACGATAGGCCATCGTGGCCACCCCCGCCGATGCCAGCGTGGTGAGCAGCAGGGCGAGGACGTGGAGCAGGACCGGGCCGTGGCCGAGTTGGGAGAGTCCGAGCTGCGCGAGATGGTAGGTGGGGAGGAACCTGGCGATCTGCCGCATCACGTGGGGCAGGAACTGGATCGGGATCCACAGGCCGGAGAGCACCGCGAGCGGGAAGAGCAGCGCGTTGAGCAGGGCGATCGTCGCGTTGGTGCGAAACCGCAGCCCGACGGCGACGCTGATCAGGGTGAACGGGACGGTGCCCAGCAGCAGTACCAGCGCGACCCGCAGCAGCGCCCACACCGAGGCGTGCAGGGTGCCGAAGGCGGCGGCCGCCACCCCCATCAGCACCAGTACGCCGACCCCGTACAGCAGTGCGGCCATCGCCTTGGCGCCGAGGCTGATGCCGATCGGCACGGCGGAGACCCGTTTCATCCGCAGCCAGCCGAGGTCGCGGTCCTGGGCGACGCCGATGCCCGGCTGCAGCGCGGCCACGGTGATGACGCCGTAGGTGCCGAAGGTGGCGACCATGGCGGTGCCGGCCGAGATCCCCTGGGTGGTGTCGTGCCCGTACAGCAGGTTGAACAGGACGAAGAAGCCGACCGGCATCAGGATGCTGAAGAACAGGGAGGTGGGTTCCCGGACGATCGCGCGCAGTTCGTCGCGCAGTTCGACGCCGAACACCCGTACCGTCAGCCCGGCGTTCATCCGGTCACCTCCGCCCGCCGGGAACCGTCCCGGTCGTAGCCGGCGTCCGCGCCGGTGGCATCCGGGCCGGCCTCCGCGCGGTCCGTCAGCGCGAGCACCGCCTCCTCCAGTCCGGCGTCCTGGACCCGCAGTTCGGACAGGTCCGGGTCGCGGTCGAGCAGGACGCGCAGCAGGTCCTCGGGTGAGCGGGTCTGGATGCGCGACAGTCCGTGCTCAGGGGTCACCGACAGTACTCCCGGTAGTTGCTCCAGTTCGGAACGGTCGAGGCCGGTCCGGACGGTGACGGTGCGGTCCGGCAGCCGCGCGACGAGGTCGTCGGGCGGTGCGTCCGCGAGGACCCGGCCGCGGTCGAGTACCACCACGCGGTCGGCGACCGCGGCGGACTCCTCGATCAGGTGGGTGGTGACCAGGACCGCGGTGCCCTGCTCCCGGCGCCTGGCCAGGATCTGCCAGAAGTGGCGGCGGGCCACGGTGTCCAGACCGACCGTCGGTTCGTCGAGCACCAGCAGGGCGGGTTCGGTGACCAGCGCCATCGCCAGCTGTACCCGCTGCTTCTGGCCGCCGGAGAGCTTGGCGACCCGCCTGCGTCGCAGGTCGGTCAGGCCGAGCTCGTCCAGGACCGGGCCGGCGGCGGCCGCGCGCAGTCCGCCGCGTACGGCGGCGCCGGTGACCAGCTCGTGGACAGTGAGGGTGTTCGGGAAGCCGAGCGTCTGCTGGGCCACGCCGAGGCGTCGGCGGGTCGCCGCGCGGCGCGGGTCGCCGCCCAGGATGCGGACGGTGCCCTGTTGCGGGGTCAGCAGGCCGACGGCGAGGGTGACCAGGGTCGACTTGCCCGCGCCGTTCGGCCCGAGGAGGGCGACGCACTCGCCCGGGTCCACCCCGAGGTCCACTCCGTCCAGTGCGACGGTCTCCCCGTAGCGGTACCGGAGTCCCTCGGCGGTCAGTACTGCCGCTGTCGTTCCCATGACCGCCATGCTCCCCTTCCGGTGGTGGACCGGGGTAGTGATGGCCCGTCACCGGCGGGTGATGACAAATGTCAACGATGCGGTGCCTGACCTCCGCGGGAGGGTGCGTTCCGGTAGGGCTGGGTACGTCCTGTCGGGAGTGCCGCACCCGCCCGCACCGGTGTTACATATTTTGTTCATATTCATGTATTTATGATCCGGTCTGTCGGATACTGCGTCTCACCCGACCACGTCAGGCAGCCAGGGCAGACCGTGCCAGCGGGGGCGGCGTGGGGGGCGCTGGACTGGGGGTGCGGCATGCACGACGAAGACGTACGATTCGCGGTTCTGGGCCCGGTACGGGCCTGGCGGGGGGACACCGAGCTGGACCTCGGACAGCCCCAGCAGCGGGCGGTCCTGGCCGCACTGCTGCTGCGCAAGGGCGCGCACGTCACCCTGGACGGCCTGGTCGACGACGTCTGGGGGGACACCGCCCCCGCGACGTCGACCCGGCTGGTGCGCACCTACATCTACCGGCTCCGGCTGGTCCTGGGCCGCGCCGGGAGCGGCCACATCAGGTCCGTCGGCGGCGGGTACGTCCTGGAGGCCGGGCCCCGGCGCTGCGACCTGACCCGCTTCGGCCACCTGGTCTCCCAGGGACGCGCGGCGCGCACCGGCGGCAACCCGGCCCGGGCGGTCGGGCAGTACGCCGAGGGCCTCGCCCTGTGGACCGGCACCGCACTCGCGGGCGTCCCCGGCCCGTACGCCGACGCCCAGCGCGCCCGGCTGAACGAGCTGCGGCTGAGCGCCCAGGAGGAACGCCTCGCCTGCGCCGTCGCCCTCGGCCGGTACGACCACGCCGCCGCCGAACTCGCCGCCCTCGTCACCGAGCACCCGCTGCGCGAGCAACTGCGCGAACTCCAGATGCACGCGCTCTACGGCGCGGGCAGACAGGCCGAGGCGCTCAGCGTGCTGCGCGAGACCGAACGGCTGCTGCGGGCCGAGCTCGGCGTCGACCCCGGCCCCGGACTGCACGCCATGCACCGGCGCATCCTGAACGCGGACCCCGCCCTGCTGCCGCCCGTACCCGCGCCGCCCGGCGCCGCCGCCCCGACCCCCGTACCCGCCCCGCCACCGCCCGCACCCGCACCGCCCACCGCCGCCCCCGCCACCCGGATGCCCGTCCCCGCCCAACTCCCCCACGATCTGGTGCACTTCACCGGTCGCACCGGACAGCTCGACGAACTGAGCGCCCTGGCCGGGCAGGCGGGCCGCTCGATGGTGGTCGCCGCGATCGGCGGCACCGCGGGGATCGGCAAGACCGCCCTGGTCGTGCACTGGGCCCACCGGGCGGCCGGGAACTTCCCCGACGGCCAGCTCTACGTCGACCTCCGCGGCTTCGACCCGACCGGCACCCCGGTACCCGCCGGGACCGCGATCCGCGGGTTCCTCGACGCCCTCGGGGTACCGGCCGCGCAGATCCCGGCCGGCCACGAGGCGCAGACCGGGCTGTACCGCAGCCTGATGGCCGGCCGGCGGATGCTGGTGGTGCTCGACAACGCCTGCGACCCCGAGCAGGTCCGCCCGCTGCTGCCCGGCTCCGCCGGTTCCATGGTCCTGGTCACCAGCCGCAGCCAGCTCGCCGGCCTGGTCGCCCGCGACGGCGCCCACAGCCTCACCCTGGACCTGCTCACCCAGCAGGAGGCCCGCGACCTGCTCGCCCGCCGGCTGGGCACGCGGCGGGTCACCGCCGAGCCGGCCAGCGTCGGGGAGCTGATCGACCTGTGCGCCCGGCTGCCGCTGGCCCTCAACATCACCGCGGCCAACGCGGCCGCCCAACCCGCCTTCTCGCTCGCCGTGTTCGCCGCCCAGCTGCGGCAGGACCACAACCGGCTGGCCGCCCTCGACACCGGCGACGTGACCTCGAACGCCCGCGCCGTGTTCTCCTGGTCGTACCGGACCCTCGCCCCGGCCACCGCCCGGATGTTCCGCTTCCTCGGCCTGCACCCCGGGCCGTACATCACCGTGCCGGCCGCGGCCAGCCTCGCCGCCGTCACCCGCGAGCAGGCCCGCACCGCCCTGGACGAGCTCGCCCGGGCCTGCCTGCTGACCGAGTCCTCCCCCGGCCGCTACACCTGCCACGACCTGCTGCGGGCCTACGCCGCCGAGCAGTCCGGCGTCCACGACACCCCGGCGGAGCAGCACCGGGTCGCCCGCCGCACCCTCGACCACTACCTGCACACCGCCTACCCCGCCGCCCGCTTACTGGCCCCCGCCCGGGAGCAGTTGCCGCTGTCCCCGCCGGGCCCCGGCGTCCTGCCGGAGACCCTCGCCGACAGCCAGCAGGCCTGGTACTGGTTCAGCACCGAGCACCGGGTGCTGCTGGCCGCGCTCGCCCAGGCCGAGACCCGCGGCATGGCGGCCGAGGTCTGCCAACTCGCCCGGCCGCTCGGGGTCTTCCTGGAGCACCGCGGGCAGTGGCACGACTACCGGGCGGTCCGGACCAGCGCCCTGGCCGCCGCCCGGCGCCTCGGCGACCTGGCCGAAGAGGCCCGCGCACACCGCCAGTTGGCCCACCTGTCGCTGCTGGTACGGGCCTATCCCAACGCCCGTACCCACCTCGACCTCGCCATCGAGCTCTACCGATGTCTCGACGACCCGCTCGGCGAGGCCAACGCACGGCACGGACTCGCCCTCCTGCTGGACCGCCAGGGCCGCTACCGGGCGGCGCTCGACCAGGCCCGCCAGGCGCTGCCGCTGTACCGCGCGTCCGGCGAGCGCCGCGGCCAGGCCGGCGTCCTCAACGCCATCGGCTGCATCCACGCCCGGCTCGGCAACCACCGCCAGGCCCTGGACTCCTGCCGGCAGACCCTGGAGCTCCACCACGGCCTGGACACCGAGGACTTCGAGGCCACCAGCCTGGACAGCCTGGGCCACGCCCACCACCACCTCGGCCACCACCGGCAGGCCATCGAGTGCTACCACCGGGCGCTCGACCTGTTCCGCCGCGACCGGCACGTCCTGCACCAGGCCGACACCCTCACCCGTCTCGGCGAGACCCACCGCGCCGCCCGCGACCCGGAGTCCGCCCGCGACGCCTGGGAACAGGCCCGGCTGCTCTTCCAGAACCTCCAACTCCCCGACGCCGAGCAGCTCCACCAGAAGCTGCTGGAGCTGCGCAGCACCAAGCCCGTGCGCGCCACGGCCCGTACCGCCGCCCGCGCGACGGCCCGTACCACCCTGCCGGCGCACAGCGTCTGAACCGGCCGCCGTCCGTCCAGGCGCACCGTCGTCCGCGGGGGCCGGCCGGGGTGGGGGTGCCCGGGGCACCCCCGTCCGGTCAGCGCCGGGCCGTACCGGTCAGCCGGGCGCGGGCGATGATGTGGCCCGACATCGTGAAGGCGGCGACGGTCGGCGGGGTACCGGCCGGCAGGTGCAGGCCGGGCACGTCCAGTGCGTACACCGAGACCTCGTAGTGGTGCAGGACGTCACCGACCGGCGGGCACGGGCCCAGGTAGCCGGTCCGGCCGGCCTCGTTGGTCCCCGCGACCGCGCCGGCCGGGAGCGTCCGGCCCAGGCCCGTGCTGTCGGCGGGGAGGTCCCAGACCAGCCAGTGCCAGAACCCGGCGCCGGTGGGCGCGTCCGGGTCGAACATGGTGACGGCGTAGCTCCTGGTGCCCTCCGGCGCCCCGCTCCAGGCCAGCTCGAACTGCCGGTTGGGGCCGGTGCAGCCGAACGCGTCGGCCCAGGCGTCGTCCGGCAGGGTGCCGTCGGCGTCGAAGTCCGGGCTGGTCACGGTGAACCGCGCGACGCCCTCCGGGACCCCGCGCCGGACGGGACGGTAGCCGAAGGCGTCGGTCTCCACGGGGTCCACGGGGTCGGCCGGGCCGGTGGTGGCGGGAGCGGCATCGGCCGCGGCTGAGACTGCGGCTGCGGCTGCGGCTCGGGTGGTGCTGGTCATCGTGTCCTCCTCGAACGGGTTGCTCGGTCTCCACGATCACCGGGCACCGGGCGGCCGGGGAAGGCTCTCCCGATGCTGGTACGCGGGGTACCAGGCCCGGCGCTGGACATCGCACGGCGATCCCGGAGGATGGACGACGTGGAACACCGAACGACACCCCGCCGACCGGCACCCGGCCGCCCGGCACCGCAGCGCGCCGAGCTGGGCCGGTTCCTGCGCGCGGTGCGCGCCCGCCTCGGGCCGCAGGACGTCGGGCTCCCGGAGACGGACCGGCGCCGTACCCCGGGGCTGCGGCGCCAGGAGGTCGCCCAGCTCGCCGCGGTCAGCATCGACTGGTACATCCGGCTCGAACAGGGCCGGGTCGGCACGCCAGGAGCCGCGGTGCTCGACGCGCTCGCCGGGGCGCTGCGGCTGTCCCCGGCCGAACGCCGGCACCTGCACCTGATCGCCGGCGGCAGGTCCCCGGTCGGCGCCGGGACCTCGCTGCCGGTCGCGGACTCGATGCGGGTCCTGCTGGACGGGATGCCGCTGCTGCCCGCGTACCTCACCGACTTCCGCTTCGACGTCCTGGCGCACAACGCCGCCGCCACCGCGCTCTTCGGCGAGGACTTCGGCACCGGCGAGGCGGCCAACAGCGCCCGGATGCTGTTCCTGGTGGAACGGGTACGGGCGATGCAGCTGGACTGGACACGGGTCGCCCGCGAGACCGTCGGCCAGCTGCGGGCCAACCGGGCCCGGCACCCGGGCGACCCGAGACTGCGCCAGGTGATCGACGAACTCCGCGCGGAGAGTGCCGAGTTCAGCAGCTGGTGGGACGACCACACGGTGCGGCAGCGCGCCCACGGCACCAAGCGCCTGCACCACCCGGTGGTCGGCCCGCTGACCGTCCGCTACGACATGCTGGCCACCCTCCAGGACGGCGACCAGACCCTGACCGTGGTCACCCCGGCCGACCCCGCCGCCGAACACGCCCTGCGCGACCTGCTGGTACACCGGGCCACCTCACTCCCCCGCCCCGACGTACGGCCCCTGGCCTCGCGCACGTCCACAGCCGACGCCGCCACCGACCTTCGGCACGCCCGCTCCTGAACCCGGCAGCGAAGGACGGCCATGCGGACGACGTGACCGCGGTGATGGCCTCGCCACGGTGTTCCGAGGAGAATGCACACGGTGATGCAGCAGAGCGCGCGGTCCCGCTTCCGGGCCGCCCTGTTCGGTCTCGGTGAGCGCTGGGAGTCCGGCGTCGAGCAACTCGCTGCCCAGGTGGTGGCGGGACTGCTCGCCTTCGGCCAGGACAAGGCCGCCGTCGCCGCGGCGGCCGGACAACTCGCCGTCTCGGTCGAAGAGGACCCGTACGGGCGACGGAATCTCGGACTCTGCCTGAAGGACTACGACGTGCGCCTGGTGGACGTCCTCTGGCTCGCGGACGGCCTCGACGTTCCGGAACAGGTGCAACAGCGGTGGCCGGGCCTGCCCCAGCAGGAGTGGGAGTGCGCCCTCCGGGTGGCCAAACTGGTGCTCTCGGCACTGGGATCACCCTCGATCACGAACGACCGGGCGGTCGCCAATCCCGGACGGGACCAGTTCCGAGCCGCCCTGTCGGCCGTGGGCGACCACCCTGGAACGCCACCGCAGAAGCTCGCCACGGACCTGACGGCCGGGCTCCTGGCCTTCGCATCGGAGACCCCCGACAACCTCGCCGCCGCCGAGCGGCTCGGCGTCTCGACCGAGCAGGACGAGAGCGGCTGGAACGCCGGTCTGAGCATGCGCCAGTCAGGGCTCCGCCTGTCACGGCTCCTGGGTGGTGCACTCGGCAGCCCGCTGCCGCACCAGCTGCTGGAGGACTTCCCGGAGCTCATCCAGGAGGACTGGGACGCCGTGCTCACCGTGACCACGGCGGTTCTGACTGCACTCGAGTCCGAGCGCGTCGCAGGCAGGCACCGCTGACCGGACCTGTCGGCGGCGGGGTCAAGCCCGACCTCGGCCTGTTCGCTGATCTGCGCCGCCTCGCGGGGGTTCGCTACCGTCCACGCTGCGCGGCTCGTCGAGGCGTCGTCCCGACCGCTCCGGGTCTGGGCGCGTCCAGGGGCCGCCAGGCCGGACCGTCTCCATCGTGCCCGCCTCCGTCCAGCCGGACGTGTCCGAAGACCACGTCGGCGAAGTGAACGCCGAAGCCGACCGTGCCGGGCTCCGCCAGCTCGGCGACGAGGCGACGGCGGTGGTCGGCGGCCAGGGCGGGGTCGTGGTCGAAGGCCGCGGACCAGTCGGGGTGGTCGATCTGGATCGGCGAGATCACGGCGTCGCCGAAGGCGATCAGACGCCGTCCGCCCCCGGTGATCACGTACTCGGCGTGCCCGACGGTGTGGCCGGCGGTGACCCGCACGCGGACGCCGGGGAAGACCTCCTGCCCGTCCGTGACCGTCCGCACGTGCGGCGCGAGGACCGCGGCCTGCTCGGCCATGCCCTGGGCCTCCAGGAGGTCGCGCCGGTCCCACTCCGGCTCGGAGATCAGGTAGTCGGCGTGGCCGAACACGGGCCGGTCGCCGCCGGGAGCGGGATGGCAGGCCCAGCCGAGGTGGTCGAAGTGGAGGTGCGTGAAAGCCACCGCTTCGATGTCCTCGGGGCGGCGGCCGAGTTCGGCCAGACTGCGCAGGAGCGCACCTCCCCGGATCGCGCCGAGCGGGCCGTCCGGAGCCTCGTACGCCCGCGGGCCGAAGCCCGCGTCGATCAGCAGCGCGCGGTCACCGTGCTCCACCAGCAGACCACCGACGCTCCCCACCAGGCGGCCGGCGGCGTCCAGGTACTCGGGATGCGCGGCCCACACCTCCTCCGTGGTGTCCTGGAGCAGCTGCATCGGCCGGAGCCGCACATCACCGTCCGGCACGTACGACACCTTGGTGTCACCCAGCCACATCGAGCGGATTCCCGCCGGTCGACGCAGCCGCTCGCCGCGGTCGTCCCTCAAGCCACCCATGGATATCCCTATCTGATGTGTCATCAGCCAACCGGCGTCGCCCCTGCAATCGCGCTGCGGCCCTTGACCGACGATCACCGCGTCGTTCGAGGTGCCCATCTCACGTCTCCCGTGTACCAGGCTCTGCCAGCGGCCTGCTCGAGGACGGGTCGGCGGGTCCGGGTCCATACCGACGGGCGAAGCGATCAGTGCCCCGGCGGCGACGCTGTCCGCCGGGTGGAAGGACAGCATGGTGGAGCTGTCGTCGCCGGCAAACGATCACCCCGTCTTCGCGAACGCAGTGGGGAGTCAGTATCCTTCGGCTTCGAAGGTGCGCAGCAGATCGGCAGCGACGCTCACGGCAATGGTCGCCGGATCCTTGCCGGTGATGTCGGCCAGCCCGATCGGGGTCTTGATCCGGTCGATGCTGGCCTGGTCGTGACCGCCCTCGGTGGCGAGGCGCTTGCGGAACCGCACCCACTTGGCCGCCGACCCGATCAGCCCGATGGAGCCGAGATGGGTTGTGCGCAAGGCGGCGTCGCACAGCGCGGCGTCCTCGGCGTGATCATGAGTCATGATCAGGACGTGGGTGCCGCGCGGCAACTCCGCCAGCACCTCCTCGGGCAGCAGCGGTGTGTGCTGCACGGTCACCTGCGCCACCGCGTCTGCCAGCACGTCGAGCCGCTCCTCGGTGAGGATGTCGGAGCGGGTGTCGATCAGATGGAGGTCGAGGTCCTGGCGTGCGAGGATGCGCGCCAGTTCCAGCCCCACGTGCCCGACGCCGAAGATCGCCACCGCTCGTACCGTCGGCAGCGGTTCGAGCAGCACCGAGACCGTGCCGCCGCAGCACTGCACGCCGTGCTGGTTGACCACCTTGTCGTTCAGGGCGAAGTCGATCAGCTCCGGCGCGGGCTTGGACGCGGCGATCAGCTCTCGCGCCCGGTCGATCGCGACGGCCTCGACATTGCCGCCACCGATCGAGCCCCACGTCTCGGTCTGCCCGACCACGAGTTTCGCACCGGCGTCGCGCGGCGCGTGGCCGCGCACGGTCGCGACGGTCACCAGCACTCCGGCCTCCCGGCGTGCTCGCAGCCGTGCCACCGCGGCGACCCACGTCATGTCAGGCACCGCTCCACGCTTGTGCATCGGATTGGATCCTGCCGACGGCGATGTGCCCGCTTCCGGCCTGGCCGTTGGTGGCAGACCCGTTGCGGGTTCGGCCGCTACGGGCGTCACCGTTGCGGGCGTCACCGTTGCGTGAGGCATCGCCCTGGCGGGCCGCCTGGATCGCCCAGTAGACCGCCTCCGGTGTCGCGGGTGAGGCCAGCTCGACGCTGACACCGCTCGGCCCGAAGGCGGCGGCGGCCTGCCGCAACGCTTCCCGCACCGAGAACGCCAGCATTAGCGGAGGCTCACCCACCGCCTTGGACCCGTACACCGCGCCCTCTTCGGTGGCGTTCTCCAGAAGCGTGACGTTGAACTCCTCCGGCATCTCCGAGAAGCTCGGCAGCTTGTAGGTGCTCGCGGCCTGGGTCAGCAGCCGGCCGCGGTTCGGCCCGTCACTGGCGTCCCAGCGCAGGTCCTCGAGCGTCAGCCAGCCCGCTCCCTGCACGAAACCACCCTCGACCTGACCGATGTCGATCATCGGGGACAGGCTGTCGCCGACGTCGTGCACGATGTCCACCCGCCGGATGCGGTAGGCGCCGGTGAAGCCGTCCACCTCCACCTCGGCCGCGGCGGCGCCATGGGCGAAGTACTTGAACGGCGAACCCCGGAAAGCCTTCGCGTCCCAGTGCAGACCCTCGGTCCGGTAGAAACCGGCCGCCGACAGCTGGACCCGCTGGAGGTACGCGGTGCGCACCAGGTCGTCCCAGGCCAGCTCCTTGTCGCTGCCCAGGGCACGCGCGACGCCCTCGACGATCCGTACATCCGAGGCATGCGAGCCCAGCTGGGTGCCGGCCACCTGCAGCAGCCGGTCGCGCAGTTGCTCGCAGGCGTTCTTCACCGCCGCACCGTTGAGATCCGCCCCGGCACTGGCGGCGGTGGCAGAGGTGTTGGGCACCTTGTCCGTTCGCGTCGGGGCCAGTCGCACCTTGGGCAGCGGGATGCCCAGCGTGGTCGCGGCCACCTGCAGCATCTTGGTGTGCAGGCCCTGGCCCATCTCGGTGCCGCCGTGGTTGATCAGGACCGAGCCGTCCTTGTAGATCAGCACCAGCGCGCCGCCCTGGTTGAAGGCGGTGAGGTTGAAGGAGATCCCGAACTTGAGGCCGGTGATCGCAAGTGCCCGCTTGGTGTTCGGGTTCGAGGCGTTGAAGGCGGCGATCTCGCGCCTGCGATCGGTGATGCCGGCGTTGTCCTGGACCTGTTGCCAGACGGCGGTGATCCGTTCGGGGTGAACGACCGGCTGTCCGTACGGCGTCGACTGACCCTGCCGGTAGAAGTTGCGCTCCCGCAGCTCCGTCGGATCGAGGCCGAGCAGCGGCGCGCACCGGCCCATGATGTCCTCGATCACCAGCATGCCCTGCGGTCCGCCGAAGCCGCGGAAGGCGGTGTTGGAGACCTTGTTGGTCTTGGCGATGCGACCGGCGATGCGCGCGTTGGGGATCCAGTAGGTGTTGTCGATGTGGCACAGCGCACGGGCCACCACCGGCTCGGAGAGGTCCAGGCTCCAGCCGCCGTCCGCGGTCAGCGTGGCGTCCAGGGCCTGGATCCGGCCGTCGGCGTCGAAGCCGATCTTCCAGGTGGCGTTGAACCCGTGCCGCTTGCCGGACATAGTCAGATCCTGGGTACGGTTGAGCCGCACCCGAACCGGCCGACCGGTCAGTCTGGCGCCGAGCGCGGCGACGGCCGCGAACCCGTGCGGCTGCATCTCCTTGCCGCCGAAGCCGCCGCCCATCCGCAGACACTGCACGGTCACCTCGTGGCTGGGCAGACCGAGCACGTGCGCGACGATCTCCTGGGTCTCCGAGGGATGCTGGGTGCTGCTCTGGACGAACACCTGCTCGGCCTCGTCGATGTGGGCCAGCGCCGCGTGCGTCTCGAGGTAGAAGTGCTCCTGATCGGAGAACTGGAACTCGCCGGTGAACACGTGCGCGGAGTCGGCGAAGCCCGCGTCGACGTCGCCGGTCAGCAGCACGGGCCGGGCGCCGTGAAAACTGCCCGCCGCGATCGCTTCCTGCAGGGTGATCAGTGAGGGCCGTTCGTCGAGCTCCACCTCCACGGCCGCCGCACCGAGCCGGGCCGCTTCCAGGGTCTCGCCGAGCACCCAGGCGACCGCGTGGCCGTGGAACATGACCTCGTCGGGGAACAGCGGTTCGTCGTGCTTCATTCCGGCGTCGTTGACGCCGGGCACGTCCGCACCGGTCAGCACACGGACGACACCGGGTACGGCGAGCGCGGGCTCGGTGCGCAGCACGGTGATCCGGCCGTGGGCCTTCATGACCTGGACGGGGTAGGCGTGCAGTACGTCCTTGGTGCGATGGATCAGGTCGTCGGTGTAGAGCGCGTTGCCGGTGACGTGCAGGACGGCGCTCTCGTGCGGTACCGGGACGCCGACGACAGGCTTTTCGGGGCGTTCGGACAGCCGGCTCATGACGACACCGCCTCGGTGGTCCGTGCGTACAGCTTCAGCAGGCTCTGGCCGAGCATCGCGGAGCGGTAGGCGGCACTGGCGCGGTGATCGTCCATCGGCGTGCCCTCGGCCTGGAGCACCCGGGCAGCGGCCTCGACGGTCTCCGCCGCCCACGGCCTGCCCTCCAGCACCGCTTCGGTGGTGAGCGCGCGGATCGGGGTGGCGGCCACGCCGCCCAGGCCGATGCGTGCCTTGCGGACGATCCCGTCCTCGATGTCGAGCGCGAGAGCGACCGCCGCGCTGGAGATGTCGTCGAATCGCCGCTTGGCGACCTTGTGGAAGGCCGTGACCGGCGACAGCGGCCGCGGGATGCGCACCGCGCGGATCAGCTCACCGGGACGGCGCACGCTCTGGCGGTAGCCGGTGAAGTAGTCCGCCAGCGGCACCTCGCGCCGGCCGTCGGCGTCGGCGAGCACCACCGATGCCTCCAACGCGAGCAGCACCGGCGGGCTGTCACCGATGGGCGAGCCGGTACCCAGGTTGCCGCCGAGCGTCGCGGTGTTGCGGATGAGCCGGGATGCGAACTGCGGGAACAGCTCTGCCAGCAGCGGGATGCCGCCGTCGAGGTGGCGCTCGATCTCGGTGAGCGTCAGCGCCGCCCCGATCTCGACGTGGTCGGACTCGACGCGCAGTTCGCGCAGTTCGGACAGCCGGTCGACGGCGACCACGCAATCCGCCCGGCGGGAACGGATGTTCACCTCCACACCCCAATCGGTGGAGCCGGCGACCACCACCGCACCGGGCCGCTCGCGCAGCAGCTGCAGTGTCTCGGCGAGGGTGCTCCTCCGCAGGAACTCGCTGTCGTCCTGGACGTATTCGGTGGCAACCGGTGTCGGCGGGGACTGCTCGCGACGCTGTGCCAGCGGGTCCTCGTCGGTGGGCATACCGACGGCGAACGCGGCATCGCGAATCGGGCGATAGCCGGTGCAGCGGCACAGGTTTCCGCTCAACGCGTGCAGATCGAAACCGTTCGGTCCCTGCTCGTGGTCGGTGCCGTCGGCCGGGTCCGCGTGCGCGCAGCGGTCGGGCCGGTAGTACTCGGCAGCCATGCTGCAGACGAATCCCGGTGTGCAGTAACCGCATTGGGAGCCGCCGCGGACCGCCATCTCCGCCTGCACCGGGTGCAGGGTGGGCGGTTTGCCGGGTTCACCGGCGGTGGCCAGACCTTCGGAGGTGATGATCTCCTGACCGTCGAGCGCCGCGACCGGGACCAGGCAGGCGTTGACCGCCACCCAGTCGGTGGGCTTGTTCACCCCGGGACGGGCCACCAGCACCGAACAGGCCCCGCATTCGCCCTCGGCGCAGCCCTCCTTGGTGCCGGTGAGGCCACGCTCGCGAAGAAAGGCCAGCACCGTGGTGTGGGGCGCAGCCGGTGAAATCGGTGCTTCTTTCCCGTTGACCGTGATCCGCGCCGCTACCATGACAGGTCTTCGTTTCGGTGCGCGGTCGGTCGATTCATCGTCTTCGCCAATGTCAGGCAGCTTCCTGTATTCGGACTCGCCACGTGGGAGGAACGGGCGCACAATGGCGCGCCACAGCGGCGTGGCGGGAGGTCACGTGAGAGGAGCGGGCGCAGGACGGCACGCCACAACGACGTTCCGGGAGGGTTCCGGAGGTTGCGGCGGGAGGCCCCGAATGCGCCACGCACGGGCACATCGGAGACGGCGTACTCAGCAGCCGTGCGCGATCCGGCCCGGAACCCAGGCCGTGCGCCGGGCGAGGCGACCGAGATCGGAGTTGATGTACATCCGCTGGTCGCCTCCTTTCGGCGGTTATGGGTCGACTTCCACCGCAAACTAGTGGCTGAGTCCACAGCGGTCAAGAGGCTGACCTCGGTCGATCATCCAGGGGCGTACCGGGCCGCGGTGCGATCACATCGAGCGTGTTCGTGCTCCGAATCGGCCCACACTCGGGATCGTGGCGTTCCGTCCGGTCCACCGATTCGGAGAGCTCCTGGTCGGCCGGCTGCGACTGCCGGGGCAGTCCACATGCCGAACCTCAGGCCGCTGCCAGCGCCAGCCGAAGCGCACCGGCCGCCTCCGCCGTCGCCTCGCGGAAACGCCGGCCGACACCCAGGAAGTTGATGTACCCGTGGATGAGGTCCGGCTGGCGGCTGAGCGCGACCACCACTCCCGCGTCCGCCAGCCGCTGCGCGTATGCCTCGCCCTCGTCGCGCAGCGGGTCGAAGCCCGCCGTCGCGATGTACGCGGGCGGCAGTCCGGCCAGGTCGGTGGCGAGCAGCGGCGAGAGCCGGGGATCGGTACGGTCCACGCCTTCGGGCGCGTAGTGGTCGGCGAACCAGTCCATGTGCCCGCTGGTAAGGAAGAACCCGTCGGCGAAGAGCTCACGCGAGCGCCGGTGCCTCGACGCGTCGGTGGTCGGGTAGAACAGCAGCTGGAACACCGGTGCGGGCCCACCGCGCCGGGCGGCCAGCTGGGCGGTCACGGCGGCCAGGTTGCCGCCCGCGCTGTCGCCGCCGACCGCGATCCGCGCCGGGTCGCTGCCGAGGTCGGCGGCCTTGGCGTGGGCGAAGTCGAAGGCGGCCAGCGCGTCGTCCACGGCCGCGGGGAAGATGTGCTCGGGAGCGAGCCGGTACTCGACGGACAGCACTCGCACGCCCGCCCGCTGGGCGAGGAACCGCGCGGTGTTGTCGTGGCTCGTCCGGGTGCCGAGCACCCAGCCTCCGCCGTGGAAGAAGACCAGCAGCCCGGACGGCTCGGCGAGCCCGGCCGGCGTGTACAGGGTGGCCGGTATCTCGCCGTACTCGACGGGGATGCGGATCTCCCGCGTCGCCACCGGCTCGATCGGCGCGCCGCTCACCAGATGCCGCCCCAGATCCAGCGCCGCCCGCGAGTGCGCGACCCCGCCGGGGCTGACCAGGTGCGTACCCGAGAGCTGCTGCAGGCGCAGCAGCAACTGCGCGTCCAGCGCCAGCTCCTGGCCGTCCCGCCGCACCGGCGCGCCCGCGATCAGCCTCCGCAGCGGGCCGGGCAACGCGTAGGCCGCTTTCACGGCCGCCGCCTGGACCCGGACCTGGAACGGAATCGTCATCGTGCCTCCTGGCGCGCCCGCCGAGCAGTAGGGGGTTCCCCACCGCGAACGTACCGGTTGGTAGCAACCTTGAACAGAGACTCCGCCCGCGCCCGCCTCACCCTCGCGGACCTCGAGAAGCGTGCGTCCGGCCCCATCCCCGGCTGCCGGTTCGACCCGGGTCAGCACATCGATGACCTGCCGCTCGGCCCCCGCATACGCCGACGCCACCCGCTCACCCGCTCGCCCGCAGGCGGCTGTGGGGCCGCGATCGTCACCGACAACGGCGGCCACCTGACGATGTGCCCTGCGCGGCCGGGCCGGGTCTCGGTACCGCCCGGCACGGCGCGCTGCTCGCCCCGGCGTGGCGGCCAGGTCAGCGGATCACTCCAAGGCGATCGGTCAGTCCTGCCCCTGGGGGGCGCTCCAGTCTGTGGGCGTCCAGGTGGTGGCCGGTTCACCGGTGGTGGCGTCGAGCCGCTGTTGTGCAGCTGCGGCCCGGGGATGGCGGATCTCCCGATAGAGGCGCAGTGCTTCCTGCCAGACGTCCCGGGCCTTGCCGATCTGGCCGGCGGTGGCATGGGCCTCGCCGATGCCCATGCACGAGTCGGCCTGGAGGAAGTTGTCCGCGAGGTGCAGGCCGAGGTCCTGTTGTTGGCGGTAGAGACGGATCGAGGATTCGGTGTCTCCGTCCACCAGGTGGTACCAGGCGAGGTTTCCGATGGCCAGTGCCTCGTTGCGGCGGTCGTCGACCCGCCGGTAGATCGCGAGGGCTTCGTGGGTGTCGGTGACGGCCTGGGCGACGTGTCCCAGTCGCTCGTGGAGTACGCCTCGGTTCAGTAGCGCTGTCGCGCGAGGGCGAAGGCTCTGTGGGCCGTCGAGGAGTTCGAGTGCCTGGGTGCACTGGTGGACCGCTTGGTTGTAGTCCCCCCGGCTCGCCTGGACCGCGACGAGATCGACCAGCGCCCCGCCCTCGCCGGCCCGGTCGCCGATGGCCCGGTAGACCTGCCGGGCCCTCAGGTAGCTCTCCTCGGCCGCGTCGAGCCGGTCCGTGGCCCAGTGGATCCCGCCTACGCCGGACAGCATCAGCGCCTCAGCGGCTCGATCGCCGCAGGCCTGGGCGGCCTCGACCGCGAGTTGTTGCAAGGCCAGGTAGTCGTCGAAGTGGTGGCGTACGACGCGGAACTGCTTCTGCACCAGGGCGATCTGCCACACCCGCCGGTGAAGTCCGGCTTTCGCGGCGGACATCTGGATGGCGGTGAGGTTCTCCCGTTCCCGGTCGAACCAGGTCAGGCCCGCCTCGTAGCTGTCGAATGCCTCGGGCTCGACGGACCAGTCGGGAGGGCCGAGGGTCGGGGACGGCGTGTTGATCGCTACGGCCGCAGCGTGGCCGGTGGCCACTGCCCAGTCCGCCAGTCGGGCCAGTGGGGCGGCCGGGTCCGGCTCCGGTTCGGCTTCGGCCAGTTCGACCGCGAGCAGGCGCAGCAGGTCGTGGAGTTCGTAGCGGCCGGGTGTGCTCTGGTGGACGAGGTTCTCGTCCTGGAGCGATTCGAGGGCGTCATCAGCATCACTCACGGGGATTCCCGCGAGGGCGGCGACGAGGACAGGGGTGACGTCCGGGCCCGGATGGCAGCCGAGCAGACGGAAGACACGCTGAAGCGGTGCTGTGAGGCCTTGGTAGGAGAGGTCGAAGACGGGGCGCAGCGCCCGGCCGCCGGCGCGGATGGCTTCCAGGCGGCCGGTCTGCAGCCGGTTGCCCAGGTCCTCGAGGGTCCAGGCGGGCCGGGATCGTAGTCGGGCCGCTACCAGGGCGAGGGCCAGCGGGAGGCGGTCGCAGTACTCCACGATGCGTGTTGCGGCTTCGGGTTCCGCGGCGACGCGGTCGGGACCGGCGATCCGTTTCAGGAGGTCCAGCGATTCTGCTTCGGAGAAGGTGTCGACGGGCTGCGGATGCGCGCCGTCGAGGCCGGCGAGGCTGCGTCGGCTGGTGATGAGGACCAGGCAGCCGGGGTTGGCCGGGATCAGGTCGCGGACCTGTTCCTCCTCGGAGGCGTTGTCCAGCAGGATCAGCGCGGCGCGGGTGCGTAACCGGTCGCGGTACATCGCCGACCGCCCGTCCCTGTCGGCGGGGATCTGCTGGGCGGGCACGCCCAGGTGGCGCAGGAAGGACTCGAGCACCGTGGAGGGGTCTGCGGGTGGCAGCTCGGGGTCGAAGCCTCGGAGGTTCACGTGGAGTTGGAGGTCCGCGTAGTGGCCCGCGCGTACCAGCTCGTGGGCGGCGCGGATGGCGAGCTGGGTCTTGCCCACTCCGGCCATGCCCTCGATCGCGGAGATCACGACTGTGTTCGCCGCGTCCGGGATGCGGCGGCGGGTGGCCGTCTCGATGAGCTGGGCGAGGAGTTCCCGGCGGCCGGTGAAGGTGGCCAGATCCGGGGGGAGCTGGCCGAGTACTCCCGCGGGCCCGCCGGTCTTGGCCAGTCGGTGGACGTTGGCGTAGGCCTCGCGCCAGCGGGCCGTGTCCGCCTCGTTCACCCCCAGTGCCCGGACGATGGCGACGACCATGTCCAGGTCCAGGCGCCGCCGATCGGGTCTGAACGCGTCCACGACCGTGGACGCGGAGACCGTGCGGGCCGGTCGCATCAGCGGTCCGACGCGTTTGGCCAACGACCGGTACGAGGGCATTCCCGCCCACGCACGAAGCTCACCGAGCAGCCCGATGAACTGGGCGAGGTCCTCGGACCGGCTCGGATCCGGCATTCCGTCCCGTTGCTCGCTCACGACGCCCCCACCCCGAATTGGTCGTGCCCCTGACAGGAAAGTCTAGGAGCGGGTGTACGGGTTCGTGCGGGAAACGGGACATCACCCGGTCACCCTGGGCAGCCTGGTCGGGCCGCTTCGCGTAGCACCGGCGCAGGCAAGGTGCCGGCCGTCGACGCGGTACCACAGGCGATCCCGGCCCGTCGTGGGCCGGGACGTCGCTGCCGCAGAGGAGAGATCTTGAACGTCCGGAGCAGACTCGCAGCCGCCGCTCTCACCGGCGGCCTCGTCCTGGGGGGCGCCGCGCTCGCTGCCCCTGCCAGTGCAGCGGTCGCTGGGAACGGCGACTTCTGCGGGCCCACCACCCAGGTGGTCCCGGGCGGCAGCGTGTACGCCAAGGCGTGCGTCTCGATCAACAACGGCGTCTACCAGGCCCACGCGTACGTGACCAGCCAGGGCTTCGGCAACACCTTCGGCGGCTCGAACGTGTTCATCAACTCCGGCGGGCACTACTACGGCTACGGTGCCTGCAGCTTTCCGTCGCACGCGACGTTCTACAACATGACCTGCTACGGGCTCCCCCAGACGTCGAGCGTCAACGGCTACGTCCAGGGCCAGATCGAGATCGTGGTCAACGGCGGCTACTACAAGGCCTTCTCGCCGTCCGAGTACGTCGGCTGAGCCGATCGGCCGAGCCGCACCACTACGGCACCGAACGCGACGCAGGAGCGCCGCCGGCGCCTACGACCCCGACAGCGCGGGTGGCGCCGGGCGCGGTCCACGGCACCTCCCGGCCCTGCGGGCGTCAGCCTGAAGGCCGGCCGCGCCCGAGGCCGGCCGACCACCGTTCCCGTCCGGCCCCACGAAGCATCCGAGTTCGACCGGCGTCGCGCCCGAGGGGTGCACACCGGAAGGCCTTTGAGAACAACCAACACCCATGGAGGACAACGTGAGGATCAGCAAGAAGGTCAAGCTCGCCGTCGTGGGAGCCATCGCGGGCGGTGCGCTGCTCGCGTCCACCGCCGAGGCCTCCGCCGCGACCTACGACGGCGGGTCCGTGTGGGCGTACGGCTGCAACGGCTACATCATGAAGGACTCGGGCAACTGGGCGTACGCCGCGGTCTCGGGCCCCTGCTACATCAGCATCGACCAGACGAACAAGAACACCGGCGGATGGGCGAAGCCCGGTGGCTGGTACGGGTACTCCACCGGTGACGCCTACTTCGGCGACGGCGTCCACGGGGTGACCGCCTGCATCACCCCCTTCTCCGACACCAACTTCTCCTACGAGACCTGCGGACCTCTGGTCTGGCACTGACCCCTTCCTGATCGCCCCAGGGCGAGCGGAGGCCGGCGACCGAACCCGAGGTGCCAGGCGCACGGCGATGCGGGGGCCGAACGCGTCGGGGCCGGTGGTGCCGACCGGGTGAACCCTGCGATCGATGCGGGAGAGCAGTCCGAGGGGCAGTCGAGCGGGACCTTCCCGCCCGACTGCCCCTCAGGTGCTCTTCGGGGCACCTCACCCGGCGTTCGACCAGGGGGCCTTGAGTCCGGGAGGCCCCCCACGTCGCCCTTCTCCTGGGCACACCCCGGGCAACTGCCCGCAGCCGCGACAAGATACGCCGGATCAAGAGCACCACCGCTGCCAGCCTTCCCTTCCCACACGCTTCCCAGGCCGTGCAGATCGTGCGCCGCCGGCGCACCGACATCGCAGCCGGGCTTCGTCACCACTCCCGCGACATCACCGGTTCAACGGGGCGGGGCGGAGCGTGGGTGTCAGCGCTTGTCCGGCAGCAGGAATGCGCGGCGCTCCTCGGTGCTGAGTTCCCGGAACACCCTCTTGCGGGCGCGCCGCAGCAGGCCGTCGACGTCGTGTCCGGCCAGGGTCCAGATGCGTACGGTTCGGTCGCGGGAGGCGGTCGCGAGGCGCTTGCTGTCAGGGTGCCAGGCGAGGCTGTTGCTCCAGTCGGCGTGGACGCCGAGTACGGCGACCTGGGTGGCGGTGTCCGGGTTCCAGAGCCGGACCGTGCGGTCACGGGACACGGACGCGATGCAGGCGCCGTCAGGTGACCAGGCGACGTCCTGGACCGGGCCCTCGTGGCCGGCCATGGCGGCGAGTTCGGTGCCGCCGAACGGGTCCCACAGCCGAATCGTGTGGTCGCGGGAGCCCGTGACCAGACGGCGGCCGTCGGGTGACCAGTGGACCCTCCAGACGTGGTCCTGGTGGCCGTGCAGGGTGGTGACGGCGGTGCCGACGGCGGTGTCCCAGACGATGGCGGTGCGGTCCGTGCTCGACGTGGCGAGGTAGCGGCCCTCCGGTGACCAGGCCGTACCGCCGATCCAGTCCGCGTGGCCGCGCAGGATGTGGACGGTCGCACCGGTGGCGGCGTCCCAGATGCGAGCCGTGCCGTCGCGGGAGGCGGTGGCCATGCGGTTGCCGTCGGGAGACCAAGTGACGTGGGACAGTTCGCCGGCATGCCCGTTCAGGACGATGTCGTCGCCGCTGCCGTCCGCCCGCCACACGACAGCCGTGCCATCGCGCAGAGCGGTGACCAGACGGGTGCCGTCCGGGGCCCATGTCACCGCGGACACCTCACCTCCGCGCCGGACGCGGGTGGTACGGCCGGTGGCGAGGTCCCGGATACGCACGGAGCCGTCCTGGCCGGCGGAGGCGATGCGCGTCCCGTCGGGCGCCCAGGCGACGTGGAGGACCGCGTCGGCCTGGCCGCCGAGGACGTCGGTCGATTCGGTGACGTCCCACACGGCCGCGGTCCGGTCGCGGGAGGCGGTTGCCAGCCGCTTCCCGTCGGGGGACCAGGCGACGCCGTAGATGGTGTCCGTGTGGTCGGTGAGCCGGACGTCCCCACCGGTGTCGTCGAGGCTCCATACGTGGGCCGTACGGTGCGCGTCGCCACCGGCCAGGCGGGTGCCGTCCGGGGACCAGGCCAGGGAGTTGATGACCTCCGGGTTCTCCAGCGTCCGCTGCGCCTCCCATCCGACGGTGTCCCAGATCCGAACGGTCCGGTCACCGGAGGCCGAAGCGAGCCGGCGGCCGTCCGGCGACCATCGGACCGACTCGATGTTGTTCCGGTGATCGGTGAGCACCGTGACGAGGCCTGCCGTGGCCGAGGCCCAGACCCGCACCGTGCCGTCTTCTCCGCCGCTGGCCAGGTGTTCTCCGTCCGGTGACCAGGTCACGCTCCAGACCATGCGCTCGTGCCCGCGCAGCACCGCGCATTCGGTGTACGTGTCGGTGTCCCAGATCCGCACGGCGCGGTCGCTGCCGACGGACGCGAGGCGGGTGCCGTCGGATGACCAGGCGACACCGCCGACCCCCTGCTCCCGGTCGCCGGTCACCGCCGTGTGGCGGAGGACGGCCAGTTCGGCCCAGGTGTCCGTGGACCGGACGCGGACGGTGGAGTCCCTGCAGCCGACGGCAAGCCTGAGCCCGTCGGGGGCCCAGACCACCGCTTGCACCCGGGCGCCGTCCCGCTCGAGCACGACCGGTTGGTCGTCGCCCTCCGGGCGCCACACGCGGACGGTGCCGTCGTCGCTCGACACGGCCAGCCGCTGGGCGTCCGGCGACCAGGCCACCGCGGATGCGCCGCGTTCGAATCCGCGCAGCACCGCGCGCAACCGTGAGGCGCCCAGGGCCGTGTGCAGCGCCTGGACCGCGCCGGGTGTGGCCGCGCACTCCTCGACCGCCGCAAGGGCGGCGAGCACGGCGGCCTCGGGCTCCGTGTCGAGGACTTCGAGGGCCCGGACGGCCACCGCGTTCGCGGCACGTTCCATCGCCGCCCGATCCGCGCGTAGCGACCGGTCCACGAACTCCTCGACCAGCGGTGTCGCGCCGACCGTCCGCGCCGACTGCGCCAGCCACCGCTGTACGACGGACAGCCGCTCCCCTGTGAGGAGGTACGCGTCCCGGCGCTGCGCGCGGTCCCAGTCCTGCACCCAGCGTTCCAGCTCGGTGCGGCGGCGCAGGTCCTCGGTACGCGCGACGACCGCCTGGCGCAGCGGCGCCCACTGGCGGAACAGCGCCTCGTGCGCCACGTCCAGTACGCCCCCGTCGCTGGTGAGCAGGCGTCCGGCGACGAAGGCGTCGGCGACCTCCTGCTCATCCGGGGCGAGGTCGCCGCGGCGGACCCGCCGACGGGTGGCCTCATTGCCGTCGACGGTGACGAACCGCAGCAGGGTGGGGATCACGGGTGCGTCCGCCAGCTCGGCGGCGATCCGGTCGGCCCTCTCGGACAGGGCTCCGGCGACGCCGCCGAGGCCGCGGTAGGTTTCCTCGGTCACCGTCCCGCCGGACCCTCCGGCGCGCAGGTACAGCTCCTGGAGCGTGTAGGCGAGCAGTGGCAGCGCGTCGCCGCCTCCGCAGTCGTCGACCATGCGGGCCACGACGCCGGGCGCGAAGGTCAACCCGGCCTGCTCGGCGGGCTTTTCGATGACCTCGTACAGCGCGTCCCGAGCGAGCGTGCCGACGATGGTCGGCTCGCACACCAGCTCGGCGAGGCCGGACTCCAGGAACCCGGTGAGGAAGTCCGAGCGCAGAGTGGCCACCATCCACAGCCGCGGGTCACGGCGCAGCGCGTCCCGTACGGCGGCGAGGAACGCGTCGCGCTCCTCGGGCCCGGACAGGGTGAGCAACTCCTCCAGTTGGTCGATGACGAGCAATGCGGGTCGCTCGGCCGGCAGTTGGGTCAGTCGCTGTTGCAGGGCGGCGACCGGGGCCGCCCCTGGCGAGAACGGTGCTGCGACCGCCCAGCGTCCCCGCCGCCGGGCCAACGCCGGCAGCAGCCCGGCCCGCACCAGCGACGATTTGCCACTGCCCGACGGCCCGACCACGGTCACGAACCGCTGCGCCCGCCTCGGCGCCGCCGGGTGCAGCCGTCCGACCAGGTCGGCGATCTCCCGGTCCCGCCCGAAGAAGACGGCTGCGTCGTCCTCTGTGAAGGCTTCCAGGCCCGGGTACGGAGGCTGGGCCTGGTCCCATGTCCGGCGCACCGGCGACGGCCGGTCGAGAAGGTGCAGCGCGATCCGGCCTCCGACGAGAAGCACCAACGCGACACCGATCAACGGCACCGACCAGTCCCGCAACAGCCGCAGCGGCAGCGGCACATGGCCCGCTTGACCGGTCGCGTAGTTGGTCGCCATGCCCAGCAGCGTCCCGATCACCATGAGCAGGACATCGACCACGAGTTTGATGGGCCGTCGCTCCACAGATCGACAACCTATCCGGCGGAGAGGCTCGGATGGCCGGGATCCCCACAAGTAGCAACTGCCGTTCCGATCTCGGGCCGTCGGGCACGTCGGCCGGGCGCGGCACCGATCACCGGCGGCGGCTCGAGGCCGTGCCCACCTCCGTCTTCCTGGGTACCGAGAAATCCCCGTCGCGCCCGGGTTCGCACGGTGGCCCGTGCCGCGCAACAGGCCGAGGGCCGACCCACTGGCGATGGGCTGTCGATTTGTCGATCACCCTGTCTTGTGCGATGTCCGAGGCGCAGCTGCCGGCCGAGAGGTGGGGCCACCGACGTCCCGGGAGACCCCGGGCAGGCGGATGCGCGGGTCAGGCAGAGGCGCGCTCCAACAGGCCGCCGCGCTTCCCGGGTGCGAAGACGAGCTGCCAGCCGACCGCGGTCGCCAGCGCCCAGATCAGCCATCCGACGCCGAGATGCCGGGCGAAGACGCCGAGCGCCGACAGCAGGAGCAGGCAGGGAAGTGCCCAACCGAGGATGTCTTGCCACCGTGCACCGGAGACCACGGCGGCCAGCACGCTGACGCCGAAGTACACCATGAGGCCCGCGCAGAGCAGCCACCGGACGCTGTTCCCCGCAGGGTCGTGCGGATGCGCGATGGCCAGGCCCAGGCCGGCGGCGACGGAGGCGAGCGCGCAGGTCGTCAGGCAGTGCAGGGACAGGGCCAGCCGCACCGGAAGATCGCGCGGGCCGGTCTTCGGGATCCCACCGAAGCCGTAGAGCAGCGACATGCTCCACAGGCCGGACAGCAGGGCGAACGAACCCACCGCCGCGCCGGCCAGGTGCACGTCCCAGGAGGTGTCGGCGGCGACCGAGGTGATCTGGATGACCCCCTCGCCGAGCACGATGATGACGTAGAGGCTCAGCCGCTCCATCAGGTGCGGCACATCGGCGTAGGCCGCCTCGATCACCGGCAGCCGCCCGCGGTCGCCGTTCTTCCGCACGAGGCGCCCCGCCCACTCCTGCGCGCCCCGCAGCATGCGGCTGCCGGCGTCCGCGAATATGGCCAGCAGGTCGAACCCGATTCCCAGGGCCCACAGCCAGTAGCGCCACGGAGCATCCACCCACAGCGACACGATCCACGGCAGGACACCGAGACCCATCTGGGCCACCGGCCAGTCCATCACCACCCGCCCGCGCCGCCAGAACCGGCTGGACAGCCAGCGCAGGAAGACGTACGCGGCGACGAACGCGAGGTGGTGCCTGGTACCGCGGATCCCGGGGACGGCCGCGACCATCACGGCGAGGCCGAGCATCGCCAGGAGGAGATTGGGCGTCCGGGCGCGGTCCCCCTCGACGTTCCCGTAGACGGTGAAGCAGACCCAGGCGATCCAGAAGGCGAGGTACAGCAGGACGTACAGGGCGAGATCGGCGACCGTCGGGCCCTCGTGCAGGAGGTGTGACAACTGCGACACGCCCGCGACGACGACGAGGTCGAAGAAGAGCTCGGTCCAGGAGGCATGCCGCTCGGCGCCGCCCGCCGACTCGGCGGTGTTCATGAATGTCATGAGGTGATCATCGGTCATATTCCGATCGGTGATCTCCTGCAGGCTCCGGCTGGTGGCGTCAGCACCCTCCGACGCGATCCGATCCGACAACCGATCACACCCACCGGCGACTTCACCGCACCGACGTGACCGGCATCGCCTCCACCTAGGACAGGCCTCAGGTGTGGTTCGCGGGTCCGTGGTCGGGGCAGCCGGTCAGGGCGTTCGCGGTCAGCGCGAGGTGCTGGGTGAGTAGTTCTGCGGCGGTGTCGGCGTCGCGCGCCAGCGTTGCCTCCTCCAGCCGGCGGTGTTCGGCGATGCCGTCCCGGCCCGGGGCGCGGTGCGCCGACCAGCGGCGGGCCAGCTCGCTCGCGGTCCACATCCGGTCGAAGGCCTCCAGCAGGACGGCGTTGCCGCAGCCTTCCAGCAGGGTGCGGTGGAAGGCGCGGTGGGCTTCGGCCCATTCGGCGCTGTAGTACTCGCCCTCCCCTTCCGCGTACGCAGGGGTGCGGGCCAGCCGGTGGTGGGTGGCCCGCACGCGGGTCTCCCAGTCGACGTCGCCGCGTTCGATGGACATGCGCAGCATGACCGGTTCGATGGTGCGTCGGGCTTCCGCGATCTCCTGCCAGCGGCGGTCGGAGAAGGCCGGGACGGCGAAGCCGCGGTTGGGGAGACGGTCGGCGAGGCCCTCGCCGACCACCCGTAGCAGCGCCTCGCGCACGACGGCCAGGCTCACGCCCTGTTCCTTGGCGAGTTCCTGCGGTTTGAGGGCGTCGCCGGGGACGTACTGTCCGCGCATGATCGCGTCGCGCAGGCGTGTGTAGACCTGCTCGGAGAGCATCGGCTTCCCCGAGGCGGCCGCGGTGTGGGTCGTCATGCCACCACCATAGACGATCTGGAAAATAATCGATTATTGCTGCTATGGTCGATTCGAAGTCGTCGCCGGCATGCGGAATCGCCACCGCTGCGCGCCGGACGGCACTCGGGCGGACCCCTTCGCGGCCGCCCGCAATCCGGTCTGAAAAGGAACGATGCAATGAGCACCAACAACCCCTTCGCCCGCCTCCCGGAGGCGGCGTCCTTCACCGTCACCAGCACGACCGTCACCGACGGCGCCGCTTGGTCGGTCAAGCAGTACTCCGGCCTTTCCGGCATCCCGGGAGGGAAGGACGTCTCTCCGCAGCTGTCCTGGAGCGGCGCTCCGGAAGGCACCCGTAGCTACGCCGTCACCGTCTACGACCCCGACGCGCCCACCGGCTCCGGGTTCTGGCACTGGGCGGTCGCCGACATCCCCGCCACCGTCACCGAGCTGCTCGAGGGTGCCGGCGACGACACCGGCTCCGGCCTGCCCGAGGGCGCGTTCCAGCTGCCCAACGACGCCCGCATGGCCCGCTTCATCGGCGCCGCCCCGCCGGCCGGCCACGGCCCGCACCGCTACTTCATCGTGGTGCACGCCCTCGACGTCGACACCATCGGCGTGCCCGCCGACGCCACCCCCGCCGTCCTCGGCTTCACCATGGCCGGCCACATCCTCGGCCGCGCAGTCCTGACCGCCACCGCCGAGACCCCCGCCTGACCAGCAGCATGTCCCAACTCATCGACACCACGGAGATGTACCTGCGCACCATCCTGGAACTCGAGGAGGAAGGCGTGGTCCCCCTGCGTGCCCGCATCGCCGAGCAGCTGAACCAGAGCGGACCCACCGTCAGCCAGACCGTCGCCCGGATGGAGCGCGACGAACTGCTGCACGTCGCCCGCGACCGGCACCTGGAACTGACCGCCCGGGGCCGCCGACTGGCCACACGTGTCATGCGCAAGCACCGCCTCGCCGAGTGCCTGCTCGTCGAGGTGATCGGCCTGGCTTGGGAACAGGCCCACACCGAAGCCTGCCGCTGGGAACACGTGATGAGCGAAGCCGTCGAACGCCGCGTCCTGCACCTGCTGCAACACCCGACCACGTCCCCCTACGGCAACCCGATCCCGGGCCTGGAGGAGCTCGACGGGAAGAACACCACGGGTCCGTCCCCCGGGGAGGGAATGAAGGGATTGATCAGCCTCGACGACTTCGGGCGGGCCCCGGACGGCGCGAGCGCGGTCGTACACCGCATCGGAGAGCCGATCCAGGCCGACCTCCGGCTGATGCACACCCTGCGCCGCGCCGGGGTGCAGCCCGGCGCCGTCGTACAGGTGACACAGTCGCCCGACGGCGTCACGGTCACCACCTCACAAGGGGCCGCGGAACTTCCCGCACGGGCCGCCGCGCATGTCTTCGTGGCCGCGCACTGAACGGCCGTCACATGCCGCTCGTCATCGTGGCCGGGATGTCCGGGGTTGCGGGCCGGTGGGCGGGCTCGGGCTCGGTGCGGCATCGTCGAGCGCGGCCCGGCGGGCGGTGGCGTCCTGGCGCATCCGGCGGCGCAGCTCCCGGTAGGTGTGGTGGTCGGTGAGCGAGGGCCGGGCCGGCAGCGGAGTGGGCGGCCGGCGAGCGCGCGCAGGCGGCGGTCGGTCGGCGCTCGCCGACCGACCGTGGCCCAGCCCAGCCGACGAGTCGCGAGCAGGCGGCTCAGCGGGCCAGCAGGTCCCGGATCGCGGCCGCGATCTCGTCGGGTGCCTCTTCGGCCATGAAGTGCCCGGCTCGGGTCAGCCGGTGGTCCAGATCCGGCGCCCATGCCTTCCACACCCCGACAGCGTCGTAGCCGAGCTGCGCACCCCAGTCCTGCTGGACGACCGCCACGGGCATGGCCAGCTGCGACCCGGCGTCCAGGTCCGCCTGGTCGTGCGTGACGTCGATGTCCGCCGAGGCCCGGTAGTCCGCGACGATCGACGTCACCGCCGCGGCGCTCGCGCGCAGGTATTCGGCACGCACCTCGTCGGGCATGGTGGTCGGGTCGTTGGCCCAGGCGTCGAGGAACGAGCCGAAGAACGCGTCCGCACTGCCTGCGATCATCGCCTCCGGCAGGCCCGGCGGCTGCGCCATCAGGAAGAGGTGGTAACCGACCGCCGCCGAGGCGCCGTGCAGGACGTTCCACATGTCGAGCGTCGGCACGATGTCGAGAATGCCCAGGTGCGTGATGGTCTCCGGGTGGTCCAGCCCCGCCCGGAAGGCGACCAGGGCGCCCCGGTCGTGGCCGACGAGGGCGAAGCGCTCGTGCCCGAGCGCCGCCGCCAGGGTCACGACGTCGGCGGCCATGGTGCGCTTGGCGTACACATCGGGGTCGGTGGCCGCCGGCTTGTCACTGGCGCCGTAGCCCCGCAGGTCGGGACAGATCACCGTGTGCTCGTCGGCGAGACGCCCGGCGACGTGCCGCCACATCAGGTGGGTCTGGGGGAAACCGTGCAACAGCACGACCGGGCTGCCGCTGCCGCCGACGGCGGCAGCCAGCTCCACACCGTCCGCGCCGGGCAGGCGGAGGTGATCGAAGCCGGGAATGGTGGGCGTCATGAGGGAGCATCCTTGCGGGTCGGGGACTTGACCGGATCAGCTTGGGCGACAGCGATCAGCAGCCGATCAGTACGGTTGGGCGCAGCCGGCCCCTGGCCCGGAGGATGGGAGCATGCGAATCGACGTGCTCGGTGCGGTGCGGGCCCTCCACGACGACGGCAGCCCGGTCGACCTGGGCGGACCCCGCCATCGCGAGGTACTCGCCCGGCTCGTCGCCGCCGAGGGGCGGATGGTCACCACCGACACCCTCGTCGATGACCTGTGGACCGATCCGCCGGCCCGGGCCGTGGGCGCTCTGCGTACCTTCGTCGCCGCGCTGCGCCGCGCCCTCGAACCCGACCGACCGCCCCGCCATCCGCCGCGCGTCATCGTCACCGAAGGTCCCGGCTACGCGCTGCGCCTGCCGCGCGAGGACGTGGACGTCCATCGGTTCCAGGACGCCCTGGCCCGGGCCCGCCGCACGCCCGACGCGGTGACCGATCTCGGCGCGGCACTCGCGGCCTGGCGCGGACCCGCCTACGCCGATGTGGCCGGCTCCCCGTGGGCGCAGCGCGAGCAAGCCCGGCTGGAGGAGCTCAGGTTGGACGGGGTGGAACTGCGCGCCCGGATCCTCCTCGACTCCGGGGAAGGGGCGGATCTCGTCGCCGAACTGGGTGCCCATGTCGCCGAACACCCGTGGCGCGAGCCGGCCTGGGAGCTGGTGGCCCGCGCGCTGTACCGCGCGGGCCGCCGGGCCGACGCGCTGGCCGCCCTCCGCCGCGCCCGCACGATGCTCGTCGGCCAACTCGGACTCGACCCCGGTGGCGACCTTCAGCGCCTGGAGCGGGACATCCTCAACGGGTCCGCGCGCACCGAAGGAGCGCGTACCGCGTGGACCGGCCCTGGTGTCCGGCTCGGCCCGCGCACCACCGTGGATCTGGCCCGCACCCTCGCACTGGCGGGTGGCGACGCCCTCGTCCACTCGCGGCGCGACCGCCTCGCCGCCGTCCGGGCGGCGGAACGCACGGGCGACCTCGCCCTGACCGCCCGCATCATCGGCGCCTACGACGTGCCCGCCATCTGGAGCCGGGCCGATGACCCGGAGCAGTCCCGCGCCGTCGTCGCTGCTGCCGAGCGCACGCTCACCGGGCTCGGCCCGGGCGGCCCCGCCGACCTGCGCGCCCGCCTCCTGGCCACGGTCGCCGTCGAGAGCCGCAGCGCCGATCTGTCGGGGACCGAGCTGAGGCACGCGCAGCAGGCGGCGCGTCAGGCAGAGGCGCTGGCACGGGACCTGGCCGATCCCGCCCTGCTGGCCTTCGCCCTCAACGGGGTGTTCCTGCAGTCCTTCAGCGGCCCCGGGCTCGCGGCAGTACGGGACGGGATCGGCGCCGAGATCCTCGACCTGTCCACCCGGCACGGGCTGCCGAGCTTCGCCGTACTCGGCCGACTCGTCCGCCTGCAATCCGCCTCCGCCCTCGGCGACCTCGATGCCGCGACCTCGCACGCCGATGCGGCCGACCGGCTCGCCGCCGCCACCGAGGCGCCCTTGGTCCCCGTCCTCACCGGGTGGTTCAGGGCCCGGGCTACGGCCGCCCGCAGCGCCGAACCCGGCGGACCGACCGCCGCCACGGCAGCAGCGCACTACCGCGCCGCCGAGGACACCCTCCGGACGGCCGGAATGCCGGGGCTGCACCGCGGTCTTTTCCCGCTCGCCCTGCTGGGACTGCGCCTGCTGCACGAGCGGCCCGCGCCCACCGACCCGCACCTCGACTGGGGCCCGTACCTACCCTGGGCGCGCCCGCTGGTGCTGCTCGCCCAGGACCGGGTCGAGGAGGCGCGTGCCGCCCTCACCGCGGCGCCCGAACCACCGCGTGACCACCTGCAGGAGGTCATGTGGTGCCTGACCGCCCGTGCCGCCGTACGCCTCGGCGAGCGCGGAATCGCCGCCCGGGCTGCGGCTGCCCTGCGTGATGCCTGTGCAGAACACGCCGGCGCCGCCAGCGGCATGCTGACCCTGGGCCCGGTGGCGCGGTACCTGGCGGAGGCGGAGGCATGCGCCGGGGCGGGGTGAGCGACCGCCGTCCGCGGGCCCCGGGGCCGTCCGCGCTCACCTCACGGCGCGCGGGATCAGGTCGCCATGACGTTCAGGGGCGTCCGTGGCCGACACCGGGCAGTCGCGACGGCCTCGGCGCCACGCGCGATGGTCCACCTGCTCAACCCTCGTGCCCCCCGCTCTGCGCGAGCTTGAGGTGATCGTGCCGGGGGGACCGCGACCCGGGCCGCCGGCCCGATTCACCGTGTACCTGCCCGCCCGTGCTCGCTGTGCCGGCGCGGTCGCCGGCGCCCGGCAGGTCCTCGGCGAGCCGGCCTGCGGGTGCGCTCACCGGGCATCGACCGGGTGAGGACGCCGAGTGCGAGCAGGGCGAGCGCCGGCAGCACGGCGACGATGATTCCCATCGGCAAGGCGTCGGTGGCGCCACCCGCGCCGGCCAGCGGAGCGAGTGCCGCGCCGAACATGAACTGGCTGAAGCCGAGCAGGGCGGCGGCCGACCCGGCGTGTCCGCCGTGGCCGGCCAGGGCCTGGGCCGCGGCGTTCGGCATGACCAGGCCCACGCTGGAGACCAGGACGAACAGGCCGATCAGCAGCACGGGCAGGGGTGCCCGTGTCAGCACCGCGCCCAGGACCGTGGTGCCGCCGGCTGTCGCGCCCAGCAGACCGGCGAGCAGCAGCGCGCGGGCGCCGGCCCGGGCCACCAGCCGGCCGCTGATCCGGGCGGCCGCGACGAGTCCGGCGGCGTTGACGGCGAACACGGCGCTGTACTGCTGCGGTGACAGGCCGTGGATTTCCTGCAGGACGAACGGCGAGCCGGAGATGTAGACGAACATCGCCGCGAAGACCAGGCCGTTGGCCAGGACGTACCCGGTGAAGACCCGGTCGCCGAGCAGCTGCCCGACGACAGCCGGCAGCGGCTCGCGTGACGCGGAGGGCCGGGTCTCCGGCAGTCCTGCGGCACAGGCCGCCAGCATCACGGCGCCGAGTACGGCCAGGGCCACGAAGATCCCCGGCCAGGCCGTGACGCGCAGCAGCTGGCCGCCGAGGACCGGCGCGAACACCGGCGCCAGGCCGGTGATCAAGGTCAGTGCGGAGAAGAGACGTGCGGTGCGGGTTCCGGAGGTGCGGTCGCGGACCATGGCGTTGGCGATGACGATGCCGAACGCCCCGCCGATGCCCTGGACCAGGCGTAGGCCGACGAGGGTCCGGACGTCGGGCGCCACCGCGCAGAGCGCGCTGGCGAGCGTGTAGAGGGCGAGGCCCGCCAGCAACGGACGCCGCCGGCCGTAGGTGTCGCTCAGCGGCCCGGCGATCAGCTGCCCGACGGCCAGCCCGGCCAGGCAGGCGGTGATGGTGAGCTGGGTGGCCGCGGCGCCGGCGCGCAGGTCGCCGGCGAGGTCCGGCAGTCCGGGCAGGTAGCCGTCGATGGACAGTGGTCCCAGAGCCACGAGCGCTGCGAGCAGGACGATGAATCGGGGGTGCGGGCCGGCGGCGTCGTTGCTCATGGCTCAGTACGCCACGGTGATGCGGCGGCGGATCGCGGTGCCGTTCTCGATCGTGTCGGCCAGGGCGATCGCGTAGTCGGCGTAGGAGATGCGGCTGTTGCCGTCGTCGTCGGTGAGCAGGGTGTCCCCGGCGCTGCGGTAGGCGCCGGTTCGCTCGCCCGCTGCGATGACCGCGGCGGGCGACACGTACGTCCAGTCGAGGTCGTGCACGCCGCGGTAGAGGTCGAGCGCTTCGGACTGGGCCTCGGCGTTGGCCTTCCACAGCGCGGGGAAGGCCGGGTCGTCCATGACCCGGGTGCCGGCCGGCGTGCGCAGGCTGCCGGCACCGCCGATGGTGACCAGGCGGGTGACGCCGGCTCGGCGGAGTCCGTCGATCAGCGCACGGGCGGCACCGACGATCGTGGCGCGGTCGTCCTCCTGGCCGATCCGGGGGCCGACGGCCGACAGCACGGCGTCGTGGGAGGCGGCGAGGCCGGCGACCGCGGCGGCGTCCGTGACGTCACCGGTGGTCACGGTCAGGGCCTTGTGCTCGAGTCCGTCGACGTGGCCGGCCCGGGTGACCGCGGTGACGGTGTGGCCGCGCCGCAGTAGTTCCTCGGTGGCGGGCCGGCCGATGTTGCCGCCGGCACCGAATAGGACGATCTTCATGTGTTGCTCCTTGTTTCCAATGGTTTCTGAGGTTTTCTGATGGTCAGAGGACGGGCTGGCCGTCGGCGATGATCGCCGCGGTGATGCCGCGCTCGTCGGCGGCCTGCTGGAAGCGCCGCTCGATGTCGGGTTGTTCGGTGTAGAACGGCGGGTTGTGGAACAGGCCGTAGTGCATGGCGCAGACGGTGCCGGCGCCGAGTGCGACGGCGGCCTCGACACCCTGCTCGGGGGTCATGGTCGCCGGGACGTTGGACGCGTAGCCCTCGAAGTGGGCGATGACGCCGTTGACCGGGACGAACGCGACGTCGAACGGGCCGTGGTCGCGGGCGATCTGCCACCAGCTGCCGTGCCACTGGGTGTCGCCGCAGTGGATGATCCGCCGGCCGGCGCCTTCGACGACCCAGGCGACCTGGTCGCAGTCGTTGCCGCGCCAGTCCAGCGAGGTCACCGGGGTGACGGTCAGTTCTCCGATGCGGCGTGAGCGGCCCAGGTGCTGGGCGACGGGGGTGATGCCCGCCTCCTGCAGCGCCGCCGCGCTCGGGGTGTGGCAGCCGATCGTGCCGGTGGCCGCGATCCGGGCGATCAGGTCGTGGTCGTAGTGGTCGGGGTGCAGGTGGGTGATGAGGGCGTGGGTGCCGGGCGGGGTGTCGACCGGGTCGACCGGCCGGTGCGGCGGCCCCATCACCGGCGCCAGTGGAGCAACGTTCTCGAGCGGGTCGATCAGCAGGCGGGTGTCGCCGAGACGGATCTCGACGCCGGCCCAGGACAGCCGACGAACGGAAAGGGTGGTGGTCATGGCAGCGACGCTAGACCGACGTTGTTGAGAAAGTCAACAAGGGAGTTTTGAATCTCAACGCCGCAAGGTAGGATGGTGGCATGCGGACCTACGGGCAGTACTGCGGCATCGCGAAAGCACTGGACACCATCGGCGACCGGTGGACCCTGCTGATCGTCCGTGAACTGCTAGCCCTGGGTCCGTGCCGGCACACCGACCTGCGCAACGGGCTGCCCGGGATCGCCAGCAACCTGCTGGTCGACCGGCTCCGCGAACTCGAGGAAGCCGGCCTGATCCGCCGCGAGGCCGCCCCGCCGCCGGTGGCCACCACCCTGTTCTCCCTCACCGAGCGCGGCCGCACGCTGGAGCCGGTGCTGCAGGAACTGAGCCGCTGGGGAATTCCACTGTTGCGCGAGCCGGGCGGCAACGACACCTTCCGCACCCACTGGCTGGACGTGCCCGCCCGGGCACTGACCGACCACCGCCCCGACCAGCCGGCAATCGCCCTGCAACTGCACGCCGACGGCAACGAGGACCTGGTCATCGAAGTCAAGGACGGCTCCGTGCACACCCACGCCGGCCGGGTCGACCACCCCACCGCGTCCCTGACCGGACCGCCGCACCTGCTGGCCGCGACCCTGCTCGGCGACCTCGACCTGAACGCCGCGGTACAGCAAGGCCTGCAGCTCAGCGGCGAACGCGAGGCGGTACTGCGCATCCTGCCCCGCTGATCCGGGTGTGAGACTGGCGAGCTCGCATGTTGAGGAGTCACGAATCGGTCCGCACGGTCGACACTGTGACCACGATGAGTGATGACCAGCTGCCGATGGCCCCGCCCGGACGGGCACATTCTGCCGATAACTTCGCCGTGGTCTTGTCGTGATAGCCGAGGGCCCGAGCAACGACGGGTGCGGGGGCTCCTTCGCGGTGGGCCGAGCTCGGCGAACGGCGCCCACGTGTTCGCCGGGCTGTCCGAGCAGCACCCACAGCCCTACCCACCGCAGAGCTGCGGGCCGCCCGGCGGCAGGCGACGGCCCGGTGGAGCACAGCCCCCCACACACAACCCCACCTGCGCCGCATTCATCCGGGCCGGCATCGCGGAGACGACGGTGGTGCTTCGCCCTGGTGCCGCTGCCCGCCCCAGGCGGGACCGCCCGTGAGCTCGCCCTCCTGTGCTCACCACACGTCGGCGGCGCGGCTCCTCCGGTCTGGCGACGGCCGCTCCAGCGGCGGCGACGCGATGGCGCTCTCGGCCTCGCATCGCCAAGCCGGAACCCCCAACTGTTAACAACAGTGCATGATTTCCACTCCTATAGTTACTGTCATGCAATTGGATCTGAATCTGCTCACCGCCCTGGACGCGCTGTTGGAAGAGGGCAGCGTGGCCGGAGCCGCGGACCGGCTTCACGTCACCGCGCCGGCGATGAGCCGCTCGCTGGGCCGTATCCGCAAAGCCACCGGCGACCAGATCCTGGTCCGCACCGGACGCCACATGACGCCCACGCCCCGCGCGCTGACCATGCGCACCGAGGTCCACGCCCTGGTGCAGCAGGCCCACCAGTTGCTGTCCGCCCGTACGGACCTCGACCTGGCGGGCCTGGAGCGGGTGTTCACCGTCCGCCTGCACGACGCCCTCACCACCGCCTGCGGGACCGCCCTCGTCGCTGCGATGCACCGCCAGGCCCCAGGGGTGAAGATACGCCTGACGGTCGAGCCCGGCCACGACACCCCCGAGCTGCGTCGCGGTGAGGTCGATGTGGCCTCCAGCGCCGGACCGTCGCCCCAGCCCGACATCCATCACCGCCTCATCGGCCAGGACAGGATCATCCTCGCCGTCCGGGCGGGCCATCCGCTCACCGAAGGACCGGTGACCGTCGAGCGGTACGCGGCGGCCGACCACGTGACCGTCTCCCGGCGTGGGAGCCTGCGCGACCGGGTCGACGACGTCGTCGCCGCCCTCGGCCACGAGCGCCGCGTCACCGTCTCCGCCCCCGCGACGGACACCGCCCTGCAGCTCGCCCGTGACGCCGACGTCGTGGTCACCCTCCCCGACGCGGTCACCCGCTCCGCCCGCGACCAACTGGGCCTGACCACCCTGCCACTGCCGTTCGACCTGCCGCCCGTACCCCTCTATCTGCTCTGGCACAAGCGCTACGACGACGACCCCGCCCACGCCTGGCTGCTCGACCTGGCGACCCGGACCCTGCAGAACCTGTTCACCACTGCGGAGGCCTCCGGTCAGTAGCATTCCGCCGCAGCAGTACACCCGACAGTGCCGGATGCCGAACCGTCCGCCCCGGCGCGGGCCAGGCTCTGCCCATCGGCGGCGAACTCGACTTCTCCACACCTCCGGCGGACGCGACGAACGACCCGGTGCTCACGCTGTCCCGCGGGCACCGGGTCGTCCTGCACGGTCCCGGCCGCACCCATGCCTTCCGGGAGCACCACCCGGGTGGGCAAGCACCTGCTGACCGCCCTCATCGACACAGGTCACGTCGGCAGCACGCAGTTCGACCGGCGGCCGGTCCCCTTCGACGCCGTGCCGTTCAGCATGTCGACCATCGCGGCTCTCATCAGGCCAGGGGCCGACAAGGCCGTCAACCGGCACAGGCCGCGAGGACAGGACGGCGGGGAGCAGCTCAACCACGGCGACGGCCGCCTGGGCGCAGCCGCCCCTGGGCCGGGCGGCGGCATTCCAGGAGGGGCAGATCGGTACACCGGTGGTGTACCAGCGGTGTACGATCGTGGTATGGCTGATGCGACGATCAAGGTTTCCCCTGATACGCGTGACCGGCTGGCCGCTCTCGCGGCGGCCCGCGGCACCACGATCGGCGCCCAGGTGGCCCTGCTGGTGGAGCAGCAGCCCACCGCGGAGCAGATCGCGGAGCGGGTTGCCGAAGGCCGCCGCCTGCTTCGGGAGCACTTCGGACTGACCCTCACCGACACCGAGCTGAACGAGGGCCCGGACCTGCTGCAGCGGGTCTACGACATCGCCGCGGCGGATGCGCGCGCCAAGGTCGCCCCCAGGCGCAGCGCGTGATCATTCTGGATTCCAGCGCCCTGTCCGCGCTGGCCGCCGGCCACGCTCGCCTGCACCGGATCATCGACTCCGCCCTGCACAGCCCGTTCCAGCACCTGCTGGTTCCGGTGCTGTGCCTGGTCGAGGCCCAGATCAAGGACGAGGGCGCCGCGGATGCGGTCCCGGCGCTGCCCTCGCTCGAGTTCGAGCCCCTGGACGCGGGCACGGCCGCGGTGGTGGCGGCCATGGTCCGCGACGGGTACGGCGGCCAGGACCTGGCCCACGCCATCGCCACGAGCCTGCCCACCCCGGTGCGCCCGCAGCACCACCTGATCCTGACCGCCCGCCCGGAGCTCTACCCGCCCGGGATCGTCACCGTCGACATCGACGATCCCCGCCTCGAGCCGTAGCTGCCGCCGGCGGGAGGTGTCCCGGGACGGGCTCGACCCGGGCGGCAGAGCACAGGTCCTCGCCGAGGAGGTCCCGCCCGCCGTGCTTCACGGGCCGTGGCGCAGGACCGGCCGGGTGGTGGTAGTCGTGGCCGGGCAGGCCGGCAGCGGCAGGACACTCGTCGTGGACCTGGTGCACGCGGCGCTCGCGCGGCGGGGGCGCCGATGGGTGGCCCGCGACGCCTACACGGCCCGCCCACCCCCACTGTCCATGGTGCTTCGAGGTGGCACGGTGCGTGCCGGTGCCGGCCCGGATTGTGCGTCTCGGGTCCGGCGGGCACCGGCGCAGCCGGGTCAGGTGCGCTCGGGTGGGCCATGCTGCGGGGTGCGTGATCCGGACGGCCCGAACGGCGGTCATCCGGTATGGCGATCCCACCTCCAACCGTGTTCGGCGCCCGGCTCCTCCCCGGCCCGACGGCTCTCGGGCCCGCCAATCGCCTCGCCGGCAGCCCCGGCCACCGCCTTGGTCGGCTGGCCGGGCAGATGGACGCGCTGGCGGGCCGACTGCTCGCGGCCAACGTGGACGGTGCCCTGAGCCGGGCCCTGGGTGAGCCGGACATCGCCCGGCAGCGGGGGCCGTCGGGCGTAGCCGAGCTCTGGCGGCGTCGCCCGGTCCGGGACACAGTGGACGCAGGCGAACAGCCAGGAGGGCACGTGGCCGACGACGAGCTGGCCGAGCAGGAGATGGACCTGATCCGCCGCTACGTGGATCTCGCCCCTGGTGTCCGGGCCGGCCGGGACGATCTCTACCGAGCCCGCCTCGCCGAACGCGAAGGTGGCCGCTTCCTCGAGCTCGGACCCGGCATGTACCAGCAGCGGATCGACCTCGCCGAACCGTAACCGGCCGGGGCGGCGCGTGGTTGCGTTCAGGGAGGTGGTGTACGGGTCCTGCCTGGTCGTCGTTTGGTGCGGCCGGAATCTCCGCCGGCTGTGCCACTGTTCGGTCAGGCGATGCAGATCCGCATCGCCTGACCGGGACCGTCGCCAGATCTACCTACCGTGCCGCGCCCGTTGGGCACCGATCAGGTCGCGGTACCACGCGTACGACGCCTTCGGCGTGCGCACCTGCGTCCCGAAGTCGACGTGGACCAGTCCGAAGCGCTGGTGGAACCCCTCCGCCCATTCGTAGTTGTCGAGGAGCGACCAGGTGTAGTAGCCGCGGACGTCGACGCCTTCGGCGACGGCGGCGGCCACGGCGTCAAGGTGGCCGGCCAGGTAGTCGATGCGCGGCTGGTCCTGGACTGTGCTGTCGGCGGCAAGTTCGTCGGCGACGGAGCAGCCGTTCTCGGTGATGGTGATCGGCGGGAGGGCAGTGCCGTAGCGGCCGCGGAGGCCGGTCAGGAGTTCCCGCAGGCCGTCGGGGACGACGGGCCAGCCGAAGGCGGTACGGGGGACGCCCTCGATCGGGGCTTCGGCGAAGGGGAGGCCGGGGTCGGTGGGGGCGGCGATGCGGGTGGGGTTGTAGTAGTTGACGCCGAGGCCGTCGAGGGGGGTGGCGGCGATGAGCTTGAGGTCGCCGTCCTGGACGCTGCCGCCGAGGTCCTCGCCGACGCCGAACGCCGACAGGTCGGGGTAGCGCCCGAGCAGCAGCGGATCGGTGAACAGGCGGTTGTGGAGGGCGTCGTAGGCGGTGGCGGCCGCGGTGTCGGCGGGGTCGTCGGTGGCCGCTCGGACCGGGGTGAGGTTGTTGGCGATCATCACCTCCAGGCCGCGTTCGCGCAGCGCCGCGGCGGCCAGTCCGTGGCCGAGGAGCTGGTGGTGGGCGGCGGGCAGGGCGTCGAGCATCAGGGCGCGCCCGGGGGCGTGGATGCCGAGGGCGTAGCCGTACACCATGTGCACGAAGGGCTCGTTGAGGGTGATCCAGGCGGGGACGCGGTCGCCGAGCCGGTCGGCGACGATCGCGGCGTACTCGGCGAAGCGGTACGCGGTGTCGCGGTTCAGCCAGCCGCCGCCGTTCTCCAGGGCCTGCGGGAGGTCCCAGTGGAAGAGGGTGGGCAGCGGGGTGATGCCGGCGGCGAGCAGGGCGTCCACCAGGCGGTCGTAGAAGGCGAGTCCGGCCGGGTTGACCTCGCCGGCGCCGGTGGGCTGGACGCGGGGCCAGGCGATCGAGAAGCGGTAGCCGTCCAGCCCGAGGCCCTGCATGAGCGCGACGTCCTCGGGATACCGGTGGTAGTGGTCGCAGGCCACCGCCCCGGTGTGGCCGTCCCGGACGGTGCCGGGGCGGGCGGCGAACGTGTCCCAGATGGAGGCGCCGCGGCCGTCCTCGTCCACCGCCCCCTCGATCTGGTAGGCGGCGGTGGACACGCCCCAGCGGAAGTCGGACGGGAGGTCGAGGCGGTTCGGCATGGTCGGACTCCCAGCTCACGGTGGCGATCGACGGGAACGCAAGAACACGAGGAATGCTCATGTTAGTGCGCCGCCGCTGAAACGCCAGCCCCGGCAGCTCAGTTCAAGGCTGCGAGTGCTCAGCTGCCACCAGGCCCCGACCGGGACCGACACGGACGGCGCGCCGATCATGGAGCCGATCAAGCCGTCCCCGACGTAGCTGATGTCGGGACCTCGGCCGGCCTGTGATCGCCCGCAGGGCGGCGGTCCGGCAGCGGTCCGGTGCGGCGGCCGGTGGCTCAGCGCCCGCCGTCGCGGACCGCGACGAGGCACTGGTCGTAGAGTCCGGCCAGGTCGAGCCGCCCCTCACCGGCGGCCCAGAGTTCGGTGGCGGTGTCGACGCAGGCGAACACCGTCGCGACGATCGCCCGCGCGCGCGGGTCGCGGGCATCGGGGTCGAGGCCGAGGCGGGCCTGGACGACGGGGACGAGGTCGGCCTGCCAGCGCAGCCGCTTCTCGACGTAGCGGGCGCGCAGGGACGGGGTCTCGAAGATCAGCCGGGACAGCTCCAGGGCCCGCTGCGGGGTGTGCTCGGCGGTGAGGATCGTTTCGAACCCGGCCCGCAGGGCGTCCCAGACCGAGACCTCGGCGGGCTGCAGTTCGACCGTGCGCCGCAGCAGTTCGCCGAGCGCCTCCTGGTCGCCGCAGACCAGGTCCTCCTTGGTGCCGAAGTAGCGGAACAGCGAACGCTGCGAGATCCCCGCCTCCCGCGCGATCTGCGCGATCGTCGTCCGCTCGTAGCCCTGCTCCTCGAAGAGCCGGAGCGCGGTGTCGAGGATCTCCTGGACGGCGGCCTGCCGCGAGCGGTCCCACAAGGTCGTCATGGCGACAAGACTACCCCGCACTGGACAGCGACCGCCTACCTGGCATTAACTGCCAGGTAGACAGCGACTGCAGCGACTGCAAAACAGGAGAGCGTCATGACAGCCGTCGACTACCACGGACAGACCACCCTGATCACCGGCGCCAGCGCGGGCCTCGGCGCCGAGTTCGCCCGCCGGCTCGCCGCCCGCGGCTCCGGCCTGGTCCTGGTCGCCCGCCGCCGGGATCGCCTGGAGGAGCTCGCCGTCGAGCTGCGCGAGCGCCACCACGTCGAGGTGCACGTACTCGCGATGGACCTGGCCACCGACCGCCCCGGCCGGGCCCTGGCCGACCAGCTGGAACAGCTCGGCCTGCACGTCACCAGCGTCATCAACAACGCCGGGTTCGGCTCCTTCGGCCCGTTCCACCAGGCGGACCCGGACCGCCTGCACCAGGAGATCGCCGTGGACGTGACCGCGGTGGCCGACATCAGCCGCGCCTTCATCGGGCAGCTCCGGGCGTCCGGGCGCGGGGTACTGGTCAACGTCGCGAGCATGGCCGCCTACCAGCCCAACCCCAGGATGGCGCTCTACGGGGCGACCAAGGCCTTCGTGCTGAGCCTCACCGAGGCGCTGTGGGAGGAGTCGCGCGGCACCGGACTGCGGGTCCTGGCCCTGTCCCCCGGCGCGACCCGGACCGAGTTCTTCGAGGTCGTCGGCACCGACCGGGCCGCCGGCGGCACCCGGCTCGCCTCCCCCGCCGACGTCGTGAGCACCGCGCTGGCCGCCCTGGACCGCAGGAACCCGCCGCCCAGCGTCATCGCCGGACGGCTGAACCGGGTCATGGCGTCCTTCGCCCGGCTGGCCTCCCGACGGCAGCTGGTCCGGGCCGTCGGCCGCATGACCGCGGCGCAGGCCTGACCGCGGCGCAGACGTGACCGCGGCGCAGACGTGAGCGCGGCGCAGACGTGAGCGCGGCCCGGCCGGAGCGGGGACCGGCCGCGCCGCCCGGGTGTCAGCTCGCGGACGTCCGCAGCCGGCCGGTGCGTTTGACCGAACTGAGGATCCGGGTGACCTCCACGCCGTGGATGCCGCCGATCGGCCCGACGGTGCCGGTCAGGAAGGTGTAGAGCCCGGGCAGGTCGGCCGCGGCCACGGCGACCAGCAGGTTGGCGGCGCCGGTCGTCGCGGCGGCGAACCGCACCTGCGGGTGGCGGCTCAGCCCGTCGCCCACCTCCTCCAGGCTGCCCGGGCCGGTGGTGATCCACAGCAGCGCCTCGGCGTGGATGCCGAGCAGGCCCAGGTCCACCTCGCAGGCCAGCCGCACCACCTGGCCCGGGACGATCAGGTCCAGGCGCCGGCGCACCGTCGACGCCGAGGTGCCCAGCGCGGCCGCGAGGTCGTCGAGGGTGGCGCGGGAGTCGGCGGTGAGCCGCTCGATCAGCGGCTCGTCCAGCGGGTGCGGGTCCGGAGCCGGGCGGGGTTCGCCGCTCAGGGGCGCCAGCGCCCCGAACTGATCGGCGGTCAGCAGGCCCGCGCTCCACACGAAGCCCGCCGGGAACACCCTCATCAGGTCGTACGCGTCCCAGGACCGGACGCCCGTGGTGGCGGGCAGGTCCCGGAGCAGCAGCGCCGCCCTGGCCTGCGGCCCGTCCAGGAACAGCACGGCGCTGACCTCGTCGCCGCCGCCCAGGATGTCGACCCAGACGCTGTCGGGCCGCCGTGCCAGCGCCGCGGCGATCGCCGTGATGCGGCTCGGCCGGCACCGGATCCGCAGGGCCACCGGGGTCAGCCCAGGGAAGCGCAGCGGGTTGCGGACGGCCGTGGGCCGCAGCGTGCCGTCGTGCAGCAGCGGAGCCGCCCGCCGTACGACCGTGCGCTCCGAGAGCCCGAGGGTGCGCGCGACCGTCCGCCAGGACGCCCGCGGCGACGCCATCAGCACGGCCGCGATCCGCCGGTCCGTCCCGTCCAGCTCCTGTCGTCGGTGTCCCACATCCGTCAGAATTCCACGCCGTGCGGCGCACAATCCCTGGACTCGGCCGGCTTCCCGTACCTTTCCGCCCTCCGACGGTAGACCTGGACCATAGCACCGCGGCCAGGAAGGTGACACCGATGACCCTGATCGAACGATCCGTCGCACACCCCGAGTCGGGCAGTGTCCGGGGCACCGTCGAGGACGGGATCGCCGCGTTCCGCGGCATCCCCTACGCGGCCTCCCCCGTGGGGGAGTTGCGCTTCGCGCCGCCCGAGCCGCACCCGGCCTGGCCGGGCGTGCGGGAGGCGGACCGGCCCGGTCCGTCCGTCCCGCAGGACCCCTCGCGGCTCGAGGCGGTGATGGGCCGCCGCACGCCCGACTGGGACGAGGACGGCTGCCTCACCCTCAACGTGTGGACCCCCGCCCTCCCGGCCGGCGGGACCGGACCGGGCGCCCTGCCGGTCCTGGTCTGGTTCCACGGCGGCGGTTTCACCAGCGGCTCGGGCGGCTGGGACTGGTACGACGGCCGGCACCTGGCAGCCGCCGGCGGGATCGTCGTCGTCACCGCCAACTACCGTCTCGGGCCGCTCGGTTACCTCCATCTTCCGGACCTCGGCAGCGAGAACCTCGGTGTGCAGGACCAGGGCGCCGTGCTGGCCTGGGTGCGGCGCAACATCGGCGCCTTCGGCGGCGACCCCGGCAGTCTCACCGTCGGCGGGCAGTCCGCCGGCGCGTTCTCCGCCCTCCACCTCGCACTGTCCCCGGTCACCGGCGCGTGGATCGGCCGGGTCATCGCCCAGAGCGGCCCGTTCGGGCTCGCCCCGCAGGACCCGGACACCGCGCACGACCACGCCCGGCGCTTCCTCGGCCTGCTCGGACTGGACGGCGTGCGCGACCCGCGGCCCGCGCTGCGCGCCGTCCCCGCCGGCCGGCTCCTGACCGCCTACCGGCAGCTGTCCCGGGACCTCGCCCGCCCGGGCGACGTCGCCCCGCCGATGTACCCCGTCCTCGGCGCCGCCGGGATCCCCGCGACCTGGCAGCGGGCGCTGGCCGGGGGACGGCTCGACGGCAAGGACCTGCTCACCGGCACCACCCGCGACGAGATGACCGCGTTCTTCGCGTCCGACCCGCGCCTGCGCGACGCCACCACGGACCGGGCCCGTCCGATCGCCGCCGCGATGGCCGGTGACGGCGGCGAGCGGTACGACCGCACCGCCGCCCGGCTCGGCGCGGCGACGCCGGGCGAGGTCCTGACCGAGCTCGGCGGCGAACTCCTGTTCCACGACGGCACCTTCGCCATCGCCGGGCACCACGCCGCGGCCGGGAACCCGGCGTACGTCTACCGGTTCGACGCCGCCCCGGCCGACGATCCGGCCCGCCTCGGTGCCACGCACTGCGCCGAACTCCCGTACTTCTTCGACACCTTCGCGGCCTACCCGGACAGTCCCATGCTCGGTCGGCCCACCCCTGCCGCCCGGTCGCTCGGCCGCACCTTCTCCCGCGCCGTGGCCAGCTTCGTCGCGACCGGCCGGCCCGCGGCCGACGGCTGGCGCCCGTACGAACCGGCTTCCCCGGCAACGGTCCGCCACTTCGGCTGAGCCGCCGTACCCGGGCCGACCGGCCAGGGGCGGGTGACGGCCGGTCGAGCACGTCCGGCGCGTCCCGTGGGAAGGCCCGGGAGGTGACACCCGTGCGGCCGGCCGGGGGTCCGTCGGTGGTGTCGGTGGAGCGGTCGGGGTCCGCGCAGCCGGCCGCGCTCAGAGGTGCTCGGTCAGGCGTTCGGCCGCCCAGTCCGCCCACTCCTCGGCCGACTTGGAGCCGCGGATCCCGAACTCCAACGCCAGCCACTGGCAGACCTGGGCCGGATCCCCGCGCCACTCGGCGCCGTCGCGGAGGCTCTCGAGGAAGGCGTGGCGCTCCTGGTTGCGGCGGGCGAACTCCTTGAGGTAGGCGGCGCCCTCCTCGCGCGGCAGCGACCACAGGAAGAACACCCGCAGCAGGGCGGCGCTGCGGTACGCGCTCTCCGCCCCCGGCCCGGTCATCCACTCCCGCAGTTCGGCGCGCCCGGTGTCGGTGATCCCGTACTCGCGGCGGTTGCGCGCGCCGACGCCGGTGACCTCGATCAGGCCGGCCTCGCTGAGCTTGCCGAGCTCCCCGTAGACCTGGCTCGGCTTCGCCGGCCAGACCATGGCGAGCGTCGTCTCGAAGCGCTTGTTGAGGTCGTATCCGCTGCTGGGGTTCTCGGCCAGCAGGCCCAGGATCGCGTGGCGCAGGCTCATGGTTCGCACTCTACCGGGGCCGACCGTTCAGAACTGGACAGAACTCTCTTGACCGGTCATTCTTTCACCGTCCAACTTTTGACTGTGGCGGCCGCCGGAAGCACCGACCGGGCCGCGGCCACCGCGGCCACCGCCGACACCACCGACACCACCGACACCGAGAGCCGGAGGAAGACCCCGCCATGGCCGACACAGCCGCCACCCCCGCAGGTACGGGACAGCACGGGCCCGGCACCACCGAGCTCGTCAGCCCGGAGCGCCTGATCTACTTCTCCGACGCCGTGATCGCCATCGCCATCACGCTGCTCGCGCTCGAGCTGCCGGTCCCGACCGGGGGCGTCCACGGCAACGACGGGCTGCTGGACTTCCTGCGCGAGCACCTGACCGAGTACGTGGCGTTCCTGATCAGCTTCACGGCCGTCGCCATGCACTGGCTGTTCCACCAGCGCCTGTTCCGCTACGCGAAGGGGGTCGACGGCGGCGCGATCCGGTGGAACCTGGCCTGGCTGCTCATGATCGTCATCACCCCCTTCGCCACCAAGCTGCTGACCGCCGAGGCCGACGCGTTCCAGGTCCAGTTCACCGTCTACGCCGCCAGCCAGGCCCTGGCCGGCGTCTTCCTCCGGCAGGCCTTCGCCTCGGTCCGGCGCGCCGGCCTGCTGCGCGAGCACACCCCGCCCGCGGCCGTCGCCGACACCCTGGCCTGGGTCACCGCCGTCACCGTGACCTTCTCGGTCTCGGTACCGCTCGCACTGGTCACCCACTCGGCCTCGCTGTGCTGGCTCCTGCTCCCGGCGGTCCGGTTCGCCCTGCACCGGGCCGGCCGCCCGGGGCGCGCAGCCAGGGCCTGACCACGGCGGCACCGCTCCGCCGCCGACCCTGCGGAGCCGCGCGACAGCATTCGGCATCGGATGGCGCCAGGTGACACCACCTGGCGCCATTTGGCTCCCCCTGGCACCACTTGGCATCACTTGGCGCCATCTGGCGCCACTCCTCACCCCATGGCACACCCGGGCGCCACCCGCCCCGCCGCCCCACGCATCACATCTCCGCAGGTCAGAGCCGCTACCACCGATCCGACCCCGAGCGGCGCCGCCATGACGCTTGCGCATGGCGCCAATGTGGTGCCATGATGGCGTCATGGACCTCAGCCCGTATGTCGCCACCCTCCGCCGCGAACTCGCGGTGGCCGCCGAAGCCGGCGGGGACGACGCCCGCGCCCTGGCCGAGCGGCTGCTCGCCCCGCTGGAGTCGGCGACCCGTCTGACCATGCTCAACGTGCTCTCCGCCGCGATGGACGAGATCACCCGCGAACTCGCCCCCGGCTCGGTCGACGTACGGCTGCGGGGGCTCGACCCCGACTTCGTGGTGACCCCGCCGCCCGCCTACAGCGGCGCCACGGAAGCCGGCCCCGTGTCCGCCGAGCCGCTCAGGGCGCCCCTGCCCGCCGACGGCGACGAGGGCGGCACCGCACGGGTCAACCTGCGCCTGCCGGCCCACCTCAAGGCGCGCGCCGAGGAGGCGGCGGGCCGCGAGGGGCTGTCGGTCAACGCCTGGCTGGTGCGCGCCGTGTCGACCGCGGTCGACGGCGGCCCGCAGCCGGCCGCGACGGCGAAGACCCGGACCGTCGGACAGAGCATCACGGGCTGGGTGCGCTAGCCCCACCGCCCGACCCGCACCCGCCCGGCCCACACCACCACACCCGCACCCGCACCACCTCATCTCACCTCCCACCACGTCCCACCAGCGGGGACGTCACCAAGACCCATGAGGACGGGACAGCCATGCCTTCTTTCGACACCCCCGAACCGATCTCGGTCACCGCGCACGTGGAGGCCGGCTCCATCCAGTTCACCGCCGGCGACCGCCGCGACACCGTCGTCGAGGTGCGGCCGCGCGACCCGAAGAAGGACCTGGACGTGCGGACGGCCGACCAGACCGAGGCCGTCTGCACCAACGGTGTCCTGACCGTCCGGACGCCCAAGCCCAATCCGTACCTGCTCGGCCTCGGCCGCACCGGCACCGTCGACGTCACGGTCGAGCTGCCCGCGGGCTCGCAGGTCGACCTGACCGGCGCCTGGACCCTCGTGTTCGGCGAGGGCCGGCTCGGCGAGGTCCGGGTGAAGACCTCGTCCGGCGACGTCCGCCTCGACACCACCGGGCCGCTGAAGCTGACCGCGTCGCACGGTTCGATCACCGTGGACCGGATCGAGGGCGCGGCCGAGATCACCACCAGTTCCGGCAGCCTGCGCGTCGGGGCCATCGAGGGCCCGGCCGTCCTGAAGAACTCGCACGGCACGACGACCGTCGGCACCGCGGCCGGCACCCTCCGGGTGAGCGGGGCCAACGGCGACATCGACATCGCCCGCGCCGCCGACTCGGTCACCGCCACCACCGCCCACGGCACCCTGCGGGTCGGCGAAGTGGCGCGCGGCAGCGTCCAGTTGGAGACCTCCTACGGCGCGATCGAGGTCGGCATCCGGCCGGGCACCGCCGCCTGGCTCGAGGTGCACTCGGGTTCGGGCCAGGTACGGAACTCGCTCACCACGTCCGGGACGCCCGAGGACACCGAGGACACCGTCGAGGTCCGCGCCCGCACCCGGCACGGCAACATCGACATCCTGCGCGCCAAGGCCTGACCGACAGCCCTCCCCACCCGCAGCCCCGCCCCGCCGGCGCCCCGCCCCGCCCGCAGCCCGCCGCACCCGCGCCCGCGCCCCGCCCCGCTCCCCCGCCCCACCCGTAGCCCCACCTGTCACCTCAGCCCTCGATCGGAGAGGCACATGCCCACTTCTGTCATGCCCACGTCCAGCAGGAGCGCCGACCCGCAGTCGCCCGCCGCCGTCTCCGCGGTCGGTCTGCGCAAGTCCTACGGCGACAAGAGCGTGCTCGACGGAGTCGACCTGTCCATCCCGGCCGGGACCGTGTTCGCCCTGCTCGGGCCGAACGGCGCCGGCAAGACCACCGCCGTCAAGATCCTCTCCACCCTGATCGGCGCCGACGGCGGGCAGGCCCGGGTCGCGGGCCACGACCTCACCGCCGACCCGCAGTCGGTCCGCGCCGCGATCGGCGTCACCGGCCAGTTCTCCGCCGTCGACGGCCTGATCACCGGCGAGGAGAACATGCTGCTGATGGCGGACCTGCACCACCTCCCGCGCAGCGAGGGCCGCCGGGTCGCCGCCGCCCTGCTGGAGCAGTTCGACCTGACGGCCGCGGCGAAGAAGCCCGCCTCCACCTACTCCGGCGGCATGAAGCGCCGGCTGGACATCGCCATGACCCTGGTCGGCAGCCCGCGGATCATCTTCCTCGACGAGCCCACCACCGGCCTCGACCCGCGCTCCCGCCACACCATGTGGCAGATCATCCGCGGCCTCGTCGCCGACGGTGCGACCGTCCTGCTCACCACCCAGTACCTGGAGGAGGCCGACCAACTCGCCGACCGCGTCGCCGTCCTGCACAACGGCAGGATCGCCGCCGAAGGCACCCCGGACGAGCTCAAGCGGCTGATCCCGGGCGGGCACGTCCGCCTGCGCTTCACCGACCCGGCCGCCTACCGCACCGCCGCCGCCGCGCTGCCCGACGCCACCCGCGACGACGAGGCGCTGGCCCTGCAGCTCCCCGGCGACGGCAGCCAGCGCCACCTGCGCGCCGTCCTCGACCGGCTGGACGGCGCCGCCGTCGAGGCCGACGAGCTGACCGTCCACACCCCCGACCTCGACGACGTGTTCTTCGCCCTCACCGGCACCACCGACATCCCCCACCAGTCCGAGGAGAACGCCCGATGAGCCAGCTCGCCCTCGCCGTCCGCGACTCGTCCACCATGCTGCGGCGCAACCTCCTGCACGCCCGGCGCTACCCGTCGCTCACCCTGAACCTGCTGCTCACGCCGATCATGCTGCTGCTGCTCTTCGTCTACATCTTCGGCGACACCATGAGCGCGGGCCTGGGCGGCGGGCCGGCGGACCGCTCCTCGTACATCGCGTACATCGTGCCGGGCCTGCTGCTGATGACCATCGGCAGCACCGTGGTCGGCACCGCGGTCTCCGTCTCCAACGACATGACCGAGGGCATCATCGCCCGCTTCCGCACCATGGCGATCCACCGCCCCTCGGTGCTCGTCGGGCACGTCGCCGGCAGTGTGCTGCAGTCGGTCGCGAGCGTGGTCCTGGTCGGCGCGGTCGCAGTGGCCATCGGCTTCCGCTCGGTGCACGCCACGGCCCTGGAGTGGCTGGCCGCGTTCGGGCTGCTGGCCCTGTTCGCCCTGGCGTTCACCTGGATCGCCGTCGGGATGGGGCTGATCAGCCCGAACGCCGAGGCGGCCAGCAACAACGCGCTGCCGATGATCCTGCTCCCGCTGCTGTCGAGCGCGTTCGTCCCGGTCCACTCCATGCCCGGCTGGTTCCAGCCGGTCGCCGAGTACCAGCCCTTCACCCCCGCGATCGAGACGCTGCGCGGCCTGCTGCTCGGTACCGGCATCGGGCACAACGGCTGGCTCGCCGTCGGCTGGTGCCTGGCCCTCACCGCCCTCGGCTACCGCTGGTCCACCGCCACCTTCAACCGCGACCCGAAGTAACCCGCACGGCACACCCCCCGTCCCCCCGCCGGCCCGGCGGGGGGACACAGGTCGTTGGCGCCGCTCCCCCGTCACGGTCATGACGGAGGGTCAGGCGGGGTGGAGCTCGTCCTCCGGGGAATCGAGGAGCCCGGTGCGGGTGGCGATGACGGCGGCCTGGAAGCGGCTCCCGGCGCCGAGGCGTTCGAGGATGTCGGCGACCCGGCGACGGACGGTACGCAGGGACATCCCCAGGCGGCGGGCGATCGTCTCGTCCTTGAGGCCGGCGGCGAGCAGTCTCAGCAGGGTGGCGTCGATGTCGCGGGCGGCCTGCCCGAGGGCTTCGGCGCCGAGCGCGGTGGGGTCGACGTAGACGCTGGCGTGCGTCCAGGCCTGTTCGAAGATGCCCCGCAGGTAGGCGATGAGGTGCGGTTCCCGGACGACCAGGGCGCCCCAGGTGGTGGTGTCGGTGGGCAGGAAGGCCACGGTGTCGTCGAAGACGATGAGGCGGCCGAAGAGTTCGTGGGCGGTCCGGTACTCGCCGCCGAGGGCGGTGGCGGCGGCGACGTAGACCTGGGTGGGGCCGTGGAAGCGGACCGAGTGCTGCTGGAGGGTGCGCATCCTGATGCCGCGTTCGAGCAGGGCGCGGTCGCGGGCCAGCGCCGGTTCGAGGTTGGCGGGGTTGCGGGAGACGTCGCCGGGCTGGCAGGCGATGACCTCGTGGCGGCAGCGGGCGGCCTCCTGTTCCAGCAGCGCGTGGACGGCCGCGCTGTCGGGCAGCAGGGTCACCGCGTCCGCGTCGCCGCCGGGCGCAGCGGGGCGGGTGAGGAGGGTGGCGCGCTGGATGTCCTCGTGCAGGGCGGCCAGGCGCTGCTGGTGGGCGGCGGTCTCGGCGGCGATGCGGGCCTCGAACTCGGCGGCGAGGTCCGCCAGGGCGGTGTGCGGGGGCAGGGGGTCGCCCTCGTCCCGGCGCAGCTCGCCATGATTGTCCGTCATGTCTGTTTCGCTCATTTCCTCCCCCTGTCTTGTTGGTGCCCTGACACTTTAATGACGGGCGTCGTGCCTGGTCGGTTGATCGTGCACGGGAAACAATCCAGACATCGGCAGCGAACGCGGTCTTTTCGTCGGCCTCGCCGTTCGCGCCCGCACCACGACTTTTGATCTGAGGGATCCTGCTTTGAACCGTCTCCTGAGCACCGCCGCCGGCGCCGTCACGACCCTGATCGCCCTGTCCGCCCTGGCGGTCCCCGCCACCGCCGCCACCGCCGCGCCGGCGCCGCGCGCCTCGGAGGTCCGGGAGCAGCACCCCGACCCCGCGCAGCCGCACCGCGTCGGCAGCGTCCTCAACACGTCCTGGGGTGACTGCTGGCGCGGTCCCGACTGCGGCAACCGCGCCAGCCAGTAGCGGCACCCAGGGCCCGTCCGGCGGACCCGCGCGCCCCTCTCCATTCGCAGCCGCCCGGCCGCCTGCTGACGAGGCGTCGACCGCCCACGGCACGACGGCCCCCGGCCGTGCCGCGCCCGCGCCGTTCCGCGTGCGTGAGCCCTCCGCCCGCCCGGGCCCGAGCGGCCCGCCCCGGCCCGAGCAGCCCGCGCGGCCGGCCGGCCGTCGAACGGTCCGCCCCAGCCACCTGAACGCACCGCCCCCGTCACCGCTGCGCGCGGAGCCGCGCACCCGGGTGCGCCCGTTCGTCATGCCCCGATCCGAGGAGACCGCTTTGACTGCTCTGCCCCTGCGTGCAAACGCGTGGCTCCGCCCGGCCGGCGCCGCGGCCCGCGCACCGTGGGACCCGCCGCGGACCTCCGGCACCCGTCGGGAGGTGGCCCGGTGACCGCCGAGGTCGTCACGGCCGCCCCCGGAACCCGGCGCGGCGACGCCGACGGTGCACCGGACGGCCTCCGGCTGGTCGAGGCGGTGACGGGACCGGCCTCGCCCGCCGAGGTGCGCGACGCCGTCGCGCAGGTGCTGGGCCCGCGCCTGGCCGCGGCGGCGTGGCACACGGCCGACGGCCCGGACGGCCAGCCCCGCACCGTCGACCTCCGGCTCGACGGACACCGCGTCCGGCTGGCCCTGGAGCCGGCCGCACCGGCCCGGCACCGCACCCTCGACCCCGTGGTGCCGGAGCCCGCGCTGTGGCGGACCGCCGTCGAGACGGACGCCCCCGCGGGCACCGAACTGCCCGCAGCGGTACGGGAGGTCGTCGCCGCGGTCCGCGAGCGGGCCGACCGGCTCACCGACGCGGAGAGTGCCGCCGTGTGGTCCGCGATGCCGTTGCTCCGTCACTTCGCGGGCCGGGGACCCCGAATCGACGGCTGGGCCTTGGTCTTCCGCGACCACTACGTGGAGAACAGCGTCGGCTTCCTGCTCGCCGCCGAGCGGGCGGGCATCCCGCGCGAGTGGATCTACGCGCTGGCCAAGGGGGACCGCACCTCGGGCCGGCACCGGGTGCACGCCTGGTTCCGCGCCCGCGGCTACCGCAGCGCCGTCCTCGACAACTCCGTCATCGACGGCACCGCCCCCGGCCAGGAGGTCGCGGCCGCGCAGCGGGTCGCCGCCGACGTGGACCGCTTCATCGCCGCCGCGCACCGGGCCGGCCGCCGGGTGCTGGTGATCGACGACGGCGGGCTGCTCGCCCGCGGTCCGGGCGCCGCCCGGCTGGTGGGCGAGCCCGTGGACGCCGTGGTCGAGCTCACGGTCAGCGGTCTCAAGCGGATCGGCGCCGGACCACTGCCCGGCGTGCCGGTGTTCAACGTCGCCCGTTCCCAGCTGAAGAGCCTGCTGTCGTACGAGGAGATCGCCGACTCCTGTCTGCGGCGGCTGCGCGAGCTGGTGCCGGGGCAGAAGTTCATCGGGCGGCGGGTGGTCGCCGTGGGGTTCGGCACGCTGGGTTCCCGGCTGGCCCGCCGGCTGCGCTCGCTGGGCTGCCGGGTCACCGTGGTGGACCGGGACACCCTGGCCCTCGTCCAGGCCGCCGAGCAGGGCTTCGAGACCGAGCCGACGCTCGCCGCCGCCCTCCGCCGCTGCACCCCCTTCCTGGTGACGGGCAGCACCGGCGAGGCACTGCTCGGCCCGGAGGAGCTGCCGCTGCTGCCCGACGGGGTGCTGCTGGCCGGCTTCGCGACCAAGGACTTCAGTCTGCTGAGCACCGGCGGCGCGGGCACCGTCGAGTCGGTGCTGACCGGTGTCGGGGTCCGCCACCGCCTGCCCGGCGGCGGGGTGGCGACGCTGCTGGGGGACGGCCGTTCGCTCAACCTGTTCGAGTACGAGGGCATCCCCAACTCCGGCTACGACGCCTACCGGGCGGGCACCCTGATCGCGGTCCGCGAACTGTGCCACCGGGCCGACGAACTCGCCCCGGGCGTGCATGTGCGCGAGGTCGACGAGGCCATCCGGGCGGCGGGCCTGTACGAGGCGTACTACGACACGTACATCGCCGACACGGCCGCCCACCGGACAGGTCCCGCCGCGGCGGAGCCGCGCCCGTGAGCGGGGACGCACCCGTACCGGGCGGGCGTGCCTGCGTCATCGGGTACGGCAGCGTCGGGCGGCTGCACACCGAGGTCCTCACCCGGCTGGGGCTGGAGGTCGGCGTGCTGGACCCGGACCCGGCCCGGCGCCCCGGCCCGGGGGTCGCGTGGTGGCGGGGCATCGGGCAGGTCCCCGACGTCCGCGGCATCGACGTCTGGGTGGTGTGCACCCCGACCCACACCCATCTGCCGGTGGTCGCCTCGGTGCTGGCCCGGGACGCCGCCGCGCGCATCGTGGTGGAGAAGCCCGCCTGCCGGGCCGCCGAGACCACGGCGTTCACCGACCTGCTCGCCACCCGGCCGGCGGCCCGCGTCGTGGTGGTGAACCAGTACCGCGAGGCCGCCGTGCTGGCCTCGCTGGCGCGGCTGGTCGCCCGCGAGGCGCCGGGCGAACCGGTCCGGGCGGTACGCGTCGCGTTCACCAAGGACCGCCGGCCCGACGTCGCCCGGGGCCGTTTCGTCGACCGGGACCACGGCGTCTTCGGCTACGAGTGGCTCCACATGCTCGCGGCGCTCGGCCAACTCCTGCCCGCCCCCGCCTACGACGCCTACCTGCGCGGCCCGGTGGAGCCCGGATCGCTGCTGGTGGCGCCCGACCCCGCCCTGCTGCTCGCCGCCGCGCACGAGCGCAGCACGGTGGACGGGGTGGCGGTGGAGCTGTTCTCCACGGTGGCGGGCGACGGCGCCGAAGGCGTACTCCCCCGGCCCGCCTGGACCCGCGGCTACCCCAAGGCGATCGGGGAGCGGCAGCGCCTGGTCCGGGTGGAGACGGCGTCCGCCCGCTTCACCGCCGAACTGGAACCGCTCGGCGGGCCCGCCCGCGGGCAGGTCCGCCGGGACGTGCACCGGATCACCGTACGGACCCCGGGCGGGGACCGCCGGCTGGAGGTCGTCGACCCGCTCATCGGCAGCGCCTGGACCGGCATGCTCACCGCCCTGGCGGCCGACGACTGCCCGCCGCCGGACCTGCGCACCCTGCACCGGATCGCCGCCCTGCTCGGCACCGTGTGGCCGCAGGCCGCCGGTCCGGCGCTGGTCGGCGCCGACCGGGCCGGGCCGCCGTCCCGCACGGGCCGCCCGCCCGGCCGGCCGGCCGGGTCCGTCCTCACGTCCCGACAGGAGTCCGCATGACCCAGGTGTGTTTCGTCGTCCCCCAGGACGAGTTCGAACGCCACTTCCTCCAGCAGCCGTTGGACGTGCTCAACGCCGCGGCGGTACTGCAGCGGGACGGGCTGGCGGTGAGCCTGTGGGACCGCCGGCTGGACCCGCTGCCCGCCGGCGGGGACACCCCCGACCTGGTGGTCGTGGTGACCGCCGTCGCCGACCGGGCCCAGTGCTACCCCCTGGACCTCAGCCCGGTGAAGGACGCCGTCGCCGCCGTCCGCTCCCGGTGGCCCGGCGTGCCGGTGCTGGCCTGCGGACCGCACGCCACGCACCTGCCGCAGGCCTGCCGGCGCGAGCTGGGCGTCGACTTCGTCGCCCGCGGCGAGGCCGACTCGGCCGCCGTCCAGGCGGTCCGCGACGTCCTGCACCGCCGCGCCCTCACCCCGGTGCTGCCCGCGGCCGGCACCTACCCGGACCTCCCCGTCGACCAGTGGCCGCTGCCCGCCTACGAGTTGACCGACCCGTCGGCCTACACGGCGGAGGTGGTGATCGACGGGCGGACCCGCCGCGCGCCCTGCGGCCTGGTGATGGGCGTCCGCGGCTGCAGCTACGGCTGCTCCTTCTGCCACCTGCCCTTCGGCGCCCGGATGCGGGACCGGCCGGTCGCGCAGACGCTGGCCGAGACCGCCGCCCTGCAGGCCCGCGGCACCGAGTCGGTGTTCTTCCTGGACTACGTCTTCGGGCTGCACCGGACCTTCTACGACGAGCTGTGCGACGGCCTGGCCGGCTCCGGCCTGGAGTGGACCGGCCAGACCCGCGCCGAGGTGGTGCTGCGCACCGACGTCCGGCACTGGGCGGACGCGGGCTGCCGCGGCATGTGGCTGGGCGCGGAGTCCCCCGGCGTCGCCGACACCGGCGTCGGAAAGCGGGTGCCGCCGCAGAAGGTGTCCGAGGCGATCGACAAGCTGGCGCAGGCCGGCATCAAGCCGTTCGCCTTCGTGCTGCTCGGCCTGCCCGACGACCCGGCCTGCGCCAACGGCGAGCTGGTCGACTGGGCGGCCTCGCTGCCCGCGGACTTCGGGCTGAACCAGCTGGTGCTGCGGCCGGGGACGGCGCTCTACGACCGGCTCGCCCCGCAGTACAACGACGGGCGCACGCCCGTCTCCTGGGCCGAGGTCGCCGAGGTCACCCGGCGCTACCGCCAGGCGTACCCGACGGACCTGGACGCCCAGTGGGACCGGCTCACCGCCCTGCCCAACTACCTGGGCAACGCCATGGCGGCGGCATGAGGCCCGCCGGGGCGGCGGGAGGTGCGGGCGCATGAGGGACGGCGAGGAGCACACCGGGATGTCGACCGTGCGGCGCGTCGGAGCCACCGTGCGCCGCACGCCCGGCCCGTGGACCCCCGCGGTCCACCGGCTGCTGGGCCACTTCGAACGCGTCGGCTTCGGCGGCGCCCCCCGGGCGCTGGGCATCGACGCGGACGGCCGGGAGGTGCTCCGGTACGTCGAGGGCGAGGTCCCGCGGGGCACGCAGGTGGCGGACCTGCCGGACAGCGCGGTGTTCGAGGTGGGGAGGCTGATGCGCCGGATGCACCGGGCCGCCGACGGCTTCTCCCCCGCGCCCGCCCGCTGGGCCCACCCGCCGGCCCCCGCCGACGGGGAGGCGGTCGTGTGCCACAACGACATCGCCCCGCGCAACACCGTCTTCGTGGCCGGCCAGCCGGTCGCCTTCGTCGACTGGGACGCCGCCGGGCCCGGCACCCCCGAGTGGGACCTGGCCCAGGCCGCCTGGCAGTTCGCGCCCCTGACCGACGACGCCGGCTGCGCGGCGCTCGGCTGGCCGGCCCCGCCGGACCGCGGCCACCGCTTCCGCCTGCTGGCCGACGGGTACGGGCTGGCGGCGGACCGCCGCCCGGGCCTGGCCGCGCTCGCCGCGACCCGGATCCGCTTCACCGCGGACCTGATCCGGCGGCAGGCGGCGGCGGGCGAACCGGCCTTCGTCCGCCTGGTGGAGTCGGGCCTGGCCGACGGCGTCGACCGCGACGCCCGCTGGACGCTGGCGCACCGCGACGCGCTCGCCGCGGCCCTGCTGGACGGCGCCCCGCTCGACGGTTCCCGGCCCGCCGCGTCCGACCCCCGTCACCCCGCCCGCTAGGAGGCACAGGATGCTCAGATTCGGCATCATCGGCGCCGGGGTGATCGGCAGAGTCCACGCCCGGACGCTCGCCCGGCTGCCGGGACGCGCCACCCTGGTGGCCGTCGCGGGCCGCAGCCCGGACCGGGCCCGCGCCCTGGCGGCCGAGCACGGCTGCACCTGGCACTCGTCGGTACGGGACCTGCTGGCCCGGCCCGACCTGGACGCGGTCTGCATCTGCGTGCCCAGCGGCCTGCACGCCGGGATCGGCGAGGCCGCCCTGCGGTCGGGCAAGCACGTCCTGGTGGAGAAGCCGCTGGAAGTGAGCCTGGCCGCGGCCGACCGGCTGATCGGGACGGCCCGGTCCACCGGCCGCACCCTGGGCGTGGTCCTGCAGCACCGCTTCGACCCCGCCGCCCGGTACCTGCACGACGCGGTCCGGGCCGGCACGCTGGGCGCCCTGACCTCCGCGCACGCCGAGGTGCCGTGGTGGCGGTCGCAGGGCTACTACGACTCCGGCCGCTGGCGCGGCACCGCCCGCCTCGACGGCGGCGGCGCGGTCATCAACCAGGGCATCCACACCCTCGACCTGCTCGGCTGGGTGATGGGCGAGGCGGTCGAGGTCACCGCCCGCACCGCGCTGCTGGCGCACCGCGGCCTCGACGTGGAGGACACCGCCGCGGCCGTGGTCCGGTTCGCGAACGGCGCGCTGGCCACCGTTCTGGCGACCACCGCGGCCTACCCGGGCCGCACCGCCCGGCTGGCCGTCCACGGCACCCGCGGCTCCGCCGTCCTCGACGACGACCGGATGGCCTACTTCCACGCCACTGCGGACGGCGACAGCGCCGACCCCTACGGCGCGTACGGCGCCGGCGACCACAGCGCCGGCCTCCCGCTGCGCTACGACGACGAACGCGACCCCACCGGGATGCCCGCCGCACCCCACCGCGACCAGCTGGCGGACTTCTGCGACGCCGTCGAGGACGGACGTCCCCCCGCGGTGAGCGGGCCGGAGGCCCGCCGCTCACTCGCCCTGACCCTCGCCCTGTACGAATCCGCGCGCACCGGACGGACCGTGCGTCCGGACGGAACCCGCGCACCATGAAGGAGAGTTCGATGCCCGGACCGGACCTCGCCGACCTGCTGTACGGCGACTACTCCGCGGCGGATCCCCGGGAGGCCCTGCGGGCGCTGGCCACGGTCGCGGCCCTGCCGGACCCGCGCAGCGGCGCGCTGCTGGTGACCGGCCACGAGCTGGTCCGGGAACTGCTGCTGGACCCGGGGCTGACCAGCGCCCCGCCGGGTGACCCGCTGGCCGGCACCGGCCTGTCGGAGCAGCAGCTCGCGCTGCACCGGCCGGTCAGGGACTTCTTCGGCCGGTGGCCCGTATTCAGTTCCGGGCCGTACCACCAGGAGGTCCGCGCCCGGATCCGGCCGGCCCTCGACCGGCGGAGCACCGCCGCCCTGGTCGCGCGGCTGGAGGGCGACTGCCGGGACCTGCTGGCCGGGCTGCGGGACGCAGGCGGGGAGTGCGACTGGGTCGCCGGGTTCTGCCGGCCCTACTCGCTGTCCCTGCTGGCCCGGCTGTTCGGCACCGGCCGGGACCGGATGGAGGACCTCGCGCAGGCGGCCGACGGACTGATGGCCTACCTGGCCAAGCCCAGGTCGTACACCGACGACGACCTGGCGCGCACGGCGGCCGCCTCGCTGGACCGGGCCCGGACCGAGGTGCGGGAGCACATCCTGGACCGGGCCGAGGGCGAACTCGCCCTGACCCTGCGGGAGATGGCCGACGATCCCCGGCTGGGGCCCGATGTCGCGGTCGCGGTGACCACGCAGATCGTCACCGGCACCATCGAGCCGCTGGCCGCCGTCCTGACCGAGGCGGTCGTGCGGGGCGGCGAGCAGTTCGCGGCCGCCGGACCGGCGGACGGATCCGCCGCCGCGCAGCGGGAGTTCACCGACGAGGCGCTGCGGATCAGCTGCCCGTTCCGGTTCGCCCCCCGGTACGCCGTGCGGGAGATGGAGATCGCCGGCCACCGGGTCGCAGCCGGGCAGCGGGTCATGCTGGTCCTCGCGTCGGCGAGCCTGGACCCCGCCGTCTTCCCGGATCCGCTCGCCTGGCGCCCGGGCGCCCGCGAGGCCCGCCCGCTGGCCTTCGGCGCCGGCTCGCACTTCTGCGTCGGCGCCCCCTTGGCGCGCGGCGCGACGGACGCCCTGTGCCGGGTGCTCGCGGCGGACGGCATCCGGGTGAGCCACGACCCCGCCACCTTCGCGCGCGCCCCGCACCTGGGCTCCGAGCGCATCCTCGGGCTTCGCGTCCGCATCCACTAGGAGTCTGCCCCGTGCACCGTCCCCTCCCCGCCCCGCCCGACGGCGACCGCATCGCCGGGCTCTTCGACCGCGCCGCGGCCGGCTACGACCGCGTGGGCATCGACCTGTTCCCCGCCGCGGGCCGTCTGCTGGTGGCGCACGCCCGCATCGCCGCGGGCGAGCACGTCCTCGACGCCGGCTGCGGCACCGGCGCGAGCCTGTTCCCGGCCGCCCGCGCGGCCGGGCCGCCGGGCAGCGTGACGGGCATCGACGCGTCCCCGGAGATGATCGGACGCGTCCGGCAGCAGGCCGCCGAACAGTGGCCGCACCCGCTGCGCACCTACGTCGGCGACCTCGAGGACCCGGACCCCGGGGCGCTGCGCCCGCCGCCCGGCGGCTACGACGCCGTCCTGGCGGGCATGGTGCTCACCTTCCTGCGCCGGCCCGACCGGACCCTGCGCGGCTTCCACGCGGCGCTGCGCCCCGGCGGGCGGCTGGCGCTCTCCTGGTGGGGCCCGGAGCCGCCCGGCTGGGACGGCGTGGTCGAGGCGACCCGGCCGTTCGGCCCGGGGACGCCCGAGGAGATCGAGCGCGGCGTACCGGGACAGCGCAGGGCGCCGGCCCCGGAGTCGGTCCGGGAGCTCGCGCTCGCCGCGGGCTTCACCGGCGTCGAGCTGCACCAGGAGCGCCTGGCGGCCTCGTTCCGGGACACCGACCACTGGTGGGCGTGGATGTGGTCCACCGCCGCGCGGGCGTTCTGGGAGAGCGTCCCGCGCGACCGCCTGCCGGCCGCCCGCGCGGCGGCCGAAGCGGCCCTGGCACCGCTGCGCGCCGCCGACGGCACCCTGCCGTACGTGCTCACGGCGCATTTCGCGGTCTGCCACCGCTGATCCCCCCACCCTCAGGAAATCCGTTCGACCGCACGGCCGGCGCCGCCGGGCCGGAATTCACGAATTCCCGCCCGGCACCTCCGGCCATTTCGGCATGTCAATTTCCGGAACGCCCAGGAATTTCCGGAGAATGCCATTCGGGACTTGCAGATCCGGTTCGGACGGATCTATGGTTCTGACATCCGGTCAGCCGGACCGGAGATGGTGAAACACCATCGATCCGCGCTTCTTTCCGCCTCCTGGCCTGGTGCCGCCGCAGCCTTCGGCCGGCCGCCGGCCCCCAGACGGCCATTTCCGAGGAAATCGAGGAAACCGCCGCAGGCGCAGCGATTCCCGGCCCGTGGGCGCGAAGAAGCCACACCCGAGAGGAAACGTCATGAACAACTTCGACGACATCGACATCACCGAGCTCTCCGACGAGGAGCTGGACGACATCGTGGGTGGCCAGTTCGCCATCGCCGCGCACTGCGTCATCTGACACAGCACCACCTGGCGCCGCGTCGTCCGACGCGGTCTTCCCGGGCCGGGCGGTTGATCCCGCCCGGCCCGTGGCGGCGGAGCCGACTCCGCCGCCTGTGCGTCCCGCCGGCGGGACGCACCCGGTGCCGGGGGGGAGGTGGGGAAGGTGTTCCATCCCACCCCACCAAAAAAGAGGAGGGAGTTTCTCCCTGCCGGTGAGACACACCTGGTTCCGGTGTGGGTAGGGAGTTCTTCCCCGACACACGCCGGCGACGCACGGAGAGGGAGCGGATCGATGACCGGTGAATCGCGCTTCCGGCCCGAGGCGCTGGAACACCACCGCAGGCGCGACGGGCTGGGGCCGGTGCTCGGCCACTCCCCCGCCCCGCCCCGCCCCCGGGGCCTCACCGAACGGCTGAAGGCCGCCCGTACCCGCCTCCCCGGCCGCCCGGGCGCCGACCGGCTGACCGTCTGCTTCCAGACCCAGGTCAGCGACTGCGGCCCGGCCGCCCTGGTGACCGTGCTGCGCCAGCACGGCGTCGAGGTCTCCCTCGACGCGATCCGCGCCCGCGCCGACTCCGGCCGCAACGGCGCCTCCGCCCGCACCCTGCTGGAGATCGCCCGCGAGTACGGCGTCAAGGGCCGCGGCGTACGCGCCGACCTGGACGCCCTGCGCCGGCTGCGGCCCGGCGCGATCCTGTTCTGGAACTTCAACCACTTCGTCGTCCTCGCGGGCGCCGGCCAGGACCACGTGGACGTCGTCGACCCCGCGTACGGGCGGCGCCGGCTCAGCCGGGCGGCCGTCGCGGAGTCCTTCACCGGCGTGGCGCTGGAGTTCGACCCGCCACTGGCCGGTACCGCGAAGGCCGGCCGCGGCGCGGAGAGCGGCAGCCCCTGGCGCCGGTTGCGCCAATTCCTGCCGGGCCGCCGGGAGCTGGGCCTGCTGGTCGCGGCCTCGGTCGCCCTGATGGCCTTCGAGCTGGCCCTCCCGCTCACCGCCGGGATCCTGGTCGAGCGGGTGGTGCCCGACGGCTCCGCGGTCACCCTGTGGGGTGCCGGGGCGCTGCTCGCCGCGGTCGCGGTCCTCTTCCTCCTGCTCCAGCTGGCCAGGTCGGTCCTGGTCGCCGAGCGGCAGGCCGTGATCGAGAAGCGGCTCACCCTGGGCATCGTCGACCACCTGGCCGACCTGCCCTACGACTTCTTCACCGTGCGCAACCCCGGTGACCTCGCGATGCGGGCCCGCGCCAGCAACGTCCTGATCCAGGTGCTGAGCGTGACCGCGGTCTCGGCCGTGCTGGACAGCCTGCTTGTCCTCGCCTACCTGGTCGCGATGGTGCTGGCCGATCCGCCGCTGGCCGCCCTGGTCGCCGCCCTGGTCGCCGTCCAGGCGGGTCTGCTGGTGGTCACCTGGCGACGGCAGACCGAGCTGAGCCAGGAGGTGCTGGAACGCCAGACCAAGGCGCAGGAGGAGCTGGTCGAGATGCTGGAGAGCATCTCCTCGCTCAAGTCCAGCGGCCTGGAGGGCCTGGCCGCGGAGCGCTGGTCGCACACCCTGGTCCACGAGGTCAACAAGCGCCTCGGTGCCCGCCGCAACCTCGCCCTGTTCACCTCCCTCAGCCGCACGGTCCAGTTCGGCGCCCCGCTCGCCGTCCTGCTCGCGGGCGTCCGGCTGGTGCTGACCGGCCGTGACTCGCTGGGTGAGGCGCTGGGGTTCATGACCCTGACGATCGCCCTGTTCATCCCGCTGCAGGGGATGTTCGACGCCGGGTCCCAGCTCGCCGCCGTCCGGCCCACCCTCGCCCGGCTCGACGACGTGCTGCGGGCCGCCCCCGAACCGCGTGGCGCCCTGGTCGGCACGGGCGTCGCCGAACCGGGCAGGATCACCGCCGAAGGGGTCTCGTTCCGCTATCCCGGAGCCCCCAGGCCCACCCTCACCGACATCCGGCTGGACATCCGGCCGGGCCAGTTCGTGGCGGTCGTCGGCCGCTCCGGCTCCGGCAAGTCCACCCTCGGCATGCTGCTGGCCGGGCTGTACGTCCCCACCGGCGGTGCCATCACCGTCGACGGCATGCCGCTCGCCGAACTCGACCGGCCGACCTACCGGCGCCGGATCGGCTACGTCAACCAGAACGCCCACCTGTTCGGCGGCTCGATCCGCGACAACATCCTGCTCGGCAGCGAGGACATCGGCGAGGAGGACCTCAAGACCGCCGTCCGGCTGGCCCACGTCCACCGCGAGATCACGGCCATGCCGATGGGCTACGAGACCCTGGTCGCCCCCGGCGGGCACGGGATGTCCGGCGGCCAGCGGCAGCGGATCGTGCTCGCCCGCGCCCTGGCCAAGCAGCCGAAGCTCGTCATCCTCGACGAGGCGACCAGCGCCCTCGACCCGGCACTGGAGGAGTCGATCATGCGCGACCTGCTCGCCGCCGGGATCACCGTCGTCGTCATCGCCCACCGCCTCACCGTCCTGGACGACGCCGACCAGGTCATCGTCATGCGCGACGGCCGGATCGTCGAAGCGGGCCCGCCCGCCGCCCTCAGGGAGACCGGCGAGGAGTACCTGTGCCTGACCTGACCCCCGTCCGGCCCGCGCCCGGCACCCCCGCGCCCGGCACCCCCGTCCCGTTCACCTACGAGCAGGACTGGTTCCACACCAAGACCCGCACCAGCACCTGGGCCCACAAGAACGTCCGGCACGGCTTCGAGATCCTCGGCGACCTCGACACCGACGCCCTGCTGACCGCGGTCCGCGCCTTCGTCACCCGGCACGACGCCCTGCACCTGCAACTGCCTGCCGACCCCGGCCCAAATCCCGAGCAGTGGACCCGGCCGATCGGCGCGGGCGAAGAGGTCGTCGAGGGCCAGAAGGTCGCCGCCGCCTCGCCCGCCCAGTTCTCCCGCTACGCCTCGGCGCTGCTCTCCCGCGACTGCATCACCCCCTGGCGGTACGGCGGGCAACGACCGTTCACCATCCGCCTGCTGCGCTACGACGAGAGCCGCCACGCCCTGCTCGCGACCTTCCAGAACCTGGTCTTCGACGGGCGGGCGCACCACCTGTTCGCCCACCAGGTCTGGCGCGACTACGAGGCGGTCCGGCGCGGCGAGCAGGTCCCCGACAGCGCCCCGTCGTTCGCGGCGGCCGCCGCCCGCCAGCGGGCCGGCACCACCCCGGCCCAGCGGGACCGGGCGCTGGCCGACTGGCGCGAACGCCTCGGGTTCCTGGCCCGCGACCCGTGGACGCGCCCGGCCGGCGCGCCCGTCAGCGAGAGCGGCACGCTCCGCGCCGAGCTGGACGCCCGCACCACGGAGATCCTGCGCCGCGCCTGCGCCGAGCGCCGCCTGAGCCTGCTGCAGTGGACGGTCGGCACCTTCGTCCACGCGCTGGCGTCCTGCACCGGCCGGACCGAGCTGGGCCTGTGGACCTCCATGGACTCCCGGCCGTCCCGGGACCAGGACGTGGTCGGGATGTTCGCCGCCTCCTGCCCGCTGGTGGTCACCGACTCGGCCGGCGACCCCGACGCGGTACGCGGGCAGGTCCGCGCCCAACTGCTCAACGCGCTCAAGCACCAGCGGCTGACCGCGCAGGAGATCACGGCGCTGACCCGGGAGACCGAGGCGCGGCACGGCGTCCCGGTCCGCCGCGACCTCTACCTCAACCTGCGCCGGTTCGACGGCACCTACGCCGCCCACCGCGACACGGGGCCGCTCCGGATCACCGCCGACGCGTACGGGCTGCGCCGGCTCGCCGTCACGGACATCCATGCACTGCACCTGCGGTGCGCCGAGTACCGCGACCGCCTGACCATCGGCCTGCGCTTCGACGGGCGGCGGGTGGGCCGGCCGCTGGCCCGCACGGTCCTGCAGGACGTGCTCGCCGCCGCCGACACGCTCGCCCTGGACCACCGGCTCACCCTGGACCACCGGCTCACCCGCTGAGCAGGCCCGCTCCCGCCGTCCGGGCCGACCGCCACCCCTTTGGAGATGCCATGCCCCACCCGCCGATCGACGCCGTCCTGGCCGCGGCGAGCGAGGTGTTCGGCCGCCGGGCCGAACCGACCGACGACTTCTTCGCCCTCGGCGGCGACTCCATCACCGCGGTCGAACTCGCGGTCCGGCTGGAGGAGCTGCTGGGCGTCGAGGTCGACACCGAACTGATCGTCGGGCTCGCGGACTTCACCGCCCTCGCCGCCGCCCTCGCCGCCGCGCCGGCCGCCCGCGCACAGACCGCCCCCGCCCCGTCGACCCCCCAGCACTGAGGAACCATGCGCCCCCACCTCCGGGACCCGTGGGCCACCGCGCGGACGGCCCCCGACCGCACGGCCGTCGTCGCCGACGACGAGACCTGCACCTTCGCCGGGCTGACCGCCCGCGCGGACGCCCTGGCCCACGCCCTGCGGGCCCGGGGGCTCGCCGACGGCACGGTCCTGTCCACCGACCTCCCCACCGGGCCGCGCTTCTTCGCGCTGGCCCTCGCGGCGCTGCGCCACGGCTACGGCCTGTTCCCGGTCCCGCCGCAGCTGCTCGCCCTCCCCGAGGGCCCGGCCCTGCCGGCGCAGGCCGGCGGGGCACTGCACATCACCGCGGAGCCGCCCGGGCCGGCCCGGCCCGCCCTGCCCTGCCCCGTCGTCGGCGACGACGAACTGCTCGCCGCCGCGGCCACCACACCCGCCGGGCCCGGCCCGGCCGCGCCGCCCGCCGCCGGACACCTGGTGTTCGCCACCTCCGGCACCACCGGCGTCCCGCAGGCCGTCGTCCGCACCCGGCCCGCCCGGCCGTACAAGGGCGTCGCGGTCGCCGAGCGGTACGGCGCCGGCCCGGAGCTCGGCCCGCACCTGATGGCAAACCCGACCTACCACCTCGGCACCCTCGGCCCGGCCCTGTACGCGCTCCAGGCGGGCAGCCCGGTCGTCGTCCAACGCACCTGGTCCACCGACGGGTTCGTCGAACTGGCCGACCGGTACGGCGCGGACAGCGCGTTCCTCAGCCCCGACCGGTTGACCGAACTGGTCGAGGCGGGCCGCGCCCCACGGCACCGCTTCCGGGTGGTCTTCCACGGCGGCGGCGCCTGCCCGCCGGCGGTGAAGCGCGCGGCCATCGACCTGTTCGGGCCGGTCCTGCACGAGTACTACGGCACCTCGAAGAGCGTGCTGACCGAGATCACCACCCCGGAGTGGCTGGACCGGCCCGGTTCGGTCGGCCGTCCACTGCCCGGGATCCGGATCGAGGTCACCCGCGACGGCCGGGTGCTGCCCCCGGGTGAGGCCGGCGAGATCGGCGTGCGGCTGCGCGCCGCCGACCGGGACCCGGGCGAGCCGCCGGTGCACGCCACCGGCGACGTCGGGATGCTCGACGCCGACGGCTACCTGTTCGTCATCGGCCGGGCCGGGACCCCGGAGGAGCTGACCGCCGCCCGCCTCGAACACGGCATCCGCCTGCTGCCCGGGGTCACCGACGCGGCCGTCCGCGGCGGCCCGCGACCGCTCTGCTTCGTGGAACACGTCGAGCACGGGACGTTCCCCGACCCGGTGCCCGCCATCGAGGACTCGGCCCGTCACCTCGGCCTGCCCGCGCCCCGGATCGTCCTGACGCCGTCCGGCTCGCTGCCCCGCACCCCCAGCGGCAAGATCCGGCGCGCCGACCTGGCCGACCCGGGGCCTCTCCCGGGCCGGGGCCGCGGATGACCCCGGCCCAGCGGCCCGTCACCGCCTTCGACCGGCTGGTCCGCCATGCCCGGTACCGGCCCGACACACCCGCCCTCACCTGCCTCGACGGCGACCGGGCCCGCGACCTGACGTACCGCCGGCTCCTCGGCCTGGCCGCCGCGTCCGGTGCCCGGCTGGCCGCGCTCGGGGTCCGCTCCGGGGACCGGGTCGTGCTGGTGCTGCCCAACGACGAGTCCTTCGCCGCCGCCCTGCTCGCGGCGATCGGACGAGGGATGATCCCCGTCCCCGCGGCCACCCCGGCGACCGCCCGGCCCGAGGCGTTCACCCGGCGGCTGCGCGGCATCGTCGCCGACTGCCGCCCCGCACTGGTCGTCACCACCGCGTACTGGCAGGACGCCGTCGGCGGCGCACTCGGCGGCCTCGACGTACCCGGCGGGGTGCACCTCTGGCCGGGGCCGGCCGACGCGCCCGACGACGCGGACCCGGCGGACCACCCGGTCGGGTTCGCCTCCCCGGACGCGCCCGCCTTCCTGCAGTACACCTCCGGATCGACCGGCACCCCCAAGGGCGCCGTCATCAGCCACCGTGCGCTGCAGGCCAGTTGTGCGCAGGCCGCGCGGGTCTACCGGGAGAGCCCGGACGACGTGGCGGTGACCTGGGTGCCGCTCCACCACGACATGGGGCTGGTCACCGGACTGCTGCGCCCGCTCTTCGGCGGCTACCGGTCCGTGCTGATGCCGCCCGAGGCGTTCGCCCGCCGCCCGGGCGCCTGGCTGTCGGCCGTCACCGCGCACGGCGGGACGCTGTCCAGCGCACCCGACTTCGCCTACGCGCTGTGCGCCCGCAAGGTCACCGACCGCGAGGCGGCCGCCCTCGACCTGCGGACCTGGCGGGTCGCGCGCAGCGCCGGCGAGGTGGTGCGGGCCGCCACGGCCGAGCGGTTCACCGCACGGTTCGCCGCCGCCGGGTTCTCCCCCCGGAGCCTGTGCCCCTCCTACGGCATGGCGGAGGCCACCCTCACCGTCACCGCCGGCACCCCGGAGCGCCCGGCCGTCCGGCTGGCCGTGCGCACCGACGCACTGCGCGCGGGCGAGGTGGTCCCGGCCGTCCCGGGGGCGCCCGCCACCGTCCTGCTCTCCTCGGGGACACCGCTGCCCGGCACCGAGGTACGGGTGCAGGACGCCTCCGCCGGTACCGGGGGCGGCCCGCGCATCGGGGACCTCGCCGTGCGGGGGCCGCAGCTGTTCAGCGGCTACTGGCCCGCGGTGCACCGCCCGGACGGGTGGCACCCGACCGGGGACCGGGGGTTCACCCACGACGGGCACCTGTTCGTCCTCGGGCGCGGCGATGACGTCCTGGTGCGCCACGGCAGGAACTTCTACCCGGCGGACGTCCTCGCGGCCTGCGAACAGGTGCCGGGCGTGCGGCCCGGGCGCAGCGCGGTCTTCACCGTCGCGGACCCGGACCCCGACGGCCGGGTGTGCCTGGTGGCGGAGCTCGCGGACGGCCCCGGCACGCCCCCGCCCGCCCGGGTGGCCGACCGGCTGCGGCGGCACCTGGCGAACGCCCTCGACCTGTACGTCTCCGAGGCCGTCCTGCTGCCCGCCGGCGGGCTGCCCGTGACGACCAGCGGGAAGGTGCGGGTCGCCGAGACCAGGCGGCGCCTCGAGCGGGGGACGCTCCCCCGCCTGTGAGCGGCCGACCGATCAGGAACCCACCAGCGGAACGCAGAAGGAATGAGGAACCGTGCACGCTCCGACACTGGCCCAGTGGGTCGGCGACCCCACCGGCTTCGGCACCGCGTACTGGCGCCGGCGGCCGGGCGTCTTCCGGCCGGAGGGGGGCGTGCGCAGCCCCTTCACCCTCGCCGACGTCGATGCCGCGCTCGCCACCGGCTTCCTGCACGAGCCGTACGTGGAGATGACCCGCGCCGAGGACCCGCTCGGCCCCGACGCCTACCTGACCCCGCGTGCGGTCTACGACGTCCCGTACGGCGGGTTCGCCGACGAGGCGAAGATCCGGGCGCTGCTCGACGACGGCGCGACCCTGCTGATGCGCCGGATCGACCAGTGGCACGGCCCGACCCGCGACCTGCTCGCCCAGCTGTCCGCCGAACTCCAGCTGGCGGTCGAGGCGTTCTGCTTCGTCACGCCGCCCGGCACCCAGGGCGTGCCGCTGCACCGCGACGACGCCGACGTCCTGGTCCTCCAGCTGAACGGCAGCAAGTCCTGGGCCGTCCACGAGGGCCCGGCGGACGGCCACTGGCGGCACGGGCGGGTCGACGGCGAACCGCCGGCCGAGGTGCTGCGGACCACCCTGCGGGCCGGTGAAGTCCTGTACATCCCGCGGGGGTTCGCGCACCAGGCGGTCGGCAACGAGGGCCTGTCGGTCCACCTGTCGCTGACCGTCCGGGAGATCAACCTGGGCGACCTGTTCCGCAGCCTGCAGAAGCTCTCGGGCGCCGCCATGAAGATCGAGTCCCGTCCGCTGGACGACGACGCCGTCCTGGCCGCGGCGGCCGCGCTGCTCGACCACGTCCGCACGGCCGTCGCCGGCCTGACGCCCGAGGACCTGGTCCGCCACGCCCGCCGCCGCAAGCTGGCCGCCCTGCCCGCACCCCGTGCCCCGATCTCGCTCTCCGCGCTGGCGGCCGGGTACGACGCCCCGGCCTGACCACGGCCCCGGTTTGCCCCGGTCCGGGCGGGCGCGGCAGGATCGGCCGGTGTTCGAACTGCTCCCCGGCACCGGGGTCGTCCTGCCCGCCGGCGCCGGCCTGCTCCGTTTCGGCCTGGACGACCGGGCCACCGGCCGGACGCTGGCCGCACTCGGCGACGCCCGGGCCGTCCCGATGCTGGACGCCACCTGGAGCCGCACCGCGCGGCACCACGACGTCGAACTCGCCACCGGCTCCGACGAGGTCGACTGGGACGCCCTCGAACCCGCCGAACCGCTGCTGCGCAGCATCGTGCTCAGCCGCGCCCGGCCGGCCTCCTGCGGTCCCGCGGTCACCCCGGTCGTCCTCGACGGCATCGACCTCTTCGGCCATCCCGCCGCCGAGGTGCTGGACGTCCTGGGCCGTGACCTGCCCGTCGGCCTGTGGCTCGGGTCCCCGCCCCGCCGCGGCTACCTGACGGTCGTCCGCCTCGCCGCCGGCCCCGGGTGACCGCTGCGCACCGGCGGGGGGGTCATGCGGTCGGGCTCCCGGGGGTGCACAGGGTGCGGCGGACGGCGTTGCGGAGCCAGTGGTGGGCCCGGTCGGCCGCGTGCCGGGGGTGCCAGGCCATGCCGATGGTCACGGGCGGCAACGCCACTGGTATGTCCAGGAGTTGAAGTCCGAGGGCGGTGGCGTCACCGGTGAGCGGGGAGGGGGCGGCGCCGGGTGGTGCGGCGGGCACCAGGCAGACCAGGTCGGTGCGGGCGGCGAGGGCCATCGCCGCCAGGTGGCCGGGGAGGACGACGCCGACCCGCCGGCGGAGGTTCTGCTCGGCCAGGGCGGTGTCGAGCGGGCCGGTGAAGCGGCCGCGGCGGCTGACCGCGACGTGCTGGGCGGCGGCGAGCCGGGCCGGGGTCAGCGGCCCCTCGGTCAGCGGGTGGCCCGGCCGGACGGCCGCCACCATGCGGAGGGTGACCAGTTCCTCGACCCTCGTCTCAGGGTCCACGTGGTCGATCGAGCCGACCTCCAGGTCGATCCGGCCGTCGCGCAGCGCGGGTCCGGCCTCCAAGTCCTCGGCGCGCAGCCGGAACGACACCCCGGGCGCCTCCTGCCCGGCGAGGCGCAGCAGTCCGGGGGCCAGGGCCGCGCCGACCAGGTCGGCGGTCTGCAGGGTGAAGGTGCTGCTGAGGGTGGCGGGGTCGACGCCGGTGGCGGGGCCGAGCAGGGCGTGCAGGCTCCGGACCACGGCCGCGGCCTCCTCGCGCAGGGCCAGCGCGCGGGGGGTGGGGACCATCCGCTGCCCGGCCCTGACCAGCAGCGGGTCCTGGAGGGTGCGGCGCAGGCGGGCGAGGGTGCGGCTCATGGCGGCGGGCGAGGTGTGCAGGCGGGCGGCGGCCCGGGTGACGCTGTGTTCGGTCAGCAGGGCGTCCAGGGCGAGGGCGAGATTGGCGTCGAGGGCCGCATCCGGGCTGTTCACCAGCATTATTCCGTTCCGGTCAATGATTCCGTGCTGAAGTTCCCATTGTGGCAGCACCTGGATCCTCAGCAGGATGAGGGACGTACCGACCGGCACGACCTACGAGGTTTTCATGATCGTCATTACTGCTCCCACCGGGAACATCGGCCGCCACCTGCTCTCCCTCCTCCTGGAGTCCGACCCCGCCGCGGGCGAGGCGCTGCGCGTGATCGTCCGCGACCCGGCCCGGCTCCCGCAGGAGGCCCGCGGACGCGTGGAGGTGTTCGTCGGCTCGCACGGTGACGCCGAGGTCGTCGACGCGGCCTTCGCGGGTGCGGACGCCGTCTTCTGGCTCGCGCCCCCGGACGCCGCCCTGACCCCGTTCGACGCCTACAGCGGCTTCAGCGCACCCGCCGTGCGGGCGCTCGCCGCCCACGGGGTCGGCCATGTCGTCGGCGTCTCCGCGCTCGGCCGCGGCACCCCGCTCGCCGACCGGGCCGGTCTCGTCACCGCCTCCCTCGCCCTGGACGACCTCATCGCCGGCAGCGGCGTCGCCTACCGGGCCCTGGCCAACCCGTCGTTCTTCGAGAACCTGCTGGAGGAGGCCGACTCGATCCGCGACCGGGGCGTCTTCACCGACTCCGCCGACGCCGACCGCAAGGCCCCGCTCGTCGCCACCGCCGACATCGCGGCCACGGCCGCCCGCCTGCTGCTGGACCGCTCGTGGACCGGCAGCGGCAGCGTCCCGGTCCTCGGGCCGCAGGACCTGTCCCCCAACGACCTGGCCCGCATCATGACCGAGCAGTTCGGCCGGCCGGTGCGCTACGAGCGCCAGGCGCTCGACGAGATGTACGCCACCCTGGTCGGCCACGGGCTCAACGAGGTCTTCGTCCAGGGCATCGTCGACATGAAGCGGGCCAAGGACCAGGGCCTGGACGCCGGTGCGGTCCGCACCCCGGACACCGCCTCCGCCACCACCTTCGAGGAGTGGTGCGCCCGGACCCTCAAGCCGGCCGTCCTCTCCTGAACCCCGAAACCCTGAACCCCGAAACCTGACATCCGCCCCTTTGGAGCCACCCTGATGCCCACCGGAACCACCGAACCCCCGGTCACGGCGTTCATGCTCGTCAAGACCACGCCGGAGTGGCTGGCCCTGACCGTCCCGCAGCGGGTCGCCGCCTTCACCACCGAGGTGCTGCCGGTGATCGAGGCCAGGACCACCGGCGTCCGCTCGCGCTTCTACGACACCGAGTTCTACTCCGCCCGCGTCACCGACGTCTGGATGTGGGAGGCCGAGGACCACCGCGCCTACCGGCTCCTCATCGACGCGCTGCGCGAAACCCCGTTCTGGGACCGCTACTTCGAGGTCGTCGACCTCCTCGTCGGCACCGAGAACGGCTACGCCCGCAGCTACGGCCTCGAGCCCGTCGCCACCATCACCACCTGACCCACCGCTCCCCGCCCGTCTCCTAGGTGGCGGTCCGTGACAGGCGTGGCACCCTGGTTGTGGAGCCTCCGAACAAGGTCGCCGACCGGGTGACCAGCGCACTCGAAGGAGCTCGGACCATGACCAGCAACGTCGGCGGGACCGGCGCGGCGCAGACCACCGGCCGGCCCTGGGCCACGGGGTGGACCGTCTTCGCCGCCGTCATGATGATCTTCGGTGGCACCATGGCGATCTTCGAGGGCATCGCCGCCATCGCCAAGGACGACCTGCTGGTCGTCACCCGCAACTACACGTTCTCGATGAACACCACCGGCTGGGGCTGGATCCACCTCATCCTCGGTGTGATCCTGGCGCTGACCGGGCTGGCCCTGTTCAGCGGCGCCACCTGGGCCCGGGTGGTGGGCGTCGCGGTCGCCGGACTCGCGATGATCGCGAACTTCCTGTGGCTGCCGTACTACCCGTTCTGGGCCATCATCCTGATCGCCATCGACGCCTTCGTGATCTGGGCCCTGTGCGCGGGCACGACCCGTACCACCGCCTAGGCACCACCGAGCAGTTCGCCTCGGACCTCCCCGCAGGGGTCCGGGGCGTACGCGCGCGCCGGACCCGGCCGCGCGGTGCCCCGCCGCCGGCGGCGACGGGTGGGGATTGGCTCCGCGAGCGCCGGATGGGGCAGAGTGAGCGCATGACGGCGCAGACGGGCGGGCGGGAGCGGGAACAGGCGGGCACGGTACGGCGACGGCCGGTGCAGCAGCGCAGCCTGGAGCGGTACGAACGGCTGCTGGACGCCTGCGCCGGGCTGCTGGACGAGGTCGGCGCGACCGCGCTCACCACCAAGGAGGTCGCGCACCGCGCCCAGGTGCCGATCGGCACCCTCTACCAGTTCTTCTCCGGCAAGGAGAGCCTGCTCGCCGCGCTCGCCGAACGGAACCTGGACCGCTACCTCGACCGGCTGGGCCGCCGGATCGCCGCCGAGTCGCCGCCCGGCGTGGCCGGGTTCGTGGATCTCGCCGTCGAGGAGTTCGTGGCGATGAAGCGGGCCGTGCCCGGCTTCGGGCACCTCGACTTCGGCCTGGTCGACCGCTCCGCCGCCGGGCTGGACGACGGCGAGCACCTGCTCAGCCCGGAGCTCGACAACAACGCGGCCGTCGCACTACGGATCCAGGAGATCGGCGCCGGACTGCTCGATCCCACCTCCTTCCCACTCGCCGTCCGGGTCGGCCTGGAGTGTGCGGACGCCGTCCTGAAACTGGCCTTCCGCACCGACCCGGCCGGCGATCCGGCACTGATTGCCGAGTGCAAGCGGCTGCTGCGCTGCTACCTCTCCGACCCCTCCCCCGCCGCCGGGCCCGCGCGGCCGTGAGCCGGTCCTGAGCGGGGCCCCGGGCCGGATGTGACCCAGGCCATCGCGGCTCCCCTCGGACGCTGACCGGCCGTCGGCGGTGCCGTCACGCTGCGTCGACCATGCGCGCGGCCTCACAGCCGGATCCCGGTGACCGGGGCCACAGAACGCCCTCCGGCGGCCCCGGCGGGCGGCGACCGGGCCCGTGAAATCGGGGGTCCGGGCACCGTGTTACCTGCGGAAACACCGCGCTGAGCTGGTACTTCTCCGGAAATCCTTGTGCCGCCCCCGGGGCGCCCGTAGCTTCGAAACCAGTGCACAGCGCACTCCCCGGGTTCACCCCCTGGCGCACCACCCGCTCCCGTACCGGAGCCGCGGCCGGTGCCCGCCCGTCCGACGGCCTCGTGCCGGGACCGGCGGAGGCGGTGACCAGGGCGGCACGGTCCGCACCCTGCGTGACCGGCCGCCATGCGTAGAGACGGACCGACCGGGCCCCCTTGCGGGGCGGGTGCGGCACGCCTTCCCCGAGGACTCCGAGAGGATTCACTTTGACTTTCCGTAACGAGACTTCCGCTGCCACCACCACCGCCACCAAGCGCAAGCGCGTTCGGATGGCCGTCATGGCGGGTGCGGTCATCGCCCTGCCGGTGGCCGGACTCGTCACGGCCACCGGGGCGTCCGCCGCCCCGGCCTCCACCTGGGACAAGGTCGCGCAGTGCGAGTCGACCGGCAACTGGGCGATCAACTCCGGCAACGGCTTCTACGGCGGCCTGCAGTTCACCAACAGCACCTGGGCCGCCTTCGGCGGCACCTCCTACGCCCCGCGCGCCGACCTCGCCACCAAGGCCCAGCAGATCAACGTCGCCGAGAAGGTCCTCGCCTCCCAGGGCCCCGGCGCCTGGCCGGTCTGCTCCGTCAAGGCCGGCCTCACCAAGTAAGGCCCACGCACGACGCACGTCCGGCGCCCCGCCCACCCCCACCCAGGGGTGCGCGGGGCACCGGCATGTCCTGCCGCGGGTGCGGCTAGGAGCCGAACACCTGGAGCTCGGAGAGCTGACCGGCGGGCCAGCCCGAGTTGGCGGTGAAGGTCAGCCGCAGATACCGCGCACTGGTCGCGGGCAGGTTCACCGTGACGGTGTTCCCGCTCGCCGGGTCGAACCCGTACGAGGCCGCACCGACCACCGTCGCGAAGCTCGCGCCGTCCGCCGACCCCTGCACCGCGACCGTCTCGCTGCGCGCACCCCAGGCCGCGGCCGGCGGCAGCTTGAGGACCAGCCGCTTGACCGCCGCCTGGCAGCCGAGGTCGACCTGGACCCACTGCGGGAACGCGTTGTTCGCGCTCTCCCAGTAGGTGTCCGCGTTCCCGTCCACCGCGTTGCCCGCGCCGTAGGTCTGGGTGGAGCCGGACGCGGTCGCCGGACGCCCCTGCGCCAGGTTGCCCGCGGTGGGGCAGGCCGGCGGCGGGGAACTGGGCGAGGAGGACGGCGACGGCGAGCCGGTCCCCGTGCCGCCGAACACCTGGAGCTCGGAGAGCTGACCGGCGGGCCAGCCCGAGTTGGCGGTGAAGGTCAGCCGCAGGAAGCGCGCACTGGTCGCGGGCAGGTTCACCGTGACGGTGTTCCCGCTCGCCGGGTCGAAGCCGTACGAGGCCGCACCGACCACCGTCGCGAAGCTCGCGCCGTCCGCCGACCCCTGCACCGCGACCGTCTCGGTGCGCGCACCCCAGGCCGCGGCGGGCGGCAGCTTCAGGGTCACGGCGGCCAGGTTCTGCAGGCAGCCGAGGTCGACCTGGACCCACTGCGGGAACGCGTTGTTCGCGCTCTCCCAGTAGGTGTCCGCATTGCCGTCCACCGCGTTGCCCGCACCGTAGGCCTGGGTGGAGCCGGACGCGGTCGCCGGACGCCCCAGGGCCAGGTTGCCCGTGGTGGGGCAGGCCGGCGTCGAGGGCGAGGAGGACGGCGACGGGGACGGGGAGCCGGACGGGGACGGGCTGGGCGAGGAGGTCCCCTGACCGCCGCCCGGCACGCCGTCGTACGTCCAGACCGGTGCGGGCCAGGTGCCGGTGCAGGTGGAGCCGGTGTTCCAGCCGGAGTTGCCGCCGCCGTCGGTGATCGCGAAGCCGGTGCCGACGCAGTTGTGGACCGGGGTGGCGGCCTGGGCGATGTTCCTGGCGGTCACGTTGGTGAACCGCATGGTGGCGTTGGCCTGGGCCTGGATCGCGTAGGTGCCGGCGCCGTTGATGGTGACGTTGGTGAAGTTGATGCCGTTGGCGGCGCCCTCGATGGTCTGGATCGCCTCGTAGGAGCTGTCCAGGATGTCGGTGTCGGTGATGTTGACGGTGGCGCCGGAGATCGGCTCGTTGAGGCCGCTGAACCAGACCGCGCCGACCCCGAAGTTCCAGTTGAAGTCGCTGTTTCCGGTGCGGATCAGGGTGTTGCGGGCGGCGGTGATGGTACCCGCGACGGCGGTGCCGCTGCCGGAGTTCACCCCGGGGTAGCGGTTGGCGATGTGCAGGCCGCCGCCGTTGGTGATGGTGTCGGACATGACGTTGTCCGAGATGGTGAAGTCCTTGCCGCCGTAGGTGACGATGTTGTTCGCCAGGATCGGCAGCACCACGGTGTTGTGGGTGAAGCTGTCGTTGACGTTCGGCTTGTCCTGCGGCCAGGAGGCCAGCCCGTCGTCACCGGTGTTGCGCACGAAGGTGTTGGTGACGGTCGAGTTGGTGACGCCGGTGTGGAAGTTCACGCCGTCCGCGGTCTGGTCCAGGATCCGGCTGTTCCGGATGGTGAGCTGGTCCATCGGGCCGTCCATCCAGGCACCGACCTTGGTGTGCTGGAGCCAGAGGTTGTCGATCAGCGAGTTGGACATCGCGCCGCCGATGGCGTTGACCTGGTCCTCGTCGACCCGCTCCCGGATGTCGCCGATGATCGCGAAGTTCCTCAGCGTGACGCCCCGGCTCGGGCCGCCGGCGGTCACGTACTTGCCGTAGATCCCGGCCGCGTGCGAGCGGTTCACCGGGTCCCGGCCGCCGAGCACGCTGTACCAGGGGCCGGCGCCGGTGAGCGTGACGCCGTCCACGATCACGTGGTCGTAGAGGGTGAAGCTGCCCTGCGGGATGTAGACCGGCTTGCCCTGCGCCTGACCGGCGTCGACCGCCGCCTGGAACTTCGCGGTGGAGTCGGTGGCGCCGGTCGGGTCGGCGCCGAAGTCGGCGACCACGTCGAGCGCCCCGGCGGGCCTGGCGATCGGCGCGGCCACGTTCTCGAAGTCGGCCAGGTCGACGGTGAAGCTCGGTGACTGCGCGGTGGAGGCCACCTGGAGGCGGATCTTCGTCCCGGCGGGGTAGGTGGCGCCGAGCAGGGTGCGGGTCTCGTCGTAGAAGTGGTGCGGGTTGGTGTCGCCCGGGTTGTTGTTGAACGGGTAACCACCGTAGTACCAGCTGTACTTGGACGTCACGTCGACGCTCTTCAGCCTGCTGCCGTTGACCAGCAGGTCGAGCGAGGCGTCCCGCCCCTTGCCGTCCGCGGTGTCCGGCAGGCTGTAGCGGAAGTCGATGGAGTTGGCCGCCGCGGACAGCGTGAACTCCACGTACTGGCCGGGCGCGTTCAGCGTGACGGCCTGCCGCCCGGAGGCCTCCGAGGGCAGGTGCCCGTAGAGCCGGTCGGGGCCGATCACGGTGCCGTTGGTGGCCGCGTACTCGGCCTCCTGCTCGACGAACGGGACCGTGGCGCCGCGGCCCGGCACGGCGAGCGGCGACAGCGCTGGAACGCCGGCGGCGTGCGCCGCACCGGCGTTGGCCAGTACGGCGGTCAGCAGTCCGGCGGCGCCCAGCGCGGTCGCGGTGAGCGCCGCGACGGTACGGGATCCGCGGGTTCGGGGTGGTGGCTGCATCTGCGGCTGCACATCCTTGCGGCTCGGTGGGGGAGAGCTCGGGGGTGGGTGCACCCGGCGACGGCCGTGGCCGCCCCGGGCTTGCCGAGACTACGAGCCGTCAACGCACGAAGTCCATACACGTGCGCAAAAACAGGACGACTGTCTGCAAGATTCAGCGCGCACCGGGATCCCGACGCGGGCATGCCGGACCCGGCCGCACCGCACGGCCCGATCCCCGCGCCACGCCGGAGGGGCACGTTGCGCGGGCCAGCCGGGCGCAGCACAGTGGAAGACACCAGTCCGTCCGTCTCCCCGGAGCAGAGCAGGAGCACAGCATGCAGGCCATGGTTGGCGACCGGCTCCACATCCACAGCAGGTCAGTGGGCATGGAGGACCGGCAAGGCGAAATCATCGAAGTCCGGGGGGCCGACGGTGCCCCGCCGTACCTGGTCCAGTTCGAGGACGGCCACGAGGGCCTGATCTACCCCGGGCCCGACACCAGCATCGAACCGCACCTGGAACACCGGTAGTCCCCGCACGGCCGGCGCCTGCCGGGAGCTGTCGACCGTGACCTCGTCCCTGCCCGGCCCGCTGGCCCAACTGGCCCCGCTGCTGGACGACTACGGTTATCCGGCGGTGGGCCTCTTGGTGTTCCTGGACAACTGCGCCGTACCCGTCCCCGGCCAGACCATCCTGGTGCTGGCCGCGGTCTACGCCGGCACCGGCCGCCTCTCGATCGCCGCCGTGGCGGCCATCGCCGTACTGGCGGCCGTCGCCGGGGACTGCCTCGGCTACCTGATCGGCCGCCGCGGCGGCCCCGCCTTCGTCGGGCGCTGGGGCCGCTACCTGCGGCTCACCCCCGCGCGGATGGCCCGCGCCGAGCACTTCTTCGAACGGCGCGGCAGCCAGCTGGTGCTGGTCGCCCGGTTCGTGGACGGGCTGCGCCAGGCCAACGGCATCGTGGCGGGCGCCGCCCGGATGCCCTGGCACCGCTTCCTCGCCGCCAACGTCGCGGGCGCCGTGCTGTGGGTCGGCGTCTGGGCGGGCGCCGGCTACCTGGCGGGCGACAACATCGCCGCGCTGTACGACCGGGCCGTGCGCTACCAGTTCTACCTGCTGGCCGCGCTCGGCCTGCTGGTGCTCGCGCTGCCGGTCCGGTGGCTGCTGCGCCGCGGGCGGGCCGGGGCCGGCGACCGGCCCGCCCGGCCCGGCGCCGCTCAGCCGCGCAGCGGTACCACCTCGAAGGACGACGCGTAGCGCGTCCCGAGCCGCTCCCCCGTGGCCCGGCCGATCCCGTCCAGGAAACCGCGGGCGTCGGCCATCGCGCCGCCGAGCCCGGCCAGGTACGCCCCGTGCGCCTCCAGCGAGGCCACCCCGCGGTCGAAGTGCTCGGTGGTGTCCACCGCGTGCCGGGCCTGCGGCGAGGCGGCCGCCCAGACCTGGCGGACGCCGTCCCACGGCTGGTGGCCCTCGGCGGTCAGCTCGCGGAACACCCAGCGGTTCCCGGCGTCGCGGGCGCCGTCCAGGGTGGCCCGGCCGGTGGCGATGTGGTCCGCCTGGTTCGGGAACGAGCCGAAGTAGGTGTCCCGGAAGTTGGTGGTGATCACGATCTCCGGCCGGTGCCGCCGGACCGCGCGGGCGATGTCCCGGCGCAGCGGCAGCCCGTACTCGACCGTGCCGTCCGGGTACCCGAGGAACTCGACGGTGTCGACGCCGACCAGGGCGGCGGAGGCGATCTGCTCCTGCTCCCGGACGGTGCGGCACTCCTGCGGGTCCATCGAGTCGATGCCCGCCTCGCCGCTGGTCACCATCACGTAGACCACCCGCTTGCCCTGGGAGGTCCAGCGGGCGACCGCCGCGGCGGCGCCGTACTCCATGTCGTCGGGGTGGGCGACCACGGCGAGGGCGGTCCGCCAGTCCTCGTCGAGCGGCTCGAAGGGCGGTGGGCTCTGATCGGTCATCGGTGTCCCCGTGGGTGGTCGGTCGCGGCGGCGGGTGGTGGCGGTCAGTCGGCGGTGGTGATCGAGTAGTTGAAGTCGACGTGCCCGAAGTGCCGCATCAGGTCGAGCCAGAACGGCATCAGCATCTCCAGGCCGCGGGCCGCGGTGATGCCGCCGAGGTCGAGGACGGCGGCGCTCGGCCAGCCGAACTCCACCAGCAGGGCCCGCACCACGGCCTTGGCCTCGGGGTCCTCCCCGGCGATGAACAGGTTGTGGGTGCCGGGCAGGCGGGCCGGGTCGACCATCACGTCGGCGTTGACCGTGTTCAGCGCCTTGACCACCCGGGCGTCCGGGAACTCCCGCTGGATCTGCTCGGCGACGCTGTCGGTGTTGACCGGGTCCAGGCTGACCTCGCCGGTGGCGGAGAAGACCAGCGGGTTGGAGACGTCGATCAGCACCTTGCCGGCCAGCGGGCCGGCACCGGCCAGCCGCAGCGCCGACAGCGCGACCGTGCCCGCGGTCGCGTTGATCACCACCTCGCCGAACTCGGCGGCCTCGGTGAAGGTCCCGGCGTGGCCGTACGGTCCGGAGCGGTCCGCCCACTCGTTGGCGGCCGCGTTGTCCTTGGTCCGGGAGCCGATCGTGACCTGGTGGCCGAGCGAGACCAGTTTCGCCGCCAGCGTCCGGCCGACGGTGCCCGTGCCGATTACTCCGAACCTCATCGCTGCTCCCCAGTACCGTTCCCGCGAAGGGCCTCCCGGTCGTGGGCGGCTGCCCTCGACCCCTGCGCGAACCATAGCCCGGTGCGGTGCTGAGCCGGGGTCATATTCGCCGCCATGTCGGCCGGGCCGCCGCCGGGACGGTCTGCGAGGGCCACGGGTCGCGAGCAGCTTTGACGCGCGGCGGGAAGGCGCCTACCGTCGTCCGCGACCGGAGCGGCGGGCACGGGCCCGCCCGCGCCACCGCCACCGCCACCGTCCCCGTCCCGGTCCTCCCGGCCTGGAGGCCCCATGGACACCGCCCCCGCGGCCGGCCCGGCCGCCGACGGACCGGCCGGTCGTCCCGGCGCCGCGCCCGCGCTGACCCGTCGCCGGCTGCTGCGGGCCGGGGGCACCGCCGCGGTGGCCCTGGCCGGGTCCTGGGCGGCCGCCCGCGCCTTCGATTCCGGCACGGCGGGCACCACCGACGCGGCCGCCGGCACCCCCGCCGACCCCTACGACACGCTGCGGCAGCGCTGGCGCGAGCTGCTCACCGGCACCGGTTTCGACGCCACCGCCGCACCCTACGACCGGGCCCTCGCCGCCCTCGGCGCCCGGGCCGGCACCGCGCTGGACACCATGGCACCGGCCCCCGGCGCGCTGTGGCCCGACCTCCCGCTCGGCACCGCCTCCGCCAACATCACCGCCGGCTACGTCCGGCTCCGCACCCTGGCACTGGCCTGGGCGCAGCCCGGCACCGGCCGCACCGGCGACCCGGCGCTCGCCGCCGCCGTCGCCACCGGCCTCGACCACCTGCACACCCGCGCCTTCACCCCCACCGCGACCGCGTACGGGAACTGGTGGGACTGGCAGATCGGCGCCCCGCAGGCCCTGCTCGACACCGTGGTCCTGCTCCACGACCGGTTGACGCCCGACCAGGTGGCGGCCTACTGCGCCGCCGTCGACCGGGCCGTCCCGGACGACAAGGTGGCGGTGTACGCGGAGACCAGCACCGGCGCCAACCGGGTCGACCTGTGCCGGGTGCTGGCCGTGCGCGGTGTGCTGGGCCGCAGCGCCGCCAAGCTCGCCACCGCCTCCGCCGCGCTGTCGCCGGTCTTCCCGTACGTGCTGGCCGGGGACGGCCTGTACGCGGACGGCTCGTTCGTGCAGCACACCTCGGTGCCGTACACCGGCTCGTACGGCGAGGTGCTGATGGGCGGGCTGAGCCGGCTGCTGGGGCTGCTGGCGGGGTCGCCCTGGGAGGTGACGGACCCGCTGCGGCAGAACGTCTTCGACGCGGTGACCCGCGCGTACGCGCCGTTCGTGTTCAACGGGCTGGCCATGGACGCGGTCGCCGGGCGGGCGGTCAGCCGGGGCTCGCAGGGCTCGGACCAGCGCCACCTCCAGCAGGACGACCACACCCGCGGGCACGCGCTGATGAGCCACATCCTGCGCCTCGCGGACTCGGGTGCGGCCCCGGCCGGGCAGTCGGCCGGCTGGCGGGCGATGGTGAAGGGCTGGATCGCCCGGGACGGGTACCGTCCGTACCTGGCCGACGGCTATGTCGACGTGCCCGAACTCGCCAGGGCCGAGCGCCTGTTGGCCGACCGGTCGGTGACCGGCTCGGCGGAGCCGGCCGGGGCGGTGGTGTTCGGGATGGACCGCGCGGTGGTCCGCCGGGCCGGCTGGGCGGCCTCGCTGAGCCTGTGCTCGGCCCGCACCTCGTTCTACGAGACCGGCAACGGCGAGCATCTGCGCGGCTGGCACAGCAGCAGCGGGATGCTCTCCTGGTGGGGCTCCTCCTTCGGCAACGGCCAGTACTCGGACGCCTTCTGGCCCACCGTGGACCCGTACCGGCTGCCCGGCACCACCGTCTCCGCCAAGCCCCTGGCGGACGCCGAGGGCGGGTCCTGGGGCGAGGCCCGGCCCGACTCCCTGTGGGCGGGCGGCGCCTGCGACGGCACCTACGCGGCCGTCGGACAGGACCTGCGCGGGCTGTCGTCGACCCTGCGCGGCCGCACGTCGTGGTTCCTGCTGGACGATGCGGTGGTCTGCCTGGGGGCCGGGATCTCCTGCGCCGACGGCGCCGCGGTGCGGACCGTGGTCGACAACCGCAATCTCGGCGCCGCCGGGACGCCCGCGCTGACCGTGGACGGCGCGGCGCAGCCCGGCACGCCCGGGCGCGGGGCGCGCTTCCCGGCGGCGCGCTGGATGGCGCTGGCCGGGGCCGGCGCCTACCTGTTCCCGGACGGCGCCGCGGTGGACGCGCTGTGCGAGGCGCGGACCGGCAGCTGGCACGACATCAACGGCGGCGGCGCGGCCGATCCGATCACCCGGCGCTATCTGACGCTGTGGATCGACCACGGCACCGACCCGGCCGGGGCGGGCTACCACTACCAGCTGATGCCGGGCGCGGACGCCGCCGCGGCGGCCGCCCGGTCGGCCGCGCCGACCGTCTCCGTGCTCGCCAACTCCCCAGCGGTGCAGGCCGTTTCGGACTCCGCCTCGGGCGTGACCGCGGCCAACTTCTTCGCCGCCGGGACGGCCGGTCCGATCACCGCGTCGGCGCCGTCCTCGGTGCTGCTGCGGGAGCGGGACGGGACGCTGACGGTGACCGTCTGCGACCCGTCCAGGACCGCCGCCACCGTCCGGGTCACCGTCGCCCGGCCCGGCTGGGGCAGCGCCGAGCCGGGGCCGGGGGTGACCGCGCTCGGGCTCGGCGCGGCCGTGACCCTGCTGGTCGAGACCGGCGGCGCGCAGGGCGCCTCCCGGACCGTCACGCTGCGTCCGGCCGGCTCCGGCACGCGGCCGGCCCGGGCGGTGCTGGTCCCCGCGGCGCGGGACGCGTACCTGCGGGACGGCCCGTACGGTGACACCAACTACGGCACCGCCACCACCCTGACCGTGAAGAGCACCGGCACCCCCGGCAGCGGCTTCGACCGGCGGGCGCTGTTCGGCTTCGACCTCCCGGCCCTCGCGGGCGAGGTGCGGCGGGCGGTGCTCTGGGTGCACGGCGCGGTCGCGGACACCGACGGGACGCAGACCGCGGTGCAGTGCTTCGCGGCCTCCGGCGGCTGGACGGAGGCGGCCGTCACCTGGAACCGCTCCCCGGCCCTCGGTGCGGCGCTCGGCGGCGGCCCGATCTCCACCACCGCCGACTGGATCGGCCTGGACGTGACCGCGGCCGTCACGGGCGCGGCGGGCCCGCTCTCGCTGGCCCTGTGGCAGCCGTCCGGCCGGCCCGGCCTCGCCGTCGACCTGGACGGCCGGGAGCACCCGGCCTTCGCGCCGTTCCTGCAGCTCGTCACCGACTGACCGCCGCTCCCCGCCGCCCCGGCGGGCCGGGTCGGCGGCACGCTCCGGCGTCCCGGCGGAGGCTGCGAGAAATCCGGCGGAGAAAGTCCGGCAGGTGTGTCGAGAAACCGGGACCGGCTCCGTCCCAGGGGTGAACGCGACCACAATGGGTCGCATCAGCACCGAGGAGAGACACCATGGCCAAGTACCTGCTGCTCAAGCACTACCGCGGCGCCCCGGCCGCGGTCAACGACGTCCCGATGGACCGGTGGACCCCGCAGGAGATCTCGGCGCACATCCAGTACATGCACGACTTCGCGGCCCGCCTCGAGAAGAGCGGCGAGTTCGTCGACGCCCAGGGGCTCGCCCCCGAGGGCACCTGGGTCCGCTACGACGGCGAGGGCCGCCCGCCGGTGACCGACGGGCCGTTCGCCGAGACGAAGGACCTCATCGCCGGCTGGATGGTGATCGACGTCGACAGCCACGAACGCGCCGTCGAGCTGGCCGGGGAGCTGTCGGCCGCCCCGGGTGCGGGCGGCGAGCCGATCCACGAGTGGCTCGAGCTGCGCCCGCTCATGGCCGCGCCGCCCACCATCACCGACTGACCCGGTCGATGGACGAAGCACTGCTCCGCAGACTCACGCCGAGCGTGCTCGGCATCCTCGTCCGCCGCGGAGCCGACTTCGCGGCGGCCGAGGACGCCGTCCAGGACGCCCTGCTCGAGGCCGTCCGGGCCTGGCCCGCCGACCCCCCGCGGGACCCGAAGGGCTGGCTGGTCACGGTGGCCTGGCGCCGGTTCCTCGACGCGACGCGGGCGGACACCGCCCGCCGCCGTCGGGAGGACCGCCTCGAGGAGGAGCCGCCGCCCGGGCCGGCGCCCGCCCTGGACGACACGCTCCGGCTCTACTTCCTGTGCGCCCACCCGTCCCTGACCCCGTCGTCGGCGGTCGCGCTCACGCTGCGCGCCGTCGGCGGGCTGACCACGCGTCAGATCGCCCGGGCCTACCTGGTGCCCGAGGCGACCATGGCGCAGCGGATCAGCCGGGCCAAGCGCACGGTGGCCGGTGTGCGGTTCGACCGGCCGGGCGACGTCTCCACCGTGCTGCGCGTCCTCTACCTGGTCTTCAACGAGGGCTACTCGGGCGACGTCGACCTGTCCGCCGAGGCCATCCGGCTCACCCGGCAGCTGGCGGCCGCGATCGACCATCCCGAGGTGGCGGGCCTGCTGGCGCTGATGCTGCTCCACCACGCCCGGCGGGCCGCCCGGACCGCCCCGGACGGCGCCCTGGTGCCGCTGGCCGAGCAGGACCGCGGCCGGTGGGACACCCGGGCGATCACCGAGGGTGTCGCGGTCCTCCAGGCGGCGCTCGCCCGCGACCGGCTGGGCGAGTTCCAGGCCCAGGCCGCCGTCGCGGCCCTCCATGCGGACGCGCCGAGCGCCGAGGAGACCGACTGGGTGCAGATCGTCGAGTGGTACGACGAGCTCGTCCGGCTGACCGGCAGCCCCGTCGTCCGGCTGAACCGGGCGGTGGCCGTCGGGGAGGCGGACGGCCCGCGCGCGGGCCTCGCGGCGCTCGCGGCGCTGGACGACACGCTGCCCCGCCACACCGCGGTGGCGGCGTACCTGCACGAGCGGGACGGCGACCTGGCGACCGCGGCCCGGCTGTACGCCGAGGCCGCCCACCGCGCACCCGACCTCGCCGAGCGCGACCACCTGACCCGGCAGGCCGCCCGGCTGAACGACCGGCTGCGCCGGTGACGGCCGCTCCCGGCCCGGCCGGGGCGCCACCGGACGTTCCCCGCCCGGCCCGGGCCGGCCGGGGCGGCGCGGCCGGGGCGTAGGATCGCGGCCGTGGCCATCCAGCCCGCTCCCCCGGAGCCCGTCACGCCCGGGCCGCCGCGCGCGGTCGGCGCCACGCTGCTCACCCAGTCATGGCTGGATCTGACCTTCCTGCACTGGGAGGTGGAGCCGGAGCGGGTCGCCCCGCTGCTGCCGGCCGGGGCCCGGCCGGACACCGTGGACGGGGTGAGCCACGTCGGGCTGGTCGCGTTCCGGATGCACCGGATCGGCTGGTTCGGCCTACCCGGACTGCCGTACCTGGGGACCTTCCCGGAGACCAACGTCCGGCTGTACTCGGTGGACCGGCACGGGCGGCGCGGGGTGGTGTTCCGTTCGCTGGAGGCGTCCCGGCTGGTCCCGGTGCTGGCGGCCAGGGCCGGTTTCCGGCTGCCGTACGTGTGGGCGCGGATGGCCGTCCGGCACGAGGGCGACACGGTCACGTACACCAGTGCGCGGCGCTGGCCGGGGCCGCGGGGGGCGCGCAGCCGGATCACCGTCGAGGTCGGGCCCGAGCTGGCGGAACCGACCCCGCTGGAGCACTTCCTGACCGCCCGCTGGGGGCTGCACAGCTCCTTCGCGGGCCGCCCGCTGTACCTGCCGAACGTGCATCCGCGCTGGCCGCTGCACCGGGCCCGGCTGCTCGACCTGGACGAGGACCTGATCGCGGCGGCCGGGCTGCCCGGGGTCGGCGGCGAGCCGTGCAGCGTGCTGTACTCGCCGGGCGTCCCGGTGCGCTTCGGCTTCCCCTCGCGGGCCCCGGGCTCCGGCTGACGGTGCGTCGGCCGGGCGCCGCCGCTCGAGCGGGTGTCACTTCCCGGCCGGGGGTCGCCGGTCTGCCAAGCTCGACGGCATGATCACTCGGATCCGCCCGCTCGCCGCGCAGTGGACCACCGTGGTGCCGGTGCTGGCCCTGGTCCTGCTGCTGCTGACCTGGAAGCGTTCGCTGCCGGGCCCGGTGGTGGCGGTGGTGGCCTGTTTCCTGGCCGGGGCGGTGCTCGCGGCGGTCCACCACGCCGAGGTGATCGCGCACCGGGTCGGTGAGCCGTTCGGGTCGCTGGTGCTGGCCGTCGCGGTGACCGTGATCGAGGTCGCCCTGATCGTCACGCTGATGGCCGACGGCGGCGACAAGAGCGCGGGCCTCGCCCGGGACACCGTCTTCGCCGCCGTGATGATCACCTGCAACGGGATCCTCGGGCTGTGCATCCTGGTCGGCGCGCTCAAGCACCGGGTCGCGGTCTTCAACTCCGAGGGCACCGGAGCCGCCTTCGCCACCATCGCGACCCTGGCCACCATGAGCCTGGTGCTGCCGACCTTCACCACCAGCACCCCGGGCCCGCAGTTCAACCCGACCCAGCTGGTCTACGCGGCGAGCGCCTCGATCGTGCTGTACGGCCTGTTCGTCGCCACCCTGACGGTCCGCCACCGCGAGTACTTCCTGCCGGTCACCCCCGCCGGCGACCTGCTCGACCCGGCCGACCACGGCGACCGCCCGACGCAGCGCACCACCCTCGCCTCGGCGGCCCTGCTCGCGGTCGCGCTGACCTCGGTGGTCGGCCTCGCCAAGGGCGTCTCCCCCACCATCGAGCGGGGGGTGGCGGCCGCGGGCCTGCCGGCCGCCGTGGTCGGGGTGGTGATCGCCCTGCTGGTGCTGCTCCCGGAGACCATCGCCGCGGTGCGGGCCGCCTCCCGCGGCCAGGTGCAGACCAGCCTCAACCTGGCGCTCGGCTCGGCCCTGGCCAGCATCGGCCTGACCATCCCGGCCGTCGCGGTCGCCTCGGCCTGGCTGTCCGGCCCGCTGCTGCTGGGCCTCGGGGCCACCCACATGGTGCTGCTCGCGCTGACCGTCGCCGTCGGCACGCTGACCGTCACCCCCCAGCGGGCGACCCCGCTGCAGGGCGGCGTCCACCTGGCGATCCTGGCCGCGTACCTGGTGCTCGCCGTCAGTCCGTGACGGCG